>CALZIL010000264.1 GCA_945787495.1 uncultured Afifella sp. | reverse complement strand
GTTCCATGGATGGCTCCTTCCTGGCGGTCCCTAAAACACCGCAATTTGGCACACTCAGATGCCGGTGGAGGAGCCGTCCACAGCATCAAGAACGGACATTCTGTGGCGGGTCGGGTATGTCCGAAAAGTGCCATAAGCGGACGTGCGGGCGGCGTTTGGCGATTGCGACCATGATGCGCCGCCGCTATGCGCGACGCGGTTATTAAACACTGACATGCATTCCCGAAAACGTTTGTGAAATGCTTGGGGCAGCATTGATCCTAGTGGCGCCGCCGCAGTACGCACAAGCAACTGATTAAGCCGTCCCTTTAGGAAGCCAACAAAGCGTCGTGAATAGCCACCCAGTCACCCTCGATCTGGGTTGCCACAGCACCGATGATCAGCATCAAGGCAACCGTGATCAGGCACGCCATAACGGCGTACTCGATCATCTTCGACTTCCACTCGTCATCGTGGAACGTTTCAAAAATCGAACCGAAGTTGAGCATATCCATTCTCCGATATGTCATTCCGGACGCCTGAAGCGACACATTATCGTTCTGCGAATAATCGCAGTACTCCCCCAATTGTGTCGCCGCTAGCTCCAAACCAAAGGGTATTAGACAAATTCACTTATATCAACGCCCCTGGACCGGATTGGGTTAATCCTACAAAAGGGAATACCGGCTCGAGACACGTCGCGAATCTTTGAAGTGTTTCAATCTGCGGAGAGATTGAAGACCTCTCCTAAATATGGCTCCAAACAAACGTCGGTCACGATAATTTCCGCAATCGTTTCGCCGGTATTTCGATCGAGCACCGTTGAGCGGATAGGATGGACGAGGCCCTCATGCTTGCCCCATTCATCGACGCACACTTCTAGCTCGGGCTCGTCCTTTCCAGCTTCGGGTAGGTCCCAATGATGGGCAACGATACGGCCCAGCTCATCGATAAAGATAGTCTCAGCAAAGTGGTCGAGCATCGATATCTGGACAGCTCGAAACGATTGCCCCCTCGCTGTGAATTGGATGCCGCGATCCTTCAATGTACATCCGAGACGCTGCATTTGTTTGAGGGGCTGCATGTGGTCAAGGAGTGCGCCGGCCCAGCGCTGTGCCGCTAGCGCGTGTCCCGTGGCCTCTGTCGGCTGCCGATGATCCTTATCGAGATACCAGGCGCGCGTTCCATCAAAAGATTCCGAATAGCGCCATTTGCCGTTCACCGAGACGTCGTCTCGCAATAGACAAGGCGGTGAAATGCGCCGCACGATCTCCAAGGTGGACCGGCCGCCGACTTGCCGGTCAATCGTCTGGCGGAAGATCTTATTGGGTTTCAGTCGGCGTCCAAGCGCTTGGCTCTGTCGTCTCAGGAGTGCATCAAGACTTGAGGTGTGTGGCACAGTTGTTCCTCGCAGTGATGGCAAGGCTTCCCGGATCATCCGCGCTCGGCCGAACAAAGACAACTATCGGCGGCACTGTCCCGGGTTATATGTCGCTTTGTCTTCACCGCGGCCGACCACCGGCCAAGATATCGGACGTTTGTTTTTGCAAGCGCCACCCTACCTCGCCTTGAAAAACAGGATCCACGCGGCGCTTATCAAGACCACCATGCCGGCGGCACCGATCAGGGTAACGGCGGCCCAAAAAAGCCGCGGATGGGTGGCCCGCTTGATAACATCGAACTGCACTCGAATCTCTCCCTTTGATACCCCGTCAAAGGCCATGGCGAGAGCAAAACTGCCGAGGGATGCGACACTCAACCCGCCCCATATATACCGCGCGGTGGTGCCATCGAAGACGGCCATGAGCAGCCCGAACACAACGAACAAGCCGCCGAAAACCCACATCAAGTGATTTAAAGTCATTGACTCACATCCTTTGAGAGAGTTCGACACGGCATAAAAGTCCCTCCAACGGCACGGGCAGAGTAAAATACCAATCAACACAATTTTCTAGGAGAGGTGCTATAATTGTTCTGGTTCATCACCGGAGGTTACCTAAGCCTAGAATGCGGTAGTCCCTAGCTGGGACATGGATCGCCTGGTGATAGCGAGTGACACCAAAGGAGCTAAACAGCAGCATGCGAGCCAATTGGTACGAGGCAGCGGTTGGCGGACACAGCAAGTCGATTGCGCGTCTCATTGCTGAAGGCGCCGACGTTGATAGCCTTGACCGATATGGACAGACCGCTCTGATGCTGGCGGCCCTGCGTGGCCGCGACGACGTGGTGCGCGTTTTGTTGGCAAACGGCGCCGATATGAATGTGACGGCCAAATTCGGATTGAGTGCACTGATGCTGGCCGCAATCAATCGTCGCGAAGACATTGCAAGACAGCTCGTTGACGCCGGGGTGGATCTCTCGATACGCGGCAGCGGCGCCCCGGGATTTGCCGGCAAGACGGCACAGGACCTGGCAAAGGATGCAGGCCTGGGCGAACTCGCTGCCTATATCGCCAGAGCTGACGACTGATGCCCCTCAAGCAGTGATGATGATCTGCCCTGATTGGATAAGCATCAAGCCTGAACAGTCGATGGAGATTTCTTTAGATATCGCCGGTCGCACCCGATGAAGTCGCTGGTTGAAGAAATTGATGAGGCTTTTGCGGGTCTTGAACCGCCTGGGGATGATAAAATTCTTCATCCCGACTGCATGGATGACGTTGATATTCTGGAGTTCTATGGCGGCGTTCGTCGCGAGGATATGACTGACGAGAACATCATTTACAGCTACGCTGCACCGACCGCGTTCAGCGCCGAAGCGTTTCGCTATTATCTGCCGTCCTATCTGATATGGACACTGAACAATCGCGACACGGTGGAGATTGCCGCCGAAAGCATCTTGCTCGCCCTTGACCCTGGCACGGAGCGCGAGCTTCTTCATGATTTCCGGAAATCCAAATTCTCGCTTCTTACGAAGGAGCAAATAACAGCGATTAAACGCTTCCTTTGGTACCTGTCCGAGCACCCGGATTTGGGAGAATTCGCAGACAGCGCTCTGGTGAATTATTGGATTGATGCCGAATAGCCACAAGCGGAAGGTGAGCCCGACACGTCAATGGGGCGAAGATCGGATGTCGTTTTTAAACGCAGCTTTCTATTTCGAAAAGCACGGCGATCGGTACGTATATAGACCGACGGTGTTCAGTGAAGGGTTCGATATTTCAGAGTCCGAAAAAAACCAACTACTTCGAGAACTGAATCGACTTGTATGGCGGTTCCTCTTCGAAGGGGGCATCGTTATCGCGCTGACCGCTGGCCTGTTCATGACGGGCGTGATCGAGACCCAGAGGCAAATTCCCTGGTTCATGGTTTCCAGTGTCGTTGCTTTGGCAGCTCTTGCGGTGACCGAATTTTATCGCAGAGACAGGTTGGTTGTGCAGATTCTGGGGCGTCGTGCGCCAGACGTGCCTCGTCTTCCGTTTAGGCAAGCACTTACAAAGCCGAGGCCGCTTGCCACAAAGCACTACGCGATCCTGGTTTTCCAAAGCGCAATTGTTCTCTTCGGTCTGACGATTGCCGCTGGTGATGCCTTGGTGCTGTTTGTGATCGCCGCCGCATATAGGTCTGGTCGGCTTGCGGAAAGACCGGAGGAAACTACGGCAATCACGGAGCTTGTCTTGCTCGCGGCAAGCAGTTCGGTGTTCTGGCTGGCCGTCGTTCTGTTTAATGCGATCCTGTTTGCAGGCATCGTGTTTTCGATCCTCCAGGTGCGCCGCTTTCGCGCCTCTCCGGACTTCAATCAAATAGGATGAAACTTAGTGTGCGGCACAACAGATAGGTTTGAGAATGCGGACCGAATGGCGCAAGAGCAGCCAAGTGAAATTGACGATGTCCGTTCAGGGTCATTCTGCGACCTTGTCATCCGGCCTATTAACCACTCGATGACCGGTTCGCCTCGAAACCAGATGCGCGAACACTGATTCTATCACATAGGTCGGACGCTGTTCGTTCCCGCAAACGATGGAGAACGAACATGGATATCGAATACTTCCAAGACTGCGTTGAACGGCGGAACGTGCCTTGGAACAAGGGCAAGCTGACCGGCGCAAAGCCGCCGCTTCGACCGAAACATGTCTGGGCAATTCGTACCCGACTACAAATC
>CALZIL010000263.1:3941-8028 GCA_945787495.1 uncultured Afifella sp. | reverse complement strand
AAGGTGAAGCGGACCGTTCGCGACCGGTCGATCAGCCCGCCAGCGGCGCGGCGGTGCGATTGCCTGGCGCCGGTCATGCTCCGCCCCCGCCATCAGCCGCGTCGCCGGCGTCGATCACCTTGGCTTCGTCATTGCCCGAACCGATCGCTGCCTCGCCGGACGGCGTTGCCGGCAGATTGGCCGTCACCTCGGGCGGCTCTTCGCCCATCCCGTAGACGGCAAGAATGTCGTCGGTCGCGGTGTTGCGCAGCATGTTGAACCAGCGCCGGCAGCCGGCGGCATGGTTCCAGCGCTCGGCAAAGACACCCTTCGGGTTGGTCCGCATGAAGACGAATTCCGCCCATTCGGTGTCGCTCATCTCGTCGCGCCATTCGGGCCGGGAAATGTGCGCCTCGCCGCCATAGGAGAATTCCGATAAATCGCGTTCGCCGCAATTGGGACATTTGATGACGAACATGGTGCGCCCCTACCCCTAATGCGCCACGGCTGCGGCGCCGTGTTCGGCGACCAGCGCGCCGGAGACAAATCGGTCGATGGTGAACGGCGCGGCGATGGCGTTCGGCTCGTCGCGGGCGACAAGATCGGCAAAGACATGGCCCGATCCCGGGGTCGCCTTCCAGCCGCCGGTGCCCCAGCCGCCATTGACGTAAAAGCCATCGACCGGCGTCTTTGAAATGATCGGGCTGGCGTCGGGGCAGACATCGACAGTGCCGCCCCATTGCCGCATCAATCTCAGCCGTGAGACAAACGGAAACAGCTCCTTCAGGGACGCCATCTGGTGTTCGATGATGTCCATGGAGCCGCGCTGGGTGTAGCTCAGATAAGGATCGATGCCGGCGCCGATCACCAGTTCACCCTTGTCGGACTGGCTCATATAAACGTGCACAGCGTTGGACATGCATACACAAGGCATGACCGGCTTGACCGGTTCGGAGACCAGCGCCTGCAGGGGATGGCTTTCGACCGGCAGGCGCAAGCCGACCATATTCGCCATGACCGAGGTGTGGGCGGCGGTAACGCAGGCGACCTTGGGCGTGTTGATGGCGCCGCGAGTCGTCTGGACGCCGGTGACCGTGCCTTTTTCGGTCAATATCTCAGTGACTTCGCATTGTTCGATAATGTCGACTCCGAGCCCGCTGGCGGCCCGGGCATAGCCCCAGACGACAGCGTCATGCCGGTTGGTGCCGCCGGAGCGCTGCAAAGTCGCGCCGATCACCGGATAGCGGATCGACGGTGCCATGTTGATCGGCGGGCAGAACTTCTTGACCTCGTCCGGCTCCAGCCATTCGGCGTCAACGCCATTCAGCCGGTTCGCCTCGACGCGGCGCTTGAGCTGGCGCGCCTCGCCCTCGTCATGGGCGAGATTGAGGACGCCGCGATGGCTCATCATGATGTTGAAGTTGAGTTCGCGGCCGAGGCCCTTCCACAGATCGAGGGCGTGATTGTAGATCGCCGCGCTCTCGTCATAGAGATAGTTGGAGCGGATGATCGTCGTGTTGCGGCCGGCATTGCCGCTGCCGATCCAGCCTTTTTCGATCACGGCTATGTTGGTCATGCCATGCTCTTTGGCGAGGTAATAGGCCGTTGCCAGACCATGGCCGCCGCCGCCGATGACAACGGCATCATAGGACGGCCTTGGCTCGGCCGGCGAGCGCCAGGCCGGCTCCCAGCCCTTTTGGCCGGTAAGCCCCTCGCGGATCAAACGGAAGGCGTTGTAGCGGTTCATGATGCTGGTTTAGCGGGTTGAGGTGATTGTCGGCAATCGCACAAACGCCGCACGCATGTCGCAGCCGGGCAAGGTGTGAGATGATGAATTCATCCGGGCAGACGCCATTTCCCGGAAGAAACTGATGAAAAAGGCCAGGAAATGATCGACCACGTCTCGATAAATGTCCGCGATCTCGGTGCCAGCGGTGCGTTTTATGATGCCGTGCTCGGCACAATCGGCCTCGCCCGGGTGGTCGTCAAAACCGGCACCATCGGCTTTGGCAAAACCTATCCGGAATTCTGGTTGAATGCCCGCCCCGGCTCGGCGCCTGCCGCGGCTGACAGCGGCACGCATATTTGTCTCAGGGCAAGAACCACCGACGCGGTCGATGCGTTCCACAAGGCGGCAATCGGCGCCGGCGGATCGGACGATGGGCCGCCCGGCCTGCGTCCTGAATAAAATGACCGCTACTATGCCGCCTTCATTCGTGATCCGGACGGCAACCGGATCGAAGTGGTGACGTTCTTGACGGATGCCTGATATTCGTCGGTAATCCAGCGGGATCGCCGGGAACCGGATTTTTTGCTCACGCGACAATCCGGCAAAGAAGCCTGACCGGCGTTTGGGAGGCTTTGGTGACGGCTGACGAGACCTTTGAGCGCCATTTCACTTTTGTGCTCATACCGGAATTTTCCATGCTGTCGTTTTCCACGGCGCTGGAGCCGCTGCGCATGGCCAACCGCATGCTGGGCCGCAAGGTCTATCACTGGCGGCTGGTTACGCCGGACGGCGAACCGGCAAAGGCGTCCGCCGGACTGACACTTTCCGTCGATGCAGGCTTGAAGGAGGAGCGGGAACGGATCCGGCGCGGCGACCGGCCCGACCAGGTCTTTGTCTGCGCCAGCCTTTTCATCGAACGCTTCAAGGACAAGACCCTGAACGCCTGGCTCGCTTCGCTCGACCGGCAGGGCATACCGGTCGGGGCGCTATGCACCGGCGCCTGGATCCTCGCCGATGCCGGGCTGCTGGACGGCAAACGCTGCGCCATTCACTGGGAAAGCCTGCCGGCTTTTTCGGAAAAATTTCCGGAAGCCGAGGTCTATGCCGACCTCTATGAGCAGGACGGCAGCACCTATACCTGCGCCGGCGGCACGGCGTCGCTCGACCTGATGCTGCATCTCATCGGCGAGGATTTCGACGACACGCTAGTCGGCAAGATTTGCGAGCAGGCGCTGACCGACCGCATGCGGGCGCCGCAGGACCGCCAGCGGCTGCCGCTGCGCGCCCGGCTCGGCCTGCAGAACACCAAGCTGCTTTTCATCATCGAATTGATGGAAGCCAATGTCGCCGAGCCGCTGTCGCTGGTCGAGATCGCCAAATATGCCGGCCTGTCACGACGCCAGATCGAGCGGCTTTTCCGCCGCAATCTCGGCCGCTCGCCGGCCCGTTATTATCTGGAAATCCGGCTTGACCGAGCGCGCCATCTTCTGATCCAGTCCGATGCGCCGATCGTCGAAGTGGCAGTTGCCTGCGGCTTCGTCTCAGCCTCGCACTTTTCCAAATGCTATCGCGAACTGTACGGACGCTCGCCGCAACAGGAACGGCAGCAGCGCGAGGAGCTTCTGGTCTAGCCCACTTATCCTGAACGCCGGGTCAGGCGCGCAACCGCTTATTGTCCGGATCGAAGGGGCTTTCTTCGATAATGCTGGCCTTGTAGCGGTCACCCAGGATGGCGATTTCCAGTTCCGTCCCCAGTCCGGCATGTTCCGGCTGAACCATGGCCAACGCCAGACTCTTGCCGAGCCGCCAGCCATAGCCGCCCGATGTCGCCCGGCCGACGAGGTCATCGCCCTTGTAGACCGCTTCCGATCCGCGCGCGTCGGCATCGCTCACACCATGGACTTCCATCGTGACAAACTGCCAGTTGGCGCCGCGTTCGCGCCATTCCACCAGGGCGTCACGGCCGAGGAACTGGCCCTTATTGGGATGGACGAAGCGGTCAAGGCCGGATTCATAGGCGGAATATTCAATTGAGAGTTCGCGCGGGATCAGCCGGTAGGACTTTTCCAGCCGCATGCAATCCATGGCGCGGATGCCGAAGGGTTTGATGCCGAATTCGGCACCGGCGTCCATCACCAGATCGAAGATGGTGTTCTGCATCTCGATCGGATGGTGCAGCTCCCAGCCGAGTTCGCCGACAAAATTGACGCGAAGCGCATCGGCGCGGGCCCGGCCGACGCTGATCTTCTTGCCGGTCAGCCATTTGAAGCTGTCATTGGAAAGATCGGTTTCGGTGAGCTTTTGCAGGACGTCGCGCGAGCGCGGGCCGGCGAGAACCAGGACACCCAGATCCGTGGTAACCGGATAAAACCGCACGCT
>CALZIL010000263.1:0-3922 GCA_945787495.1 uncultured Afifella sp. | reverse complement strand
GGTGAATTCGGCGCGCACGCCGCCACGGGCGGTCAGCATGTGGCACAGATTGACGCGGCCGATGGTCTTCGGGATTCGGTTGGCCATCAGCCCGTCCAGCCAGGCTTCGGCGCCCGGTCCGGTGACAAAGCATTTGGCAAACGCGGTCATGTCGAGCAGGCCGACCTTTTCGTGGACGCTCTTCACTTCCTCGCCGACGATCGGGAAATAATTGGAGCGGCGGAACGACCAGCGCTCGCGGATGCGGCCGGTGTGGTCGGCGGGCGGATGATTGTGGCAGGTCAGCGTATCGTCGACGTCCAGTTCGGCCGCCGGCACTTCATAGCCATCCGGCGCGAACCAGTTCGGCCGCTCCCAGCCATAGACGGAGCCGAACACGGCACCGAGCCTGGCCATGCGGCCGTAACAGGGCGCCGTCTTCAGGGGCCGCGCCGCGACGCGCTCCTCGTCGGGATAATGCATCGTGAAGACATTGGCGTAGGCTTCCTCGTTCTTTTGCCGGAGGTAGCCACGCGAGGCATAGGGGCCGAACCGGCGCGGATCGACGCCCATCATGTCGATGGTCGGCTCGCCATCGATGATCCACTCGGCCAATTGCCAGCCGGCGCCGCCGGCCGCCGTGATACCGAAGGAATGGCCTTCATTGAGCCAGAAATTCTTCAGGCCCCAGGCCGGGCCGATGATCGGCGAGCCGTCCGGCGTATAGGCAATGGCGCCGTTATAGACTTTCTTGATGCCGACCTCTTCGAAATAGGGCACGCGCGTGATCGCCGTTTCGATATGCGGCATCAGCCGGTCCAGGTCTTCCTGGAACAGCTCGTATTCGCAGTCCGCGTCCGGGCCGTCGACATAACAGCACGGCGCACCCTTTTCGTAGGGACCGAGCAGCAGGCCGCCAGCTTCCTCGCGCATATACCAGGAGGAATCGCTCTCACGCAGAACGCACAGTTCGGCGCCGCCATTAGCCCGAAACTCCTGGATGGCGGGGTGCGGACTGGTGCTCGACCGGGATCACGGGAATATCGAGACCGACCATCTCGCCGGTGTGGCGGGCAAAGTTGCCGGTGCACGACACGACATGCTCACAGGCAATGTCGCCCTGATCGGTGCTGACGATCCAACTGTCGTCAGCCTGTTGGGCAAGGCTGGTGACGGTGACGTTACGGACGATTTCGGCGCCGTGGTTGCGGGCGCCGCGGGCCAGCGCCTGGGTCAGATCGGCGGGCTGGATATAGCCGTCATCGGGATGCTGGATGGCGCCGAGAATGCCATCAACATTGACATACGGCCAGGTCGCCTTGATGTCGTCCGCCGTCATGGTGACGACGTTGACGCCGATCGTGCGGGCAATGCCGGCATAGTACATATATTCGTCCCAACGATCCTTGGTGCGGGCCATGCGGACGTTGGTGACCTGGCGGAAGCCGGTGTCCATGCCGGTTTCCTCCTCCAGTTCGTGATAAAAGCGGACGGAATATTTGTGAATCTGGCCGGCCGAATAGCTCATATTGAAGAGCGGCAGCAGACCGGCGGCATGCCAGGTTGACCCGGATGTCAGCTCCTTGCGCTCCAAAAGAATGACATCCGACCAGCCCTTGCGGGCCAGGTGATAAAGCGTCGCGACGCCGACAACGCCGCCTCCGATGACGACGACACGGGCTTTGCTTTTCATGTCAGTTCCCCCGGCTGGCAGGCAATTTCGGCTAGTCTTTCAAAACGGAGTCGGCGATATCCGGACGCCCCGCCGCACGGGCAGCGGCGATCACCGTATTGGCCATCAGCATGGCAATCGTCATCGGCCCGACCCCGCCCGGCACCGGCGTGATCGATCCGGCAACCTCGACGGCTTCATCAAAGGCGACATCGCCGACGATCCGGGTCTTGCCCTCACCTTTTTCCGGCGCCGGCACCCGGTTGATGCCGACATCGATGACGCAAGCGCCCGGCTTGATCCAGTCGCCCCTGATCATCTGCGGCCGGCCGACGGCGGCAACCAGAATGTCGGCGCGGCGGCAGACGGCCGGCAGATCGCGCGTGCGGCTATGGCCGATCGTCACCGTGCAATGTTCCGCAAGCAGCAACTGGGCGACAGGCTTGCCGACAATGTTGGAACGCCCGACGATGACCGCCTCCAGGCCCGACAGATCGCTGCCGAGGGCGGATTTGGCGAGGATGATGCTGCCGGCCGGCGTACACGGCACCAGCGCCTCGTCAGTGGCGCCGGCGCCCAACCTGCCGACATTGATGGGATGGAATCCGTCGACGTCCTTGTCCGGGTCGATCGCCGCAATCACTTTCTTTTCGTCAATATGGTCGGGCAGCGGCAACTGGACGAGAATGCCGTGGATCATGGCATCGGCGTTCAGCTTGCCGATCAGAGCCAGCAGATCGGCTTCCGGCATATCGGCCGCCAGCGTATGCTGGACGGAGTGAAAGCCGCATTCCTCCGCCTTCTTGCCCTTGTTGCGGACATAGACCTCGCTGGCCGGATTTTCGCCGACGAGAACGACGGCCAGGCCGGGCTTTTCACCGGCAGCGGAAACCAGCCAGTCGCGGGCCTCCTTGACCTTGTCGATCACTGTGGCGGCGACGGCTTTGCCGTCAATGACAGGGGTTTCCGCCTTTTGCGCTAGCTCGGACATTGCAGACTCTAACTCTCATTTTTCACAGGTTGGACTCGGTTACGCCAAAACGGCGTTCTCATGCGTGTCCGTTTGCGACTTTGATCGCGACACAAGCTGCCGGCGTTGCCGCTTAACCCGTACCGCCGAGGCAGTCGGCGATCGCTTCCGTATTGGCCTTCAGAAGTGTTTCGTAAAGCGCCGGGCCCGGCTCCAGATCGACGCCCAACGGATCGAGCCGGCCGATGCGCAAGGGCTGGCCGGCGGCAATCGCTTCAACGATGCGAGCATCGAATTGCGGTTCGACAAAGGCACAGGCGACGGTGCCGGCGCTGACCAGATCGGCAAGTCGGGCAATCGTGCGAGCGCCCGGCCGGCGCTGCGGATCGACGGCAAAATACCCGGCCGGCTGCAATCCGTAACGGCGGGAGAAATAGCCATAGGCGTCGTGGAAGGCGATGAACGGTCGCGACGCAACGGGCTGCAGCCGGGCGCGGATCGCCTCGTCCAGCGCCGCCAACCGGTCTGAAATATCTGCCGCATTGGCGCGATAGGTCGCGGCATTATCCGGGTCGATCCGTGACAGCCGGTCTACAACTGCGGTCACAATGGCAATCGCGCGAACCGGATCAAGCCAGATGTGGGGATCGGGGCCGGCGCGATCCCCGTCATTGCCACCGGAATCAAAAGGTACGGCATTGAGGGCGGGAACCTTCAGCAAACTGAGCTGGCGATCTCCGGCACCATCCAGAGGTTTGACGAGAAACGATTCCAGCGGCGCGCCGACCCAGATCACCAGGTCGGCGGCGGCGATGCGGCGGACATCGGAGGGCGCCAGGGCGAAATCGTGCGGCGAAACCGGGCCGGACAGCAGCAGATCGGCTTCGCCGACGCCGGCCATCACGCTTGCAACGAGCGAATGCAGTGGCGCAATGGTTGCAATGACGCGCGGCGGATCGGCTTTTGCCGGTGTTCCGGCAATCGCGATCATGGCGATCACCGAACAGATCGATATCAGCCGCCCGTGTATCAGCCGCATGTGATTGTCATCCTCGCAACCTGAAAGCTGTCGCTCTATAATGACCTTGCAATGAAAATGGGAGCACCATCGGCATGGTGACGCAGGATCTGGCACAGGACCGGACGACGCAATCGGCCGCGCAGGTCGCATTGCCGCAGGCAGAGCGCGACGGCGCGCCGCTGGTCACGCTTGCCGATGTCGGAGTTTCGCGAAACGGACGCGATATTCTCTCAGGCGTCGATCTCGCGGTCCATCGCGGCGAAATCGTCACGATCATCGG
>CALZIL010000262.1 GCA_945787495.1 uncultured Afifella sp. | reverse complement strand
GTTTCCGCTGCCGATTGGACGGCGATCTTCGCCGCGCTTGCGCTGACCGCCGGCCTTGTCTGGGGCATCGCCACTGCCCTGATGCGCACTTATCGCGGACGTGACAGGAACGGTGAGCGGATCCTCGCCGCCGTCTGTCAGTCGACCATGACGATTACAGCGATGGTTTTCACCATCATTATCGGCGCTCGGCTGTTCTCGCTGGTCTTTATCGGGCTGGGCGGTGGCGACTTTGTCGAAGATTTTCTGAAAAGCCTGCCCGGCGGCACGTTTTCCGCGGTGCTCACTGTCATGCTGGTCATGTTCGTGATGGGCTTTTTTCTCGATTTCCTGGAAATCGTTTTCATCGTCGTGCCGATCGTCGCGCCGATCCTTCTGAAGATGGAGATGGCCGACGGCTCGATGATGAACCCGGTCTGGCTCGGCATCATGATGGCGATGAACCTGCAAACCTCGTTTTTGACGCCGCCCTTCGGTCTGGCGCTGTTTTATCTGCGCGGCGTCGCGCCGGCGGAAATCGCCACCGGCGACATCTACCGGGGCATCGTACCGTTCGTCATCATCCAGCTCTTCGCCCTGGCGCTGCTGTGGTTCGCGCCGGGCATGGCGACGTGGCTTCCGTCCGTGCTTTATCCCGGCTAAGCAGGACGGCGATGAAAGCGACAAACCTCTTCGATCTCAGCGGCGCCGTGGCGCTGGTCACCGGCGCCTCGTCCGGCCTAGGGCGGCACTTTGCAAAAGTGCTGGCGGCCAATGGCGCGAAGGTGGCGCTTGCCGCGCGGCGCGCCGACCGGCTGGCGGTGCTGGCCGGCGAGATCGCCAGCGATGGTGGAACGGCCATCGCGGTGGCCTGCGACGTCACCGACAAAGACAGCGTCACCGCCGCCTTCGACGCCGTCGAAGCGCAGATCGGCCCGGTGACGCTCCTCGTCAACAATGCCGGCATTGCTCATGGCGGGTCGGCGCTCGATCTTGAGGCCGAGACCTGGCGTTCCGTGATGGCGACCAATCTCGATGCGGTCTTCGCGCTTTCCCAGGAAGCGGCGCGGCGGATGGTCGCCGCGGAAACCGGTGGCGCGATCGTCAATATCGCCTCGATTGCCGGATTCGGCGTCGACAAGGGGATTGCCGCCTATGCCACGTCGAAGGCCGGCGTCGTCCAACTGACCAAGGCGCTGGCGCTGGAATGGGCGCGCCACGGCATTCGTGTCAACGCCATCGCGCCGGGCTGGTTTTCAACCGAGATCAACACCGATTATCTGGCCAGTCCCGCCGGTGAGGCGCTGCTGAAAGGCAATCCGATGCGGCGTTTCGGCGAAGAGGGCGATCTTGATGGCGCGCTGCTGTTGCTGGCGTCCGCCGCCGGTGCCTACATCACCGGTACGACGCTGACGGTCGATGGCGGTCACCTTCTTGGGATGAGCTAGAGGGGCTGAGGGCTGGCAGATGGATTTCACGCTTTCTGAAGACCTGGAGACCTTGCGGCAACGGGTTCGCGCCTTTGTCGATGACCATGTCCTGCCAGTCGAGGCGGATCGGGCCAACTGGAACGAATACGACAACATCAAGCTCGCCAAGCGCAACGCCTTGCGCGAAAAGGCCCGGGCGGCCGGGCTGTGGGCACCGCAAATCTCCAAGGAGCGTGGCGGGCTGGGCCTGACAATGGCCGGCCAGGCGATGTTCTATGAAGAGGCGAGCCGGTCGATTTTCGGGCCTTCGGCCTTTAACTGCGCGGCGCCGGACGACGGCAATATGCGGCTGCTGGAACAGGTCGGCACGGACGAACAGAAGGCGCGCTGGCTGCAGCCGATCATCGAGGGCAAGGTCAATTCGGCTTTCGCCATGACCGAGCCGCATCCCGGCTCCGGCTCCGATCCGGCGATGATGCGCACACGGGCTGAAAAACGCGGCGACCATTGGGTCGTCAGCGGCCGCAAATGGTACATTTCCGGCGCCGATATCGCCCAGCATTTCATCCTCATTGCGCGCACCGACGATAACCCGGATGAAAAACGCAGGCATCTGAGCGGCTTCCTGTTCGACCGCGACCAGCCCGGCTGGCGGATCGTTCGGCGCATCGAGAATATGGGGCCGGACGAGCATGGCGGCGTTTGCGAAATGGAATTTGACGGTCTGAAGATCGCCGATGAAAACCGGCTTATGGAGGTTGGCGACGGGCTGAAGGTAACGCAGATCCGGCTCGGCCCTGCCCGTCTGACCCATTGCATGCGCTGGCTCGGCATGGCCAAGCGCGCGCTGGCGATTGCCGCCGACTATATTGGCGAGCGCGAGGGTTTCGGCATCAAACTGGCGGAGCGCGAGAGCGTCCAGCTGAAGATGGGCGAAGCGGCCCGCGCCATCCAGACCGGCCGGCTCCTCGTGATGCACGCGGCCTGGAAGCTCGATCAGGGCGATTATGCCCGCAAGGAGATTTCCATCGCCAAGGTCCATGTCGCCGATACGCTGCATCTGGCCGCCGATACGGCGCTGCAGCTGCTTGGCGCGCGCGGCTATTCCACCGATACGATCGTGGAATGGATCTACCGCTATGCAAGATGCGCCCGGCTCGTCGACGGCGCCAGCGAGGTTCACAACATGGTGCTAGCGCGGTTTTATGCCAATGAGGGCGACGATTTTTGGCACTGGGGTGTCTGAGGCCACCGTTTCGGTAGGAAATTCCGGCTTCGCCCCTAAATCAATAAGATAATTCCCGCCAAAATTCCCAGAATCAGAGCCATGATGGAAAAGATGCGGACAAATCTCCCGGTTGATGCGTGATGGTCCTTCGCTCCGTTACGCTGGACGACAAATACGATCTGGATACGGACCGGGTTTTCATTTCCGGCACGCAGGCGATTGTCCGACTGGCGCTGATGCAAAAGGCGCGCGATGAGCGCGCCGGCCTGAATACCGCCGGCTTTGTCACCGGCTATCGCGGTTCGCCGCTTGGCGGCCTCGACCAGCAATTCTGGCGCGCCGGCAAGGTGCTTGAACCCAGCGACATCGTCTTCCAGTCCGGCCTTAACGAGGACTTGGCGGCGACGGCCTTGTGGGGCACGCAGCAGGCCGGCATGCGTGGCGAGGGCCGCTATGACGGCGTCTTCGGCATCTGGTACGGCAAGGGGCCGGGCGTCGACCGCTCCGGCGATGTCTTCCGCCACGCCAATTTCGCCGGCACGGCCGAACATGGTGGCGTTCTCGCCTTGATGGGTGACGACCACACCTGCGAAAGCTCGACGACGGCGCACCAGTCGGAATTCGCCTTTGTCGATGCGATGATGCCGATCCTCAATCCGGCCGGCGTCCAGGAGATCCTTGATTTCGGCCTTTATGGCTGGGCGCTGTCGCGTTTCGCCGGCGTCTGGGTCGGTCTGAAATGCATCAAGGACAATATCGAAGCGACCGGCTCAGTCGATGCCGCGCTTGACCGGGTTTCGGTCATTCTGCCGGAGATCGCCATGCCGCCGGCATCGCTGAACGGCGGTTCGCTCAACATCCGCCCCGGCCTGCATCCGTTGCAGCAGGAAGAGCTGCTGCACAATTTCAAAAAGCCTGCGGCGCTGGCCTTTATCCGCGAAAACGGTCTTGACCGCATCGCCATGCGCGGCGGCCCCAAGGCGCGGCTCGGTATCGCCTCGCTCGGCAAGAACTGGCTCGACACGCTGCAGGCGCTCGATCTTCTCGGCATCGATGAAAAGCGCGCCGCCGATCTCGGCCTGCGCCTTTACAAGATCGCCGCGCCGTGGCCACTGGAACCGGACGGCTTCAACCGTTTCGCCGACGGGCTGGAAACGATCGTCGTCGTTGAGGAAAAGCGCTCGCTGGTCGAGACGCAGATCAAGGAGCAGCTTTACGGCCGCGCCGACGCGCCCAAGGTGGTTGGCAAGAAGACCGGGCGGAATGAAAAACTCTTCCCCTCAACCGGCGCGCTTGACGCCAATGACGTGGCGATCGTCATCGCGAGCCGCATCCTCGCCTATGCTGACGACGATGAGATCGCGGCGCGGCTGAAACATCTTGAAAACGCGCAAGATGTGCTCAGGTCGACGACAAGCGTCGCTGTCCGCATCCCGCATTTCTGCTCCGGCTGTCCGCATAACAC
>CALZIL010000261.1 GCA_945787495.1 uncultured Afifella sp. | reverse complement strand
TGCTCTATTTATCGTCTTGGGGCTTATTGTTGTGCCGCCGCAACTCGATAAATTGATACGTGAAGAAAAAAAAGCTGAGGTCGCAGAGAAGGAAGCTTTGGCCGTTCAAATTGAAGCGCGAGGATCGACAAAAGATCTATTCAGCACATTATGCGACCAATGGGATTTGGGCCAAGAAGTCTATGAGTCAAGGGGTGGAAGCAGGAAGCACGGGAGGTGGCGCGATGCTGTTTGGGCGTGGCACGCACGAGCGATTGCTGCTCTTAGTGATGTAAAGGAAAACGTCGCTTCACAATCCCTTCAAGAATGGAAGAATCATGAAGCCCTGAAGCAAACAGGGAATCCAGAACAGAGTCTTGTAGTGCAGCTCAATGAAAGCCTGAAGGTTTTGGCGAGAGAGAGGGATCGTCTGAGTCGTGTAATTGCCGAGGAGTCTAGCCTCGACGTTTCCACCAAAGACGACGCGCCTTCTGTTTAAACGTAACGGGCTTCGTTAGTCCGCCGATAGGTGAGACGCTTGCCTTCGATACCCTTTAAGGCTGCAGGGCGCGTTGTGCGTCAGAAACGCCAAGGCTTGCGCGCTCATTATAGCGGAAATCAAATTCTGCGAGGGAACGCTTCAAATGGGCTTCGCTGACGTGCCGCACGCCATTCCGGAACGGGCGTTTCCGGCGGTTTGACCCATCGCCGTAAATACGGCGATACGGCTTTACGGCGCGTTGCGTTTGCGCTCATGGCGTTCAGAAACCTCGCACCGTCGGCGCATAGCCGACATCTCAGGCTCTATGTGGCTGTCTCCTCCGCTGGCGACAGCTCGTCGGACGGTGCGACTTCGAAGCCCTTGATCTGGGTTCGTGCGATGCGTCGCGTCGTCCTGAAAATATCATCGAGGATTTCGATCAACTCGATTTCGCGGGCATATGTCATGAGCCGCCTGGGCTCATCCGCCTGCAGGCGGGCGATCTGGTGGCGGGCGATTTCCTCGAGCATCTCGGCGAGGTCCTGTTTCATGGCGCGAACCGTCGCGGCGCGCGCCGGGTCCTCCTGATCGAGCGACCTGAGAGCTTCCGCCAGCGCCTCCGCGACCTTGCCGTGCAGTTCCGCGATTGCTGCAGCGGTCGGCTGGCTCATGACGACGTTTTCATCAATGCGTTTTCGCGACGAGGCGACGATGTTCGTGGCGATCTGGTCTCCGATGTGCTCCAGATCGTTGGCGATATTGATCAACGCAATAAGCAGGTTTGACTGGTCAGTGGACAGGTTGCTCAGGCTGACCTTGCGCAGATAACCGATTATCGCGCGATGCAAGGCATCGACCGGCCGGTCCATCGCCTCCAGTTGTTCGAGCTGCAGGCGGGTGCCCGACGTCGCGGCTGGAATTGCCGTGTCGAGCATATCGCGAACAAATCCGCCGAGCCGCACGATCTCGTGCCGGGCAGCATCGAGCGCGATCGAAGGAGTTCCCAGAAGCTGCTCGTCGAGATAACGCGGCGCGAAGCGCTCGGCCTCCACGAGGGGGCGGTCCGGCACAAGCCATTCGACGAAACGGGCGATCTGAGTGGTAAAGCCGATGAACAGGACGGTATTGACCACGTTGAAGATGGTATGGGCGTTTGCGACCTGGCGCGGCGCCTCGGCGGCCGCGCGGGCGACGCCGGTCAGGTTTTCCGCCGTCGGCGAGATTGCCCGTACCAGGTTGGCGAGTTCGGGCACAAAGCCGATCCAGATAATGACTCCGGCGATATTGAACAGCACATGCACGACCGCCGTGCGGACCGCTTCGCGCGGCTTGCCGATCACGGCGAGCCCGGCGGTAGCGCAAGTGCCGATATTGGCCCCCAGGGCGACGGCGATCGCGGCCTCCAGCGTCATCAGGCCCTGGCCCGACAGCACGATGACGATGCCCGTGGTCGCAGCGGACGACTGGATCACGGCGGTAAACACCGCGCCGATCGCGGCGGCCGCCAGCGGATTCGACAAGTTGGTGATGAAATCGATGAATGGCGTATAGGAGCGCAGTGGCAACATGGCATCGCTCATCACGCCCATGCCGTGAAAGACGAGACCGAAGCCGAGCAGCACCTTGCCGTATTCGCGCCAGTCATCGCGCTTGGCAAGAAAGGCGATCAGCATGCCGATGGTGATCATCGGCAAGGCGTATTGCGTGACCTTGAAGGCCAGGATCTGGGCAGTGACCGTACTGCCGATATTGGCGCCCATGATGACGCCGACGCTCTGGGCCATGGAGAGCAGGCCGGCGGAGATGAACCCGACCAGGATCACGGTGGTCACGGAGGAGGAGTTGACCAGACCGGTGACAAGGGCGCCGACGCCAACGGCCATTAACCGGTTGCGGGTCAGTTTCGCCAGAATCTCCTTCATATAGTCGCCGACCGCGCGTTTCAGCGCCCCCGTCATGAGATCCATACCGAACAGGAACAGCGCGAGGCCGCCGAACAAACCGGCCCACAGCGCAAAATGATCAAGCGGTTCCGTCATGGCTCGACCGCATTGCCGGAGGCTTCGGCGTTCTCGGGCGGTGCTTTGACCACGACCACCGGCAGCGGGCAGAGCTGCACCACCCGTTCGGCAACGGAACCGAGCAGGACGTGGGCGAGCCCGGTGCGTCCGCGGCTGCCGAGAACAACAATGCCGACGCCCTCCGCCTCTGCGAATTCAACGATGCGGCCCGGCGGCAGGCCGGAGACGAGCCGCAGATGCGCGGCGGACAGGGCGGGCAGCTCCGGATGCTCGGCTTTCGCCTTGGTGATGAAATCGTCCATCATCTCCTTGGCGACATCGACCATCGGACGCAGATAATTGTCGTCCGGCTTGCGGTAGAAGCCCGGGCTTGCGGCCGGATCATGGACGACGTGAAGGATGATCAGCTGCGTTCCTTCAAGCCCGGCCTGTCGTGCCGCCCAGACCAGGGCCAGCCGGGAATCCTCAGAGAAGTCGACGGCTACCAGAACGGGCCCGGCAGCGAATGGAGTCGGTACGGCCATGACGGCATCATCCTCCTGATGGCGAAAAAGAGCATAGCGTCCGGAATGCTGGCAAGCGGCATGGTAATCCGAATGGCAAATGCCCTACCTCACAATGGTGATCGTCTCCGCCGCTCGGGTGATCGCCGTATAGAGCCAGCGCTGGCGGTGTTCGCGGAAGGCGTAGCTTTCATCGAACAGCACGACATCGCCCCATTGCGACCCTTGCGCCTTGTGCACGGTCAGCGCGTAGCCGTAATCGAAGGCGTCGTGGCGGCGCAGCACGGCCCAGGGAATTTGCTCCTCCGGCCTTTCGAAGGCCGCTTTCAGCACCTTGATCTTCGCCGACGGACCATGCGGCCCCTCGTCTTCCGATTTGACCAGCATGTGGATCGCCGCGCCGGCCTTGCGCGAGATCGACGTCACCCGCCACTGGCCGCCGTTCAAGAGCCCCTTGGCGTTGTCATTCCTGAGACACACCAGCCGGTCGCCGACCGCCGGCAGCAGCTCCGCAAATCCTTTCAGCGTGCGGATACGCCGGTTATAGAGCCGCCGCGACCGGTTGATGCCGACCAGCACCTGTTCGGCGGCAAGCACGGTTTCAGAATCGATGTCGGACTTGCCGATCACCCGGCTCGAGCCGTAACGGCCGTAATCGATGCGCTCGCCGGCCCGCGCCCGCATCGCCAGATCGATGATCGGATTGTCGCGCGCCTGCCGATGCACTTCGCTCAAAAGCACGTCCGGCTCGTGCTCGGTGAAAAAACCGCCACCGCCGTCATTGGCTTTGATCGGCGGCAACTGCCCCGGATCGCCAAGCACCAGCAGCGGCGTGCCGAAGGACAGGAGATCGCGGCCGAGCTCCTCATCGACCCCAGCAGCGGCGTGCCGAAGGACAGGAGATCGCGGCCGAGTTCCTCATCGACCATGGAGCATTCATCGACGATGACCAGCGCCGCCTTGCCGACCGGGCTTGCGCGGTTGAGCGAGAACATCGGCGAGACCGTGGTTGTGCCCTTGTCCTCGTCCTCAACCGTCTCCTCGCCGCGCGGCCGGTAGATCAGGGAATGGATGGTGCGGGCATTTTCCGCGCCGGCGGAGCGCAGCACCTGCGCCGCCTTGCCGGTGAAGGCGGCAAACAGCACGTCGCCGTCAATGTCTTCGGCGATATGCCGCGCCAGCGTGGTCTTGCCGGTGCCGGCATAGCCGAACAGCCGGAAGATCTGTGGGCTGCCGGCCTTCAGCCAGTCGGCAACCGCCACCAGCGCGGCGTCTTGTTGGGGAGAGAATAGCACCCCCTATTTTAGACAGACGATGTCCCGCCGCGAAAGCCGGCCGGTCAGGGCAACAGCTTGCAGCAGCCGGTTGCCGAGACCCGGTTCGGACTGCCCGTCTCGGCCCCCTGATTGAAAGTCGCCGTTATCGAAATCGGCCGTTCCGCGTCGTTCGGCTCCACGCAAGTTTCCGAAATCAGCTGCGCATCGAGCTCAAGCGGTCCGGCCGAGGTGACATGGAGTTCCTCAGGGCTGATCGCCAGGACGCAGGCCTCGACGATCAGTGGCGCGGTCTGCCAGTCCGGATTTTCCGGATCGGCGAAATTGAGCACCTGATCGCCCTCGTCATCCATCCCCAGCGTGAACTGCCAGTTTGGCTCAAAGCCGCGACAGTGAAGGTTGACGTCGCGGCACTGATCGGCGGCGAGCGCGGGAGGCGCCACGGTCAGGAAAAGCAACGGCAAAGCCAGGCAGGAAAGGATTGGACGCAGATACATTTCAGGGCTCCTGATTGTGATCAGTTACGCCCCCGCCCGCAATTGCAGTTTGGGTAAATCGATGGCCGAAACATGACGCGGCCGATCAATCAGCAGCTGAAAATGCAAATGCTTGTAATTCGGCGTCCTACATGGCCTCCTCGCCGCGATTGAGCGCGGCGACGCCGGTGCGGCAGACCTCGACCAGCCCCATCGGTCCCATGATGGAAATGAACTGCTCGATCTTCGATGTCCGGCCGGTGATCTCAAAGACGAAATGCGTCGGCGTCGCGTCGATCACCTGCGCCCGGAAGGCATCAGCGTCGATCACCTGCGCCCGGAAGGCATCAGCCAGGCGCAGCGCCTCGACGCGCTTGTCGCCGACGCCCGCCACCTTGACCATCGCCAGTTCCCGTTCCAGCGGCTTGTCGTAATTGCGCGCCTTGGCGACCATGGTCAGGTCCGTCACCCGGTGCACCGGTACCAGCCGGTCGAGCTGGTTCTTGATCTGCTCCAACACCAGCCTTGTGCCGCTGGTCACGATGGTGATGCGCGACAGGTGCTTTTCATGTTCGGTCTCCGACACCGTCAGGCTTTCAATATTGTAGCCGCGGCCAGAGAACAGGCCGATGACGCGGGCCAGCACCCCCGGCTCGTTGTCGACCAGGACGGAGAGCGTGTGCGTCTCCTCCGGGTCGTGCCGGTCCTCGATGAAATAGGCCGAGGCCGGCGGCTGCACTGCGGGTTTTCCGGTAAGGGTGCTCATGGGTCCTGGTTCCTATACAAGCGCCTTGCCGTCGGCGCCGATTGCCGCCGCGACCGCCTCGTCATTGGCTTCCGCCGGCAACAGCATTTCGTTATGCGCCTTGCCCGACGGGATCATCGGGAAACAGTTTTCAAGATTGGCCACCCGGCAGTCGAAGATCACCGGTTTCTTGACCTTGATCATTTCCGCAATCGCATCATCCAGTTCGCCCGGCTTCTGGGCGCGAAGGCCGACGCAGCCATAGGCTTCCGCCAGTTTGACGAAATCGGGCAGCGATTCCATGTAGGAATGTGACAGCCGGTTGCCGTGCAACAGCTGCTGCCACTGCCGCACCATGCCCATATACTGGTTGTTGAGGATGAAGATCTTGACCGGCAGATCGTGCTGCACGGCGGTCGACATTTCCTGCATGGTCATCAGCACCGAAGCGTCGCCGGCGATGTCGATGACCAAGCTGTCCCGATGCGCCACCTGCACGCCCATCGCCGCCGGCAAGCCGTAGCCCATCGTGCCGAGGCCGCCCGAGGTCATCCACCGGTGCGGCTCTTCAAAGCCGTAAAACTGCGCCGCCCACATCTGGTGCTGGCCGACCTCCGTGGTGATGTAGGTATCCTTGTCCTTGGTCAGCGCATAGAGCCGCTCAATGGCATATTGCGGCATGATGATGTCGGTATTTGGCGAATAGGCCAGCGAATTGCGGCCGCGCCATTGCTCGATCTGCCGCCACCAACCCTCCAGTTCCTTGCCGTCCGGCCGCTTCGGCTCGGCCCGCCACAGCCGCAGCATGTCCTCAAGCACATGCGCCACATCGCCGAGGATCGGCACATCGACATGGATGTTCTTGTTGATCGAGGACGGGTCGATATCGACATGGATCTTCTGGGAATCGGGGGAGAAGGCGTCGGTGCGGCCGGTGATCCGGTCATCGAACCGCGCGCCGATGCAGATCATGACGTCACAGTCATGCATCGCCATATTGGACTCATAGGTGCCGTGCATGCCCAGCATGCCGAGCCAGTTCTTGCCCGAGGCCGGATAGGCGCCCAGACCCATCAGCGTCGATGTGATCGGAAAGCCGGTCGCGGCAACCAGTTCGCGCAGAAGCTGGCTCGCCTCCGGCCCGGAATTGACGACGCCGCCGCCGGTATAAAACAGCGGCCGTTTCGCCCCGACCATCAGCGCGACGGCCTGACGGATGGCGTCCATGTCGCCTTTGATGCGCGGCTCGTAGCCCTGGTAGCTGGATTTCGAGGTCGAGTTCGGTCCCTTGTAGATGCCGGTGGCGAACTGGACATCCTTGGGAACATCGACGACGACCGGACCCGGCCGGCCGGTCGTGGCGACGTGAAAGGCGTCATGCATGACCCGCCCCAGATCGTTCACGTCGCGCACAAGCCAGTTATATTTGGTGCACGGGCGGGTGATGCCGACCGTGTCGCATTCCTGGAAGGCGTCATTGCCGATCAGGTGCGTGGGGACCTGGCCGGTGATGCACACCAGCGGGATGGAATCCATCATCGCATCGGTCAGCGCCGTCACCATATTGGTGGCGCCCGGCCCGGAGGTAACGAGCACGACGCCGGGTTTGCCGGTGGAGCGCGCATAGCCTTCCGCCGCGTGGCCGGCGCCCTGTTCATGCCGCACGAGGATATGTTCGACGGATTCCTGCTGGGTTATTTCGTCATAAATCGGAAGCACGGCGCCGCCCGGATAGCCGAATACGTGTTTCACGCCCTGATCCTGCAGGGCCCTGATGACCATTTCCGCGCCGGTCATTTCCTCAGACATCATTCCACTCCGTGTTCGGGCGCCGTTTTTGCCCGTCGTGTCGTCCTTTTTCACCCGATTTGACTAACGGGCAATAAAAAAGGGCCCCATCGGGACCCTGAAACGCGCATCACCGTTCGCGGCGGACTTTACATGTCCGCCCCGGTGATGCGCTTGACTACGAGAATGCTCGTGCTCATGGCGCTGTCTTTACGGGTCGAAAGCGTAGCGGTCAAGACGATCCGGCCACCGCCGCCGGCTCCCACAGTTCAATTGGGTTGGCTTCCGGGTCATGAATGCGCGCAAAACGACCGACCTGCGGATCGTCCCATCCCGCCCGCGTTTCCACCGCAATACCGGCCGCACGGAGCGCATTGAGCAAGCCGTCGAGATCACGGACCCGGAAATTGATCATCCACTGCCGCGAGCGGTCGCCAAAATAGTCGGTGTCTTCGGGAAACGGCTCAAAGACGGTCGGGCCGCCTTCCTGCATCCAGACGCTGTTCACCGGGTCGATGCCCAAGTGAGTCCGATACCAGGCGCTGAGCGCCTTGGGGTCGGCGGCCCGAAAGAAGATTCCGCCAATCCCGCTCACATGATTGCCCGACATTTCGCGACCCCTTTGCGGACACATCCCGCTCCATCAGGCTAGCGGAATCCGGAATATGGGGCCAGTCCGCCGCCGCGCCCTTGCCCCAAGGCACCCCTTTCGTCCGGGGAGCATTTTGACTATCGTCGTCGGGCAATCGGGGAGCGAGAATGGCCAACATCGAATCCATACCATCCGCCACGCCACAGATCGACCATTGGCAAGCCCGCATCGATCTCGCCGCCGCCTTTCGCTGGGCGGCACGGCTCGATATGCACGAAGCGGTCGCCAACCATTTCTCGTTTGCCGTCTCCGACGATGGCCGCACCTTCCTGGTCAACCCGCACGGCCGGCATTTTTCGCAAATTCGGGCCAGCGAATTGCTGCTCGTCGATGCCGACGATCCCGACACGATGAACCGGCCCGATGCGCCCGAACCGACTGCCTGGTTCATCCATGGCGCCGTCCACCGCAACGTGCCGCAGGCCCGCTGCGCCCTGCACGTCCATTCCAGATACGCCACGGTGCTCGCCAGCCTTGCCGATTCCACCATGCCGCCGATCGATCAGAACACCATGCGGTTCTACGGCCGGCTGGCGATCGACGAGACCTTTGGCGGGCTCGGCCTGGAGGAAGAAGGCGAGCGCATCAGCACCATGATCGGCGACAAGACCGTTCTTGTCATGGCCAATCACGGCGTCATGGTCGTCGGCGAGACCATCGCCGAGGCCTTTGACGAGCTTTATTATTTCGAGCGCGCCTGCGAGACCTTGATCACCGCCTATTCGACCGGCCGGCCGCTCAGGGTCGCGCCGCATGATGTCGCGGCGCTGACGGCGCAGCAATGGCTGGACTACAAGGACGGCCCGAAAAACCATTTTCGCGAGATCAAGGCGATCCTGGACGCCGAAGAACCCGACTACCGGACCTGAAGCCGCTCCCAATCCGACATCTGGTTGCGGAACCAGGTCATCTGCCGCTTGGCGTATTGCCGCGATTCCGTCTTGGCCCTTGAAATCGCCTCTTCAAGCGGAATCCGCTTGCCAAGAAAGTCCGCGAAAGCGTTGACGCCAATGGCTTTCATCACCGGCAGGTCCGGGTCGAGATCGAGCGCCAGCAGCGCCGCCACCTCGTCCAGCGCACCAGCCTCGACCATGGCGTCGAAGCGCTGCTCGATCCGGGCATAAAGCGCGTCGCGATCCGGTTCCACGACAAGCCGCCGCGCCGTGGCCGGGTCGATCAGCGGCGGCTCCGGTTCTGCCTCCTGCCCCTTCTGCCAAGCGAGGATCGACCGGCCGGTCGCCTCAATGACCTCCAGCGCCCGCACGATGCGCTGCCGGTCGC
>CALZIL010000260.1 GCA_945787495.1 uncultured Afifella sp. | reverse complement strand
TGGAGTCAAATCAGCCTGTCGCCAAGGCGCGGAGCGCCGTGCGATGTGGTGCATCGGACAAGCTCCGCAACGCTGGAGACGGGCTGATTTGGCCCACCGAAGGCCGGCTTTTGGCGCCCGCTGAGCTTCGTTGCGGTCCGCTTGTGGCCGGCCAGACCACGGCGCGAACCGCGCCTCGTCAGCAGACGCTAAAATCCGGTCAAATGATTCAATTTGACCTCATCTCGCTCTAGCGTTTGGAGTTCAGGGGGCATGGAAATCTGGTCGGTTCTGATTTTCGGCATGCTGGTCGGCATGCAGCATGCCCTGGAGGCCGATCACCTTGCCGCCGTCGCGGCGATCAGGGCAAAAAAAAGCTCGCCGCGTCAACTGGTGCTGCGCGGCGCCTATTGGGGGCTCGGCCACACGGTGGCGCTGTTTGCGATCTGCGGCGCGGCAATCCTGCTTGGCCTTGCCATTACGGAGCGCGTCGAGGCGACACTTGAATTCTGTGTTGGCGTGATGATCGTCCTGCTCGGCGCGCACGTCTTGCTGACGCTGTTTCGGCGGCGCATTCATTTTCATGTCCATCAGCATGGCGGCGAGCGGCATGTCCACGCCCACACCCATGCCGGCGAATCCGCCGGCCACGAGGCAAGCCGTCACGCCCATGCCCATCCCAGCGGTGGCTTCATCAAGGCGCTGGCCGTCGGCCTGGTGCATGGCGCCGCTGGATCAGGTGGCCTGCTGGTGCTGGTTGTCGCCGTTTCCCATTCGACGGCGGGCGCCCTGTTTTATGTGCTCTCCTTTGGTCTCGGCTCCATCATGGGCATGGCGGCGCTTTCCTTCGTTGCATCCTATCCGTTGAAATTTCTGGAAAAGGGCGCCGGCTGGCTCGACCGAGCGGTGATGGCGGCGATTGGTGGTTTTGCCGTGCTGATCGGCGGCGGCCTGGTGATCGAAAACGCTGGCGCGCTTGGATTTTGAGAAATGTGGGATTTTGAAAAGTGATGGCACCGGTGTGAACAGCCGATCGGCAGTCTAGGAGCAGGCCATGTGTGGCGATATCGACGAAGAAACCAGCTTTGATGATGAACTGCTCGCCCGGCTGACGGCGCATGCCAAAAGATATAATGCCGTCGTGAGCGATCGAACAACCGGGAGCGAGGCCGGCTATTCCGGCGAGGCCACGCGCAGCCAATATATGAGTGCGCTTTTCCGCGACGGTCTTTCCCAGGCGCTCAACGACGCGGCTGCCGCGCCGGATGGTGCGCGCACCGATGCTATTGCCTGTCAGGCAATCGTCTTTGCCCGGCTTGCCGGTTTTCTGGCCGGTCACATTCCGCCTGGCGCCGACATGTTCCGGACTGTCGTCGATGCCATGATGGATGGTCACAAGGAGCCGTCCGAGTTTGCCGACAAGCATCATCAAGCGCATGATCATGAGCACTAACCGGATGGTGGCCCGGACGGCTGTGAGCCCGTGCAATGGCTGATCGCCCGCCTGGCGATGAATCCTGGCCGGCGCAGCTTTTGCGCCTTGGTTTCGGCAAGAGTTTCTGGGGATTTGCCGCTTTGGCTGTGGTCTCCGGTCTCGTCTGTTTGGCCGTGGCCGGCCCGGAGGCGTTCGCCGAAGTGGTCGAGGACAATCTCCATATGCTGGCCAGTACGGTGCCGAGAATTATCGCGGCGATGGGCGTTGCGGGGTTTATCTGGGTCATGCTGCCACGTGACAAGCTGACCCGGCTGGTCGGTCAGGAGAGCGGCTGGCGCGGGCTCGTCATCGCCACCGGCGCCGGTATCGTCACGCCCGGCGGTCCGGCCGCGGCTTTCTCGCTGCTTGCCGTATTGGGCGGCGCCGGTGCCGACCGGGGCGCTTTGATCGCCTATATCACCAGCTGGGCGATGCTCGGTCTGCAGCGCGTTCTGGTCTGGGACGTGCCTTTCATGGGCGCGGAGTTTTCAATGACCCGCCTTCTGATCAGCCTGCCGCTGCCCATTGTCGCCGGCCTGATCGCCCGCAGCCTGCCATTGAACTTGCGCCTTGCCGATGAAGACGAATTGCAGAAGAGACCATCGTGAACTTCGGCATTCTGATTCTCTATGGTCTTCTGGGCATCCTGGCGCTTGCCGCGTTGTCGCGGATGGACGGAACGTTTCACCGTGGCCTGCGCCGGGCTGTGGAACAACTTGCGGTGCTTGCGCCGCGCATGGTCTGCGCATTGACCGCCGCCGGCTTCATTGCCCGGCTCATTCCCAGCGAATTGATCGGCCAGTATCTAGGCAGCGAGGCGGGTCTGAAAGCGGTCCTTCTGGCAACCGCCGTCGGGCTGATTATACCGGCGGGGCCGGTTATCGCGTTTGCAATTGCCGCGATTTTTGCCAGGTCAGGCGCGTCGACCGCGGCGCTGATCGCCTTCATCACGTCATGGAGCCTGTTCGCCGCGCATCGAGTATTCATCTACGAGATTCCATTGCTGGGCGCATCCTTTCTGCGGCTGCGGGTCGTCTCGGTGGCAGTCACGCCGGTGCTTGCCGGGTTGATGGCTCTGGCCTGGGCAGGTCTGGTTGGCGGGAAATGAAGAGGGGAAAGACATGAAAGTTGCAGTCATCGGCGTCGGCGCCATGGGTCTGGCAATGGCCGGTCACATAAAAAACGCCGGCCATCAGGTCGTCGTGACTGATATCGACGCGGAAAAAAGGGCTGAGGCGCAGGCGAATGGTCTTCAAGCGGTCGAAACGCTTGGCGAGGCAGCGCAGCATGCCGAGGTCTTCATCGTCATTGTGGCGACCGATGACCAGTCGCGGGCCGTTACGCGTGAAACCCTGAATACCGGCCGGCCCGGCGCGGCGATCGTCATTGCTGCGACCAACAATCTGCGTACCATGCAAGAGCTTGCCGGCGAGGCAGAGGCGAAAGGTTTCCGGTTTGTCGACGCGCCGGTGGTTTTCGGCCTGCAGGGCGCAAAGGAAGGCGTACTTGTCAGTCTTTGCGGTGGCTCGGCCGATGACGTTGCCTTTGTCGAGCCGGTGCTGATGGCCTATGGCCGCGCCGTCCACCATGTCGGTCCGGTCGGCGCCGGGCAGCTGGCCAAGACCTGCAACAACATGATGCACTGGGTGTCCTGCGTGGCGAATTACGAAGTGCTGCTCTTGGCCAAGCGTTTCGGTATCGATGCGCAGAAGATGCGCGAAATCCTGCTCGACTGTCCGGCCCACAATGTCACGCTGAAGCGTTGGGATTCGACGCGCTTTACCTGGCACGAAAAGGACATGGATGTGGCGCTGGACCTGGCGCAGGACGGCGGCGTTCCGCTGCCGCTGTTCGGTCAAGTCGATCAACTGGTCAAACGTCTGGGGCCGGAGCGGGTGAAAGAGCTGCTCTACGGGCCGGAAGCGGAATATCTGGGTGAACGGATCGTACCGCTCGATAACGAGCATGGCGGCCTGGGTTAATCGACAATAATGGGAGGCGGGAAGATGGCCGAAGAAAAGCAATCGAATTACCGGAAATACCAGTCCGACGTCATCGTCGATCTGCTGAAGCGTTATGAGTTTCCCTATATCGCCATGAATCCGGGGGCGAGCTTTCGCGGTCTGCACGACAGCCTGATCAATTACGGCGGCAACGAGCCGGAACTGCTGCTCTGCCAGCATGAAGAGACGGCAGTGCAGATCGCTCACGGTTATTCCCGTGCGACCGGAAAGCCGATGGGTGTCATCCTGCACAACCTCGTCGGCATGCTGCATGCGCAGATGGCGGTCTATTATGCCTTTATCGACCGGGCGCCGATCTTCATCATGGGCGCCACCGGCCCGATGCATGAGGGCAAAAGGCGGCCGCATATCGACTGGAGCCATTCCGCCCTCGTCCAGGGGGAGGCGATGCGCAATTATACCAAGTGGGATTACCAACCCACCGCGATCGAGGGCGTGCCGGAGAGTTTCATGCGCGCCTATTCGCACATGATCACGCAGCCGCAGGGTCCGATCTATATGTGCTACGACGCCTGGCTACAGGAAGCGCCGCTGGAAACGGAAGTGGACATGCCGCCGGCCGACATGGCGCTGGCGCCGGCGCCGATGACCGCCGATCCGGCGGTGCTCGGCAAAATTGTCGACAAGCTTCTGGACGCCGAACATCCGGTCGTTCTTGTCGATTTCATCGGCCGGCATCCAGACGGGTTCAACAATCTCGTAGAACTC
>CALZIL010000259.1 GCA_945787495.1 uncultured Afifella sp. | reverse complement strand
CGCGGCGGCACGAAAATACCGCACCGACGTCGACGGCTTGCCGGCGGTGGCGGCGGAATTTTCAGCGCGGTTGGGCGATCTGGAAACCGGGCGCGAGCGGCTGGCAACGCTGGAAAAGGCCGTCATGGAAACGCAAGGGCGCTATCGCGAGGCGGCGCGCGGCCTATCGGCCAAGCGTCAGGCGGCGGCGCGCGCGCTGGAGGCTGACGTCAATGGCGAATTGCCGGCGCTAAAGCTCGATGCCGCCGCCTTCTTCGTCGTTCAGGATGTCGACGAGGCGGCCGCTGCAGCCGACGGCTTTGACCGGATCGCCTTTCATGTGCGCACCAATCCGGGTTCGCCGGCCGGGCCGCTGATGAAGGTCGCCTCGGGCGGCGAACTCTCACGCTTCCTGCTGGCGCTCAAGGTGGCGCTGGCCGACCGCGGCTCGGCGCCGACGCTGGTCTTCGACGAGATCGACACCGGCGCCGGCGGCGCGGTGGCCGAAGCGATTGGCCGGCGTCTGGCGCGGCTGGCGGAGCGCGTTCAGGTACTTTCCGTCACCCATGCGCCGCAGGTCGCGGCGCGGGCCGGCGCGCATCTTGTGATTTCCAAGAGCGCGGTGGACAACGGCAAGCGGGTGGCGACGGGCGTCACGCCGGTCGCCGGTGCGGAGCGGCGCGAGGAGATCGCCCGCATGCTGGCTGGCGCCGTCATATCCGACGAGGCGCGCGCCGCCGCCGCGCGGCTGATGGGTTCCACCGATGTCGACGAGGCAGCAAAAAGCGCGTGATGGAACAGGCCCGCCTGGCAAAAATGAACGTGGCAGAGTTGAGCGAGGCGGAGGCACAGGCCGAGTTGGCCCGGCTGGCGGCTGAGATTGCCGCGCACGACCGGCTTTATTACGCTGAAGACAAGCCGAGCATCTCCGATGCCGATTATGATGCACTGAGGCAGCGTAATGCGGCGATCGAGGCGCGCTTTCCTGGGCTGAAGCGATCCGATTCGCCATCGGAGCGGGTCGGCGCGGTGCCGTCGGGGCGGTTTGCCAAGGTTCGCCATGCCGTGCCGATGCTGTCGCTTGACAATGCTTTTTCCGATGACGATGTCGGCGAATTCGTCGCCCGCATTCGCCGTTTCCTCGGCCTTGGCACCGACGAAGACGTGGCGCTGACGGCGGAACCGAAGATCGACGGGCTGTCGGCGTCTCTGCGCTACGAGAACCGCCGGCTTGTCATCGGTGCAACGCGTGGCGACGGGGCGGTCGGCGAAGATGTGACGGCCAACCTCAAGACCATCGGCGATATCCCCAAAACACTGCCGGACGCAGCGCCGGACGTCATCGAGGTGCGCGGTGAGGTCTATCTGACTCATGCGGCCTTCGCCGCGCTCAATGAAGAGCAGGAAGCGCAGGGCAAAGCGACCTATGTCAATCCGCGCAACACGGCGGCCGGGTCGCTGCGCCAGCTCGATGCGGCCATCACCGCCTCGCGGCCGCTGAAATTCTTCGCCTATGCCTGGGGCGAGATGAGCGCCATGCCGGCTGAGACGCAGATGGGCATGGTCGAGGCACTGGCGGCCTGGGGCTTTGCGGTCAATCCGTTGATGCAGCGATTCAAAACGGTCGATGAAGCGCTTGGCCATTATCGCGAAATTGAATCGCAGCGGGCGCTGCTCGGCTATGACATCGACGGCGTCGTCTACAAGGTCGACGATCTGGCGCTGCAGAACCGGCTCGGCTTCGTCTCGCGCCATCCGCGCTGGGCGATTGCCCACAAATTCCCGGCGGAAAAGGCGACAACCGTGCTGGAAGGCATCGACATCCAGGTCGGGCGCACCGGCGCGCTGACCCCGGTCGCCAAACTGAAACCGGTGACGGTGGGCGGCGTCGTCGTCGCCAATGCCACCTTGCACAACGAGGACTACATCAAGGGGCTTGGCCGCGATGGCGAGCCGATCCGCGATGCCGGCAAGGATTTCCGCATCGGCGACACAGTGACTATTGAGCGCGCCGGCGACGTTATTCCCAAGGTGTTGGATGTTGATCTGTCGCGGCGGCCCAAGGGCGCCAAGCCGTATGACTTTCCCACGATCTGCCCGGAATGCGGCAGCGAGGCTGTGCGCGAACACAATCCCAAGACCGGGCGGCTCGATGCGGTGCGGCGCTGCACCGGCGGGCTGATCTGTCCGGCCCAGGCGGCGCAGCGGCTGAAGCACTTCGTTGCCCGCGATGCCTTCGATATCGATGGTCTCGGTGCCAAGCAGGTCGAGGCCTTCTACCGCGACGGGCTGGTTGCCCATCCCTCCGACATTTTCACGCTTGCCGCACGCGATGCCCGCTTGCAGACAAAATTACAGGACCGCGAGGGCTGGGGCGAGACCAGCGCCGCCAACCTTTTCGCCGCGATCGACGAACGCCGGACGATCGCCCTCAACCGGTTCATCTACGGTCTCGGCATTCGCCATGTCGGCGAGGGTACGGCGAAGCTGCTGGCGCGCCACTTCGGCACGTTTGAGGCCTTTGCAGAAGCGGCGCGGGCCGCGGCGGACCGCGAGTCGGACGTCTGGGCGGAGCTGATCGGCATTGACGGGATCGGCGACACTGCAGCTGAAGCCATCGCGCAGTTCTTTGCCGAAGACCACAATCGCCAGGAGATCGACCGGCTTTTGGCCGAGGTGACGCCGCAAGAGGCCGAACAGGCGGCTGCCGATACGCCCGTTGCCGGCAAGATTGTCGTCTTTACCGGCTCGCTGGAGCAGATGACCCGCGATGAAGCCAAGGCGATGGCGGAGCGGCTGGGGGCGAAAGTCTCCGGCTCGGTTTCGGCGAAAACCGATCTGGTGGTCGCCGGTCCGGGCGCCGGCTCGAAGCTGAAAAAGGCGGCGGAACTGGGTGTCGAGGTCATCGACGAGAACGGCTGGTTCGCGCTGATCGGCGGCTGAGCGCTTACATCGCCAACAGTGATGGCAGCCATGCGCTAAATGAACAGGACACGTCAGCGCCGTTGACCTATAACCGCGCGATGGCCGAGACGACCCTGACAAGCGAACCCTCAATGGCGCCGCGCCAGCTCATTTTGCTGGCGTTGCGCGACATTGCGCCGGTGATGCTGGCGGCGTTGCCGTTCGGCGTGGTGATTGGCGCTCTGGCCGCCAAGAAGGGTCTGCCCTTCGATCAGATCATGCTGATGAGCGGCTTGATTTTTGCCGGTGCGTCGCAATTTGTCGCGCTGGAATTGTGGGGCGTGCCGCCGCCGTTCTGGCTGATCGTCTTTTCCGTCCTGGCGGTCAATTTCCGCCATATCCTCTACAGCGCGGCGCTCGGCCGGAAAATGCGCCACTGGACTGCCGTGGGACGTTATGGCGGCTTCGCGCTGATGGTCGATCCGGTTTACGTTCTGGGGGAGCTGCGCGGCGGCGCGAGGCTGTCGGGCGTCTATTATGCCGCTATCGCCATTCCGCTCTATTTCGGCTGGCTGATCGCCACGGCGCTTGGCGCCCTGTTCGGCCGGCTGATCGAGGATCCGAAGGATTTCGGCCTCGATTTCGTGCTGGCCGCCTATTTCATCTATCTGGTGGCGCAGTTCCGTGAGCGGCCGAACGCCGTGCCGATCATCCTCGCCAGCGCGGCTTTTGCAATCGTCGCCTTTTTTACCATCGGCCCGCCTTGGCATATCGCATCCGGCGCCTTTGCCGGCATTGCCGTCGCCGCCGGGCTGGCCGGGCGGCGTGCCGGAACTGTCGTCTGATGATCGACTGGACGGCCTATGGGCTGATCGTCACGCTCGGCCTGGTGACTTATGGGACGCGCATCGGCGGGCATCTGATCCTGTCGCGCTTTGGCCGTCTCAATCCGCGGCTGGAGGCGGCGCTGGATGCCGTTCCGGCGGCCGTCATGACGGCCATCGTCGCGCCGATGGCGCTGGCGACCGGCCCCATGGAAAGCATCGCGGCGGCGATCGCCGTGCTCGCCGCCCTGCGGCTTTCCATGCATGCGACGCTTGTCCTCGGCATCGGCTCGCTGATCGTGATGCGGCTGCTGCTGGGTTAACTCACGATCGGCCGGCAGGCGTCAGCCAGAAAGGCGCGTTCCGGACCGGTCAGGCCCGGCCAGCCGGAGAGGCTGGCAAAGACGCGCTGATGATAAAGATCGAGCCAGGCGATTTCGGTTGCCGATAAAAGCCGCGTATTGATCAGCCGCCGGTCAATCGGCGCCAGGG
>CALZIL010000258.1 GCA_945787495.1 uncultured Afifella sp. | reverse complement strand
AATGGTGATGCCGGGCGACAATGTGACGATGGAGGTCGAACTGATCGTGCCGATCGCCATGGAGGAAAAGCTGCGCTTCGCCATCCGTGAAGGCGGCCGCACCGTCGGCGCCGGCATCGTTGCAAGCATTATTGAATAGATGGATTGAGAACGGCCAGGGCGGCCCTGAAAAACCAGGCGCCGCTTTGACCGTTTCTTGAGAGGCAGACACATGAACGGACAGAACATTCGGATCCGGCTCAAGGCCTTCGATCATCGCGTGCTGGACACGTCGACGGCGGAAATCGTCTCGACAGCCAAACGCACCGGTGCGCAGGTTCGCGGGCCTATTCCGCTTCCGACCCGGATTGAGAAGTTCACCGTCAATCGCTCGCCGCACATCGACAAGAAGAGCCGCGAGCAATTTGAGATCCGCACCCACAAGCGGCTTCTCGACATTATCGACCCGACCCCGCAGACCGTCGACGCTTTGATGAAGCTCGATCTTGCGGCCGGCGTCGATGTCGAGATCAAGCTTTAGGGACGACGGATTTTTGCGAGGATAAAAACATGCGTTCAGGTGTGATCGCAAAAAAGCTGGGAATGACCCGGGTCTATACGGAAAGTGGCGAGAATGTTCCCGTCACGGTCCTGCAGATGGACAAGTGCCAGGTCGTTGCCCAGCGGACCGAGGACAAGGACGGCTATAGCGCCGTGCAGCTCGGCGTCGGCAAGGCGAAGGCCAAGAACACGACACGTGCCATGCGCGGCCATTTCGCCAAGAGCTCGGTTGAGCCCAAGCGCAAGCTCGCGGAGTTCCGTGTCAGCGCCGATAACATGATCGCCGTCGGCGCGGAGATCACGGCCGACCATTTCGTGCCCGGCCAGTTTGTCGACGTGACCGGCACGTCGATCGGCAAAGGCTTTGCCGGCGCCATGAAACGGCACCACTTCGGCGGCATGCGCGCGTCGCATGGTGTTTCGATCTCGCACCGTGCGCATGGCTCGACCGGTCAGAACCAGGATCCCGGCAAGGTATTCAAAGGCAAGAAGATGGCCGGCCATTTGGGCGATGATCGGGTAACGACGCAGAATCTGCAGGTCGTTCGCACCGATCCGGATCAGGGTCTGATCCTGGTCAGAGGCGCGGTGCCGGGCTCCAAGGGCGGCTGGATCCTGGTTCGTGACGCGGTGAAAAAGTCACTTCCGGACGATGCGCCGCTACCGGCCGCGTTTCGTCCTTTAAATGGCGAGGCTGATGCCGAACATGGCGAAGCCGCCGCGGCCGAGGCCGAAGAGGAAAACAAAGCCGTCGAGGCGGCAGAAGCTGACGCTGCGCCGGAGGATGCTGTCGAGGCAGCCGCCGATCCAGACAGCACTGCCGACGCGCCGGCTGATGATGCGGCCGGTCCGGGCGAAGGCGACGAGGGAGACAAGTGATGGACCTCAAAGTCACCACCCTCGAGGGCAAGTCGGCCGGCAAGGTTGCCGTGTCAGAAGACGTATTCGGGCTCGAGCCACGCGCAGACATCCTGCAGCGCATGGTCCGCTATCAGCTTCTGAAGCGGCAGCAGGGTACGCACAATGCCAAGAAGCGTTCCGATATCACCGGCTCTACGGCGAAGATCTACCGCCAGAAGGGCACCGGCAACGCCCGCCACGGCAGTCGCAAGCCCGGCATTTTCAAGGGTGGCGCCAAGGCGTTCGGTCCGATCGCGCGCAGCCACGCGGTTGATCTGCCGAAAAAGGTCCGTGCGCTGGCGCTGAAGCACGCTTTGTCGGCCAAGGCCAAATCTGATGCGATCATGGTTCTTGACGATGCCGCAGCCGAAGCGCCCAAGACCAAGGCGCTTCTGGCCAAGTTCGCCGGGCTCGGCCTTTCCAACGCGCTGATCATTGGCGGCAACGAGATCGATGGCAATTTCAGCAAGGCGGCGAGCAATATTCCGATGATTGATGTGCTGCCGGTGCAGGGCATCAACGTCTACGACATTTTGCGCCGTGACACGCTGGTCCTGACAAAGGCTGCGATTGCGGCGCTGGAGGAGCGGTTCAAATGACCGATCTGAAGCACTACGACACGATCGTTGCGCCGGTGATCACCGAAAAGGCGACTATGGCGTCGGAAAACAACCAGGTGATCTTCAGGGTCGCCAAGACCGCGACGAAGCCGGAGATCAAGGAAGCGGTCGAAGCGCTGTTCGACGTCAAGGTCAAGAGCGTCAACACGCTCAACCGCAAGGGCAAGAAAAAGCGGTTCCGCGGCATCGCCGGCCGCCAGAAAGATATCAAGAACGCGGTCGTGACCTTGCAAGAAGGTCATTCGATCGACGTGACGACGGGACTATGAGGCCGGATCCATGGCGTTAAAAACCTTCAATCCGACGACCCCGGGCCAGCGCCAGCTTGTCCTCGTCGACCGGTCCGGCCTTTACAAGGGCAAGCCGGTCAAGACGCTGACGGAAGGGCTGACCAAATCCGGTGGCCGCAACAATGTCGGCCGGATGACGGCACGGCGGCGCGGCGGCGGTCACAAGCGGGCATACCGGCTCATCGATTTCAAGCGGCGGAAATTCGATATTCCGGCGACGGTCGAGCGGCTGGAATATGATCCCAACCGGACGGCCTTCATCGCGCTGATCAAGTATGAGGACGGTGAGCAGTCTTATATCCTGGCGCCGCAGCGGCTTTCGGAAGGCGATACGGTCATTGCCGGCGAGACGACCGATGTGAAGCCGGGCAATGCCATGCCGCTGCATTCGGTGCCTGTCGGCACGATCATCCACAATGTGGAAATGAAGCCCGGTAAGGGCGGCCAGATCGCGCGCGCCGCCGGCACCTATGCCCAGCTCGTTGGCCGTGACCAGGTCAATGCGATCCTGCGACTGAATTCCGGCGAACAGCGGATTGTCGCGGGCAAATGTATGGCGACGGTCGGGGCGGTGTCCAATCCCGATCATTCCAATATCAGCCTTGGCAAGGCCGGCCGGTCGCGCTGGATGGGCAAGCGGCCAAGCGTGCGCGGTGTCGCCATGAACCCGGTCGACCATCCCCATGGTGGCGGCGAGGGCCGCTCATCGGGTGGCCGCCATCCGGTGACGCCGTGGGGCGTGCCGACCAAAGGCAAGCGGACACGGTCGAACAAGTCGACCGACAAATACATTTTGCGTTCCCGGCACGCCCGCAAGGGCCGCTGAGGCGCCAACGTTCAGGAGAGATCAGACGTGTCACGTTCTGTTTGGAAAGGCCCGTTCTTCGATGGCTACCTTCTGAAGAAGGCGGAGAAGGTGCGTGAATCGGGCCGCAACGAAGTGATCAAGATCTGGAGCCGGCGCTCCACGATCCTGCCGCAGTTCGTCGGCCTGACCTTCGGCGTCTATAATGGCCACAAGCACATTCCGGTGCTCGTCTCTGAAGACATGATCGGCCACAAATTCGGCGAGTTCTCGCCGTCGCGAACCTATTACGGGCACGCAGCCGACAAAAAGGCGAGGAGAAGTTAAGCCATGGGTAAGCGCAAGCGCGAGCGCGTGCTTAACGACAATGAGGCCAAGGCGGTGCAGCGGATGATCCGCGTCAGCCCGCAGAAGCTCAACCTCGTTGCCGCGATGATCCGCGGCAAGAAGGTTGCCTCTGCGCTCGCCGATCTTGAGTTCTCGCGGCGGCGGATCTCCGGCCAGGTCAGGAAGACCTTGCAGAGCGCCATTGCCAATGCGGAAAACAATCACGATCTGGATGTCGACAGCCTGGTTGTGGCCGAGGCGCATGTCGGCAAGGCCCTTGTGATGAAGCGATTCAAGCCGCGCGCCCGTGGCCGCGCCAGCCGGATCATCAAACCCTTCTCGAACCTGACGATCGTGGTTCGGGAAGTCGAAGAAAGCGCCTGAGGAAGAGGGACTTATGGGACAGAAAATAAATCCGGTCGGTCTTCGCCTCGGCATCAACAAGACGTGGGATTCACGCTGGTTCGCCACCACTGGCGAATATGGCGAACTGCTGCATGAAGATGTCCGGATCCGCGGCATGCTGGAAACGGAACTCAAGCAGGCGGCGGTTTCCAGGATTGTCATTGAACGCCCGCACAAAAAATGCCGGGTGACGATCCACACGGCGCGTCCAGGCATAGTGATCGGCAAGAAGGGCGCGGACATTGAAAAGCTGCGCCGCAAGGTCGCGCAGATGACCGAGTCTGAAGTGCACATCAACATTGTTGAGGTGCGCAAGCCGGAAGTCGATGCCGAACTCGTCGCCCA
>CALZIL010000257.1 GCA_945787495.1 uncultured Afifella sp. | reverse complement strand
TACAGTTTTCTGATGGCCAGCGTGATGATTGTTCTCGACGCCGTCGACGTCGCCATGACGGAGGCCTCGGTCGGCGCCGGTCTTTCCGCCGTCCTCATGCTCGGTGTTCTTTATCTGACCAAGACTGAGGAAAGCGTGCCGGTGCATACGCCGATTCTGCCTCTATTCGTGTCGATCGTTACCGGCGCTGTGCTGATTTACGGAACCTACGGCCTACCTCCCTTCGGCATGGCCGATACACCCATGCACAGCCATGTCGCGCCAGACTATCTGGCCGGTTCGGTACCGCAGACCGGCATTCCCAATGTCGTCACATCGGTTCTGGCCAGTTACCGGGGCTTTGACACGCTTGGTGAAACGACGGTTATTTTTACCGCCGGGATCGGCGTTCTTCTGCTGTTGAAGCGCTTGCGCCGCGCTGAGCCGGACAAATAGGGGTGATCGATCATGCGTCTTGATGCGATCCTCCGAGTTGTGGCAAAATTTGTCCTACCGTTCATCCTCGTTTTTGGCCTTTACGTTCAATTCCACGGCGATTTCGGTCCTGGCGGCGGTTTCCAGGCCGGTGTCATCGTCGCCGCCGCTGTCTTCCTGCATGCCATCATTTTCGGCCTCGACCAGACTAAGCTCATCGTCCCGCCGGTCATCGTTGAAACGATGGTACCGCTCGGCGTCCTGGTCTTTGCCGGCGTTGGTGTCGCGGCGATGCTGACAGGGTCAAATTACCTTGATTACAGCCATCTGGCCCATGACCAGATCCACGGTCAGGAATGGGGTGTTTTCCTGGTCGAGGCAGGTGTGCTGATCACAGTATCGGGGACGATGATCGCGATTTTCTATGCTGTGGCTGGGCGCGACCGCAAATGAATATCCTCAGCCCGCTGATCGACCACTTCAACTATTTCATCATCATTTTCCTGATGGTGTCGGGGCTTTATGTTGTCGTCGCGCGCGGCAACATGGTCAAGAAGCTGGTCGGCCTGATGCTGTTTCAGACGTCGGTCTATCTGCTCTATCTCTCGCCCGGCAAGATTCTCGGCGGCACACCGCCGATTATCGACGAGAACTTCCAGATCTATTCCAATCCGCTGCCGCATGTCCTGATCCTGACAGCGATTGTCGTCGGCGTGGCGACGGTGGCGCTCGGCCTGGCGCTCGTCCTGCGCATCAACGAAGAGTATGGGACGATCGAGGAAGACGAGATATTCGCCGCCGAGGACGAGGATAAATGATCTCGTCCAATCTCCCGGCCCTGCAGGTCGTCCTGCCGCTGCTTGGCGCCGTCCTGACCGCTCTTGTGCGCCGTGGCCAGATCGCCTGGTTCATCGCCCTGGTGGTGAGTTGGACCATGCCGATGATCGCTTTTGCACTGTTAAAACAGGTACTTGCGGAAGGCGTCGTGTCCTATGCGCTTGGCGGCTGGGCGCCGCCGCTCGGCATCGAATACCGAGTCGATCTGGTCAGTGCCTATATTCTGATCCTCGTCTCACTCATGGGCGCGCTGGTGGTCAGTTATGCGCCGAGAAGCGTTGCTTCGGAGATCGCGCCGGAACGGCAGGCCTGGTTCTACACCATGTACCTCCTGTGCATGTGCGGGCTGCTTGGCATCGCCATTACCGGCGACGCCTTCAACGCCTTCGTTTTTTTGGAAGTTTCATCTCTCTCCACTTATGTGCTGATCGCCCTTGGCCGCGATCGCCGGGCGATTTTGTCAGCCTATCAATATCTCATCGTCGGCACCATCGGCGCGACATTCTATGTGCTTGGCGTCGGCCTGCTTTATGTCATGACCGGCTCGCTCAACCTGGCCGACATCGCCGGCCGCATTGGTGACATCGACAATATCCGTCCGCTCTTGGCGGCGCTCGCCTTCATCACCGTCGGGATCAGTCTGAAAGTGGCGCTTTTTCCGGTCCATCTGTGGTTGCCGAACGCCTATGCCTTCGCGCCCTCTGTGGTCACCGCATTCCTTGCCTCTACGGCAACCAAGGTCGCCATTTATCTGCTATTGAGATACCTGTTTTCCATCTTCGGCGTCGTCTTTGTCTTCCGCGACCTGCCAGTCACGGAAATCCTCATCACTCTGTCTGTCGCTGCGATGATCATTGCCTCCGTCGTCGCGGTTTTCCAGGCCAATGTGAAACGCATGCTGGCCTATTCGTCGGTCGCCCAGATCGGCTACATCACGCTCGGCATTGCGCTGGCCACCCAGACCGGTCTGACCGGCGGCATCGTCCATATTTTCAATCACGCAGTGATGAAGGCTGCCCTGTTCATGGCGATCGGCTGCGTCGTGTTCCGCACCGGCGCGGTCAAGATCGAGGATATCGCCGGCATCGGCCGGCACATGCCGCTGACCATGGGTGCCTTCGTCATCGCCGGCCTGGCCCTGATCGGCGTTCCCGGCACGGTCGGCTTCGTGTCTAAATACTATCTTGTCGCCGCCGCTCTGGAAAAGGGCTGGTGGTGGCTCGCCGCCATCATCGTCATCAGTTCGCTGATTGCCGTCGTCTATGTCGGCCGGGTCATCGAGGTTGCCTGGTTCCGCGATCCGGGCGCAGCAATCCGGGCCGCCCGGGAGCCGCCGCTGGAAATGCTCGTCTTCACCTGGATTCTGACGGCGGCCATCGTCGTTCTCGGTTTTGATACCGAACTCACGGCCGGTATCGCCGGGCGTGCCGCCGAAGTTCTCTTGACGGGCATGAAATGAGCGCCGAGACCCTGATCGTAGTGGCATTGCTTGTGCCGATTGTCGGTGCCGGCCTGATCGCTTTGACCGGCCGCAATCCGAATCTGCGCGAAACGATGACCATCGCAACGAGCCTGGTTCTGTTCGCCACGGTGATGGGCTTGCTGGCGGCGGTCCTTTCGGGCGCGACGCCACGCACCGCCTCGGTCGAAATTTTCGCTGGCGTGGAACTCGGCTTTTCCGTCGAACCGCTGGGCATGATCTTTGCGGTCGTCGCCTCGGGCCTGTGGATCGTCAATTCGATCTATTCGATCGGTTATATGCGCGGTCATAACGAGCCGCGGCAAACCTCGTTTTATGTCTGCTTCGCCATCGCCATTGCTGGCGCCATCGGCGTCGCTTTCGCCGGCAACCTGTTCACGCTTTTCCTGTTCTACGAGATTCTGACCTTGTCGACCTATCCGCTGGTCGCCCACAAGGCCGATGCCAAGGCCATCTCCGGCGGCAGGATCTATCTGCTCATGTTGCTTGGCACATCGATGGGGCTATTGCTGCCGGCGATCGTCTGGACCGGCATCGTCGCCGGCACGCTGGATTTCATGCCCGGCGGCATTCTGGCGGGCAAGCTCGGTGGCACGGCGCTCGGCCTTCTTCTTGCGCTTTATATTTTCGGCATCGGCAAGGCCGCGGTCATGCCGATGCATTACTGGCTGCCGGCCGCCATGGTGGCGCCGACGCCGGTATCCGCGCTGCTGCACGCAGTCGCCGTCGTCAAGGCCGGCGTTTTCACGGTTCTCAAGGTCGTTGTCTATGTCTTCGGTATCGATCTGCTGGCGGAGACCGGCGCCAGCGAATGGCTGGTGTTTGTCGCAGCCTTCAGCCTGCTGATGGCCTCGATCGTGGCGCTGACGCGGGACAATCTCAAGGCTCGCCTCGCCTATTCGACCGTCAGCCAGCTCGCCTATGTCGTGCTCGGCGCGGCCCTCGCGACGCAGGCGGCGATCATCGGCAGCGGCATGCAGATCGTCATGCATGCGACCGGCAAGATTACCCTCTTCTTCTGCGCCGGCGCCATCATGGTGGCGACGCACAAGACCGAAATCAGCGACATGGCTGGCATCGGTCGGCGCATGCCGGTGACCATGTTCGCCTTCCTGGTCGGCTCGCTGTCGATCATCGGCTTGCCGCCGCTCGGCGGCACCTGGAGCAAGTGGTGGCTTGGAATCGGCGCCGTCGACGCCGGACACGAATGGGTGGTGGCGGTGCTGATGACCAGCTCGCTGCTCAACGTCGCCTATTTGCTGCCGATCGTGGCGCCCAAGGCGAAACCGGGCGAACGCATCGCGGTCACCGAAGCGCCGAAAGCCTGCCTCATTCCGCTCTGCATTACGGCGGCGCTTTGCATCGTCCTGTTCTTCGGCGCCGGCCAGGTCGAGACCCTGCTGGCGCAGTTGGCAACGACCGCGCCTGCTGACATTGCCGCAACCCTACCGAAAGGCATGCCCGATGGCCTATAGTCCGAAGACGAAGAATCTCGGCGACGGCAATTCGCCGCGCTGGCTCGACGACCCGCGCAACGTCGACCGGATCGTCTACGCCCTGTACTCGGTGAGTGCCTTGCTTCTCATCATCGATCCGTTCATCCACAAACACGGACCGTTCGCAATCGAGCACTGGTGGGGATTTTACGGCATCTTCGGCTTCGTCTACTGCGTGTTCCTCGTGCTTACGGCCAAGGAGCTCCGCAAGCTGGTGTCGCGGCAAGAAGACTACTATGACCGCTGAGTTGAACCCTGGCCTTGTCCTCATCGTCGGCGCTCTGCTCGTCCCGGCGCTGAAGGGCTATCTGCGCGCCGGCTACATGCTGGCCCTGCCGCTGTTGGCATTCGCGCTGATGCTGACATTCGACCACGGCAAAGCGGGGGCCGTTGATCTGTTCGAGCTGGAACTGACGACCCTGCGCGTCGACCGGCTCAGCCTGATTTTCGGCTACATATTCATGCTGGCAGCGCTTATCAGCGTCATATACCAGCTTCACGTCCGCGACACACTGCAGCAGGTTGCCGGGCTGGTCTACGCCGGCAGCGCCACAGGCGCCGTATTCGCCGGTGATCTGGTGACGCTGTTCCTATTTTGGGAAGGCACCGCCGTCGCCTCGGTGTTCTTGATCTGGGCATCGCGCACCGAACGCTCGCTGGCCGCCGGCATGCGCTATCTTATCATACAAGTCGGCTCGGGCGTTCTGCTGCTGGCCGGCGCGATGATCCACTATCGACAGACGGGATCGATCGCCTTTGATGCGCTTGATTTAGAAACGCTTGGCGGCCTCCTGATCTTCCTCTCCTTTGGTATCAAATGCGCCTTCCCGCTGCTGCACAACTGGCTGCAGGACGCTTACCCGGAAGCGACGGTGACGGGCACTGTGATGCTCTCCGTTTTCACCACCAAGCTCGCCGTCTATGCGCTCGCCCGCGGTTATGCCGGAACGGAGATCCTTGTGCCGATCGGCGCCCTGATGACGGCATTCCCGATCTTTTACGCGGTCATCGAGAACGACCTGCGGCGCGTTCTCGCCTACAGCCTCAACAACCAGCTCGGCTTCATGGTGGTGGGTATTGGCATCGGCACCGAGCTCGCCGTCAACGGGGCGGTGGCGCACGCCTTCTGCCACATTCTCTACAAAGCGCTGCTGTTCATGTCGATGGGCGCAGTTTTGTTCCGCACCGGCACGATTAAGGGCTCGGAGCTTGGCGGACTCTACAAGACGATGCCGTGGACCACAGGTTTCTGCATCGTCGGGGCCGCGTCAATCTCTGCTTTCCCGCTGTTTTCAGGCTTCGTTTCCAAATCGCTGATTATCGCCGCAGCGATGGACGGCGGCTATTTCTGGACGTGGCTGGTGCTGCTCTTCGCCAGTGCCGGCGTGTTCCACCATTCCGGCATCAAGATTCCGTTCTTCGCCTTCTTCGCACATGATTCGGGCCTCCGGCCAAAGGAGGCGCCGCTCAACATGCTGATCGCCATGGGGATTGCGGCGGCGCTGTGCATCGGCATCGGCGTCTTTCCGGGACCGCTCTACATGTTACTGCCCTACGCTGTCGACTTTGTGCCTTACACTCTCGGACACGTCGTGACGCAGCTTCAGTTGCTGATCTTCTCCGCCCTCGCCTTTACGGTGTTGATGCGGACCGGCCTTTACCCGCCGGAGCTGAGATCGACCAATCTCGACACGGACTGGTTTTACCGGCGGGCGCTGTATCGCGTCGCCGTAAGCGCCGGGCGCGCCGCAACACGGATCGGCGGCGCCGCCGTCGGTTCGACCACGCGCAACGTGGCTTGGCTCGTCAGCTACGTCTACCGCCACGGCGGGC
>CALZIL010000256.1 GCA_945787495.1 uncultured Afifella sp. | reverse complement strand
GATTTCGCGTGATCTGCACGCCTTGGGGATTGCTGTGCGACTCTTCGATCTTCGCGAGGATTGTCGGCGGATCGAGGCAATCGCGCCGAAAGCAGCCGAGGCCTGTGTATGGCTAACTGGCGATGTTTGTGACACCGATGCCGTGAAAGACGCGGTGCGAGGCTGCGATGCGATCATCCACCTCGCCGGGCTGATGACTCCCGCGTGCCAGGCCGATCCGCTGTTGGGTGCACGGGTAAATGTGATCGGTACGCTCAACGTCTTCGAGGCGGCCAAGGCCCATGGCATCCCGCAGGTCGTCTACACCAGCAGCGGCGGTGTGTACGGCCTGGAAGACGACCAGCACCACCTTCCTTCAACCCACTACGGCGCATACAAGCTGGCGAACGAGGGCAGTGCGCGGGCATACTGGGCAGATGACGGGATTTCCAGCTTCGGTTTTCGTCCCTTTGTCATCTACGGACCCGGCAGGGATGCCGGACTGACAGCGGATATCACCTTCGCCTGCGCCGCGGCGGCCCGAGGTGAAGCCTATAGGGTCAGTTTGTCCGGACCGATTGCGCTTGTCTATGTCGAGGATGTTGCAAAAGCTTACGTGCAGGCGCTGCTTTTATGCAGGCAAGGCGCACATGTTGCCAACCTGACCGGCCAGCGGACAACGGCCGAAAAGGCAGTTAATCTCATCCGCTCGCTTGCGCCCGGCACTGACTTCACGATTTCGGGCAAGCCGATTCCAAGTATCTCCACCGCGCCGAATGACTGGGAGACCTGCGGGCTAGAACTGCCGAAGGAACGAACGTTAACGGAGGGGCTCGAAAAAACGATAGCCTTCTACCGCACTTGAGCGGACTTCGCATGCACTGGCGGTTTCCCAAATATGTCAGCTTAGGGCTCTGAGCCGCCGTTATCTGCATTGCACCAAGATGTCCGAGTCGGGTCAAAAGCGGAAGTCGGATACGGCGTCGATGATGTCTGCTTTACCCCCGAAAGCGGAAGTCGCCATCCACGGGGCTGATGTCCGTTATGTGCCAATAGCGGGCATGGGAAGAGCCTTGCTTTCATGCAGCACCCAATCGCACACTGTGACGCCTTCCGTCCTATTGGAGATCTGCCGCATTTAGTCACTGAGCAGGTCCGTGTAGGCTGGATGTTGGTAAATTAGCAGGGGACATTATGGACGTAAGAGTTGCTATTAGCCAAAAGCCACCGGTGCTTCTTGACCTAAAAGCCACGATGGATCGAGCGCTCGAAACGCTTGATGAATCTGTTGGTGGGGGCGCGCAACTTGTCGTATTTCCGGAGGCTTATCTTCCAGGGTATCCCACTTGGATATGGCGCCTTCGCCCTGGTGGTGACATGGCGCTTGGCAATGCGCTTCATGCCGAACTGCGAAACAATGCCGTCGATATCGCGGGGGGTGGACTTGATCCGCTTTGTGAGGCCGCCGCAAAGCATGGCGTTGTCGTCGTGATTGGTCTCAATGAAATCGACTCTAAATTCAGCGGAACCACCTTGTTCAATACCGTTGTGGTCATCGGTCCTGACGGCTCTATTTTGAATCGCCACCGCAAACTGATGCCGACAAATCCCGAACGGATGGTGTGGGGCTCTGGTGACGCCAGCGGCTTGAAAGTCGTCGAGACAGCGGTTGGCAGGATTGGCACCCTCCTCTGCTGGGAAAGCTACATGCCGCTCGCACGCTATGCGCTCTATGCGCAGAATATCGAAATCTATATCGCGCCCACTTGGGATTGCGGTGACACCTGGCTTGCCTCCATGAACCACATAGCGCGCGAGGGCGGATGCTGGGTGCTGAGTACGGCGACAGCCTTGCAGGGAGCGGATGTTCCGGAGTCATTCCCAGAACGAGACAAGCTGTTCAAGGATGATGAATGGGTAAACTCCGGCGACGCCGTCGTGGTCAAACCGTTTGGTGGCATCGCCGCCGGGCCTCTGCATCAAGAAAAGGGAATCCTTTACGCGAACATCGACTTGGAAGCAGCACGTGGGTCACGTAAGCCGCTGGATGTAGCGGGCCATTATGGACGGCCAGATATATTCCACTTGGAAATCGATCGCCGACCCATGCTTCCAATCATATTTGTTGATGATGACGATTGAGCACGTTCGCCTTTGACGATTTTGCCCACTCAGCAAGTCTCCAGCTAACAGCCGGCAACCAACAACTGCAAGAATGGGGCGCTGCAGAGGGCTGCAATGAATTCCCAAACGGCCTCCAGCACCTGTTCCGGCATGGTTTCGCCGGAATAACCGATTTCCTTTAGCTAGTCAGCATTATCGATATGGATTACGTGTTAGCGTATCGTCACTGTCCCCAGCTCCATCATTAGAAACGGGTAACCTCTGCAATGCCGATATTTTTGGATCGCCACGATATGCGCGGGCTGAGCGCGGCGGATATCGCGGAAGCGCACCGCAAGGATTTGGAATTGCAGGACAATTATGGGGTTAAATTTCTGACCTACTGGTTTGATGAGAAGCGAGAAACCGGCTTTTGCCTGATAGACGCTCCAGATGCCGAAACAGCCATGCGTGTCCACGGCGAGGCACATGGTGATATCGCCGTTGATGTAATAGCGGTTGATCTATCCGCCGTTGAGGCATTCCTTGGCCGGGTCGCCGACCCTGCGCAAACAATATCTGGTGAAGAGCCTGAACTCGATGCGGCGTTCCGTGCGATCATGTTTACCGATATCGTGGACTCCACGGGCATGACTGCCCGACTCGGGGATACGCGGTCGGTCGAAATGGTGCGAGCGCACGATTCGATCGTCCGCCGCGCCTTGAAAGATTTCGATGGCCGCGAAGTAAAACACACAGGAGACGGCATCATGGCGGCCTTCGATGATGCGGGTGCGGCGATCCGAGGTGCCCGTTCCATCCAATCCGGCTTCGACATCTTCAATCTGGCAAGCGATGAAGAACTTCACGTGCGGATTGGTTTACATGCAGGCGAGCCAGTCGAAGATAGCAATGACCTGTTTGGCGCTACTGTTCAGATGGCTGCGAGAATTTGCGCGGAAGCTGGTGCAGATGCAATTGTCACTTCTGAGACAGTTCGCAATCTGGTGCCAAACGATAAAGAGATTAAGAAACTCGGCACAAGGAACCTACGGGGGTTTGCCGATCCGGTTGCGATCTACGAGGTCTCCTGGCGCTGAGACCCCACCGCGACTTCCGTTCCGGGTCGATGCTGTTGAAAAACTCGTCACGAGGCCAACCTCGACAATATTTGTAGAATCTGATTTCTCAGAAGGCGCCTAGGCGAAATGCAGTTTCATTTTTGGAGCATTGTTGAATCGAAATTCTACTATCCCGTCGATACCGACCATCGAAAATAGTTTTTCAACAGCATCGGTCATGAACGGAAGTCAGGAACGGCGTCCTTGACTTCTGCTTTACCCCAAATAAAGGACATCCCGTAGCGGGCCAGGCGGCAGCGTTCGGCTGTTTTGCGTGCTGCATAATTGACCGCCGTCAATGCTCGTCGGCGATTGTTCTGCTATGAAAATTTGCAGGTCTTTGAGATATCGCCCCTCTCACTGACCTTAATGCCGCGGCCATGCGGGAGGGCGTTTCGTTCCCAATGATGCGTCCGCCCGCAGACTTATAAGGGCGTCGGTGGCCGATATTTCCCGCTAGGGAGGAAAACTCGTGGAACTCCCGCAAGACAAGCGGCTGTGGGTTCTTATCGCCGCTGTTGTCGTACTCCTTTTCGTGGGCAACGCCGCTGGTTGGTTCAGTGGCGGAGCACCGCAGCCTGATGCTCCGACCCAACAGGAAACGACAACTCAATAACGCGCTGATGTGTTGGGTCTAACGCATAAACGCCCCCGACCAGATCGCCAAGGCCCAGCGCATGGCCCGCAAGTGGATGGCGAAGCATCAGCGGTGAATCCATTGGGCTGCCACCGGTCTGTTCTTCACGGGTGCCAGCGTCCACCGTCTATCTGGGTCTATTTTAGACCTTCGCGCTCACAACCATTTCGATAAATCGGTTTCCCGGATCACGTAAGGCTCAATGATCGGATCAGCCGAGTTCGTCGTGACAATTGAGTGTACGACTAAAATGCAGTCCGGATCATCAAACCCATGCTCGGCAATGAACCGGTCTAGTTGATCCTTTGGATATCGGGAATCCACAGCCATTTGTGCCGAACGGGTGTCGCCATGCTTCTTTTCAAGCCGGTTCACCCGGCCTGCCAGTTTCATGACGATTTTCCTTCCAGCACGGCAATCCGTATTTCAAGATCGGTCAACTCAATTACCCGGCGCTGCGTTTCCAGAAGGCCACACAAAGCTGCCGCTTCTGCCGGCGATATCTTGCCGTCTGCCGTCGTCTGAATGATGGCTGCGACGGCCTTGGAAACGTCTTCTGCGGTTTCGATTGGCGGCAGATCGATTTCAATCGGGACACTTGCCGGCGACCGGCCATAGGCCCGCTCTAAAATGGCATTGCAGGCCGATACACGCGCCGTTTCGCTCTGCGCCTCGTTGGATAGCCTGTGAAGCTCTTTCAGGGCGTCAGGGCCGTATTCCTGGGCAAGGGCGCGCACTTCCGCTGTGGCCTTGTTGGGCGTGCCCTTCTGCCGTCCGCCGGTTTTGACGCCCGTTGCCATGTCAACGGCATCAATCGTCGGACTTGAGCGTCGCCGTCAACGCACGGGCGCAGATCTTGGCAAATCGCTCGGCATCCTCCGGCTCAAGCAGCCCTCCTGAGGCGCGTCGGCGCGGATCCTCGTCAGTGTAGAACCAGGCAACAGCCTGGCCGGATCCATCGACTATTTTCAGACCGCTCGGCGTTGGCTTAATTGCGAGCGGCAAGCCGGACGCCGCTGCCGGATTGCCAGACTGTCCGGGTTGGAATTTCATCGCCTGTTTCCGCCTGTTCTTTCAGGGAA
>CALZIL010000255.1 GCA_945787495.1 uncultured Afifella sp. | reverse complement strand
CGCGGCCCGTCGTCTGACACTGCTGGGGCGTGGCCAAGTGGTAAGGCAACGGCTTTTGGTGCCGTCATTCGCAGGTTCGAATCCTGCCGCCCCAGCCAGTCAGTCATTTGCGAACCGAGCCGATGATTTCAGGTCTTCGCCAATGGCGCCGTCGACTGGCGCACGACAAGCTCGACCGGCAGGACGTCGTGAACCGGCTCGGCGATCTCCTCTCCCGCATCGATATGTCTGAGCAGAGCCTCGGCGGCTCTCAGCCCGACTTCGTATTGCTGGATTCGAACGGTCGTTAGCGGCGGGTCGATGCGGTCCGACAAATACATGTCGTTGAACCCGGTGACGGATACGTCTGACGGGCAATCAATTCCGTGACGCTTGAGTGCCGTCAGTGCGCCGATCGCCAGCCGGTCGTTCGAGGCGACGATGGCGGTAAAATCGACGTCACGCGCCAGCAACCTCTCCATGCATCGTTCGCCTTCATTCTCGTTGAACCTATCGGCGAAAACAACGGTGCCGGGATCGCTGGAGAGCCCGAGCGCTTTTCGAAAATGCTGGAACGCCTCGTGCCGGATTTTGCCGGTCGACAGCCCTTGCGGGCCGGCGATGCCAACGATCCGGCTGTGGCCCAGTGACATCAAATGCGCCAGAACGCGCCGCATGCCGTCGTGTTCGTCATTGACGACGGACGAAACGTGAGGGCTGTCAACGCGCCTGTTGACGGTAACAACCGCAATGCCGGCTTCCACCAATTCGTCGATGGCCTTGTCCTGCCGTTCGACGCTCGCCACGATCATGCCGTCAATCTCGCGCCCGCGCAGGGTGTTTATCAGGGCCGATTCACGTGTCGCCGTACCCTCGGTGTTGACGACGATGGCAATATAGTTGCGGCGTCCCAGCGTGTCCTCGATGCCTCTGATGATCGGTGGGAATATGGGATTGGTGATATCCGGGATAAAGACGCCGATCAGCCTTGTGCGGTTGGTGCGCAGGCTGTACGCGGCAGCGTTCGGCGAATAGTCCAGCTCTCGGCTCACCTTGATAATCTTGTCCGCCACCTCGGCGGTAATCATGTGCCGGGTGCGCTCATCAAGCGCCCGCGAAACGGTGGAGACATGCACGCCAACAGCGTTAGCCACATCCTTCAAGGTCGTTTTTTTGCGTCCTTGTCGCACCAATTCGTCCCATCTCGTGGCGGCATCATTACCGTCGCGTTTTCGATCTGATATTGCGGTCAATTCGCCAGTTGCAACTTGACAATGACAGACTTCACCTATGGGATGCAATCGATTGCAGCAAATCAAATTACGGCCTGCCGAATTGTATGTTGCCGGACCTAAAACGCGACCAATCAACGTCGCGAAAAAGGTACGGCCGCCCCGGCTGCTGATAAAAAAGAGGAAGCGTCATGACCGCAGCCCTGTCGCCGCGCATCTTGCAGCCGGGTGATATCGACCCGAACTGGAACTGGGACCGGCACATTCCGGCGCTTGGCCATATGGCGGTCGATTTCGAGCGCCGTGTCGATTTTGACCGGCTGCGCAAATACCGGTTATCGCGGGCCCGTCAGGCGCTGAAGAATTCCGATTGCGGCGCGCTGCTTTTGTTCGACGTCAACAATATCCGCTATGTCTCCGCCACCAAGATCGGCGAGTGGGAGCGCGACAAGTTCTGCCGCTTCTGCCTGCTGGCCGGCGACGCCGAGCCGGTCGTCTGGGATTTCGGATCGGCCGCCGTCCACCACAAGGTCTATTGTGACTGGCTGGATCCCGACAATTGTCGGGCCGGCGTGCTTGGCATGCGCGGCACGATCCCGCCATCGTTCGGGCTGATGAAGCATTATGCCGAAGAGATCATGGATCTCCTGCGCCAAGCCGGCGTTGCCGACATGAAGGTGGGCATCGATGCGGCTGAAACGGCGATGTTTTTTGAACTGCAAAAGGCCGGCATGGAAGTCGTTGACGGCCAGCAAATCATGCTGGATGCGCGCGAGATCAAGAATATCGACGAGATCGCCCTGCTCAACCAGGCCGCCTCGATGGTCGATGGCGTCTATCATACGATTTTTGAGGAACTGAAGCCGGGCGTGCGCGAATCCGACATCGTCGCCCTGTCCAATGCCATGCTTTACAGGATGGGTTCCGACGATGTCGAAGCCATCAACGCCATTTCCGGTGAACGCTGCAACCCGCATCCGCACAATTTCACCGATCGCTATTTCCGGCCGGGCGACCAGGCCTTTTTCGATATTCTGCAAAGCTATCAGGGCTACCGCACCTGTTATTATCGTACCTTCAACATCGGCCGGGCGACGCCTGTGCAGAACGATGCCTATATCCAATGCCGCGAATGGCTCGATAACGCCATCGCGCTGATCAAGCCGGGTGTCGGCACCGACCAGGTCGCCTCGGTCTGGCCGGCAGCGCCCGATTTCGGTTTCCCCGATGAATTGTCGGCCTTTGGTCTGCAGTTTGGCCATGGTCTTGGCCTGGCGTTGCATGAGCGGCCGATTATCTCGCGGGTGTGCAGCCTGGAAAATCCGATGGAAATCAAGACCGGCATGGTCTTCGCGCTGGAGACCTACTGCCCGGCGGAAGACGGCTATTCGGCGGCGCGGATCGAGGAAGAGGTCGTCGTAACCGACAAGGGTTGTGAAATTATCAGCCTGTTCCCGGCCGAAGATTTGCCGATCACCAATCCCTATTGAACGACCCTACTGATCGGCAAGACCATGGTCGCAGCAGACACGACAAACCGCAGCCAGAGCGCCGCGAACGACGACATAAGCCAGGACGAGCGCCTTGAGCTGTGGCGTTTGCAGGTGGAAATCCGCCATTGCGAGCAGCGCGCCTATGATCTGTTTCTGCAGAACCTGGTCAAGGGCACCAGCCATTTATCGCTCGGTCAGGAGGGTATCGCCGCCGGTTTCGCCGCCGCCATGCAGCCCGATGACAAGAGCTTCTGCACCTATCGCGGCCACGCCCATACGCTGGCCCGCGGCGCGCCGATGGATGCGGTCCTTGGCGAATTGATGCAGCGCGATTGCGGCTTGATGCGCGGCAAGGGCGGCTCCATGCATCTGACGTCAGCCGAACACGGTGTGATGGGGTCCTACGCCATTATCGGCGCGCATCTGCCGATGGCCGTCGGCTCGGCCTGGCGCGCCCAATATATGGGCCATGACGACGTTTCGGTGGTGTTCTTCGGCGACGGCACGACCAATATCGGCGCCTTCCACGAAGCGCTCAATTACGCCGCCGTTTTCAAGCTGCCCGTGCTGTTTGTCTGCGAGAACAACCTTTATATGGAATATACGCCGATCGGCCAGATCACCGCGGTGGAGAATCCCGCCGCCGATCGCGCTTCGGCCTATGGGCTGGACTCCATTCTGATTGACGGCAACGACGCCGACGCAGTCTTCCGGACCGCCCGGGAATGCATCGCCAAGGCGCGCGCTGGCGATGGCCCCTCGCTGATTGAGTGCAAGACCTACCGCCATTCCGGCCATTCGCGCGCCGATCCGGGAAAATATCGTCCGCCGGGCGAACTGGAACGATGGAAAGAGAACGATCCCATCAAGGTCTACCGAGCGCGTCTGGCGGAGTTCGGCATCGGCGAGGATGTCGTTCAGCGGATCGATGACGAGGCCCTGCGCAAGGTCGATGAGGCGACGGAGACAGCCAAGGCCTCGCCGCTGCCACCGGAAGAAATCCTGACCACCGATGTTTATGCAAACGGGGGCTGGGCGTGGCGGAACTGAGCTATCGCGAAGCTGTCGCCGCCGGCATCGCCCAGGAAATGACGCGCGACGAGCGGGTCGCCTTCATCGGCGAGGACGTCGCCGCGGCCGGCGGGGTTTTCAAGGCAACGGTTGGCCTCTTGGAGCAATTCGGGCCGAAGCGGGTCATCGATACGCCGATTTCCGAGGAAGCCATTCTCGGCGCGGCGATGGGTGCGGCGATGACCGGCATGCGGCCGATTGCCGAGATTATGTTCTCCGATTTCCTGGCGGTGTGCTGGGACTTTGTCGCCAACGAAATGTCGAAGCTGCGCTACATGACGAACGGCCAGCTTGGCTGCCCGCTGGTCGTGCGCACCGGCAACGGCGCCGGCTCGCGCTTTGGCGCGCAGCATTCCCAGTCGGTGGAGAACTGGGCGATGGCGATCCCCGGCATCAAGGTTGTTGCGCCCTCTACGCCGGCCGACGTCAAGGGACTTCTGGCAGCGGCGGTGCGCGATGACGATCCGGTCATCTTCTTTGAGCACAAATCGCTCTACGCTATGAAGGGCGAGGTTCCAGACGGCGACCA
>CALZIL010000254.1 GCA_945787495.1 uncultured Afifella sp. | reverse complement strand
CGATTCCGGCCGTCTTGTTCGGCGTTCCCGGCACCGTCGGTTCGGCCGCGACCATCCTTGATGGCCATCCCATGGCGCGGCGCGGCGAGGCCGGGCGGGCCTTTGGCGCGGCCTTCATGGCCTCGATGATCGGCGGCCTGTTCGGTGCATTACTTCTCGGCCTCAGCGTACCGATCCTGCGCCCGGTGATGCTGGCGATCGGCACGCCGGAGCTTTTGTCGTTCTGCATTTTCGGCCTGTCGCTGGTCGCCGTGCTCAGCGGCAACAACGCCTTCAAGGGGCTGGCGGCGGCCTGTTTCGGATTGTTGCTCGCCACTGTCGGTGAGGATTCGCAGGCCGGCGTGATGCGTTGGACCTTCGATGCCATCTATCTGTGGGATGGGCTTCATATCGTACCCTTGGCGCTCGGGTTGTTCGCAATTCCCGAACTCGCCGACCTGGCGATCCGCCGAACGAGCATTGCCGGCGAGGCCGGCAGCCACCGTCCGAAAGGCCAATTGGATGGCGTCAGGGACGTATTCCGTAACGGCTTTCTGGTTTTGCGCTGTTCCAGCATCGGATCGCTGCTCGGCTCGGTGCCCGGCATCGGCTCGGCTGTCATCGACTGGATCGCCTACGGCCACGCGGCGCGGACCGAGAAGGGCGCCGGTCAGAGTTTCGGCAAAGGTGACGTGCGTGGCGTCATTGCCTCGGAGAGCTCCAACAACGCCAAGGAAGGCGGCGCGCTGGTGCCAACCATCGCTTTCGGCGTGCCGGGTTCGGCTTCCATGGCCCTGCTGCTCGGTGCCTTCGCCGTTCACGGCATCGTGCCCGGCCCGGCCATGCTGAACGAGCGGCTGGACGTGACCTATTCGATGGTATGGAGTGTCGCGATCGCCAATATACTGGGCGCCGGCATCTGCTTCCTGTTTGCCAATCAGCGGGCCCGGCTGGCGCTGATCCGGGCCGGCATTCTGGTGCCGATGGTGCTGGCCGTCACCTATGTCGGCGCTTTCCAGGGATCAAACGACTGGGGCGATCTCTATGTCCTGATCGGCGCCGGCGCGCTCGGCTTTATAATGAAGCGCCTGAAATGGCCCCGGCCGCCGGTCATACTCGGCTTCGTGCTCGGAGCGATCGTGGAACGTTACATGTTCATTTCGGTCAATTTGTATGGCCTGCAATGGATGCTCCGACCGGTGGTCGTGATCGTGCTGCTGGCCTCGCTCTATGGCGTCCTGGCGCCGACCGTCCGGCGTCTGATCGCAACGCGAAGGGGTGATTCAAGACGCGTGCGCATTGCCTTGCGCGCAGACGTGAATGTCTTCGACGCGCTGTTCACAGCCGCCTTCGGCGTGCTTTTTGCCGCCGCCATCGCCATATCCTGGGGATGGCCCTATGGCGCGCGATTGGTCCCGCAGGTGATTGCCTGGACCGGCATCCTGGCCACCGCGATCCTCTTCGTCATGCAATTGTTCGTGGAATTCGAAAAACCATCGACGCCGGCCGCCGCCACCTCTGACGATCTGCATTTGGATATAACGACGGACTTCCAGGGACTGCCTCGTGAGACCATTGCCAGGCGCGCGATGGTGTATTTCGGCTGGCTTCTGTTCTTCCTCGGCGCAGCGGCGCTCGTCGGCCTGTTGCCGGCGATGGCCCTGTTCCTGGCCGGCTATCTGCGATTGAACGCAAAAGAAAGCGTCGCGACCACGCTGGTGATTGCCGGCACGGTCACGACGTTCTCTTATCTGCTCTTCCACTGGCTCCTGATCGTCCCGTGGCCGCAAGCCGTAATCGGCGACTTCCTGCCCGAGTTCCGCTCGATCAGGGCGTTGCGGCTGTTTTGAATATCCCGTCTATTTTTTCGCCAGGATCGCGCCGAGACCGTCGACGACCTCTTTCGGGGTCTTGTAGACAGCTTCGATCTCTGAAACGACCTGGTCGTGGCCAAGGGGATCAATATAAAGATTGAGCTTTTCCGCCTCGGCCAGGAACACCGGATCCTTCAGCATGTTTTCAAACGCCGTACGCAAAGCCGCCTTGCGGTCATCGGGAACATCGCCGGTGACATAAAAGGATTGGCCGATATTGAACGGCGCTTCGAGAAGACCCAGCATCTGCTTTTCAGCATCGGTCTTGGCATATTTACTGGCCGGCGCTACGTCGGCGAGATCGGGATGGTCGGGGCCGGCCTTGAAGGGGAATTTGACTGTCTTGTCTTTTATCCAGTCGGGATTGGTGGCCAGGAAACCCTGATAGAAATTTCCGCGGCCCTGGACCTCGCCGCGCTCCATCGCCAAATTCATCGCGCCACCGCTCTTGTAACCGGTAATCACTTTCATCTTGGCGCCGGATATATGGGACATGAAAGTCGGCATCATATAGGACGGCGAACCGGTTCCAGAGGCAGCGAATGTCACCTCTTTATCGGCCATCTTTTCCAGCGTGTCAGTCTCGACCGTGTGCCAGACGGCGCTGACATAAGCGCGCACGGCGACCGAGCCGAGCCAATGGAAGTTGCGTGGATCGTAACTGACGTCCTTGATCATCGGCACGATCAGCGAGGAAGGATGCATCTCGGCAACGACCGTGCCGTCCTTCGGCGCTGCATTGACCATGTAGTTCGCGGCCTTGACGCCGCCGCCGCCGGTGCGCGATTCGGCGATGGTGGTCGGATTGCCCGGTATATGCCGGCCGAGATGGTTCGAGACCAGCAGCGCATATTTGTAGATCGAGCCGCCGGTGCCCGACGGCGCCACCACGGTCACCGTCTTGCCAGCATAGAATTCGGCAACGGATTGTGCCTGCGCTACGCCGGCAGTCGACAGGGCGAACACGGCCGCCGCCGCAAACAGTGCTGATTTCCTCATGATTTCCTCCCTTACATGCACTCACGCCAGAACAAAAAGACTGACATGCGCGCCGCCGCAAGTCCAATGTCGGGCGCTTGCCGGGCAGACCAGATTGCGCAACCGGGCGCATGCCACCATGCCGGCCCTTCGGCTTCAAAGCCGTCACGCGGTGATTTTTCTGTGTGATCTATCGTTGTATGGGAAGCATGGACTTGCCCTGGTTTGGTGGGGAGACATGACCTCCTTTGTTTCCGTCGTGACCTCGAATGTGGCCGGACGAGGTCGTGTCCAGGAAGGCTTCGGTCCAAGCCGCGCGGGTGCCGCCGGGTGTCGATATGGCCAGCCTGCGTCCGCGCAAAGCGCTCTATGTCAGATGCGTCGCCCAGTCATCTGGGATGAGGCCCGCGGCGCGGCCGCGCTCAACGTAATAGCGCCAGATCTTGTTGACGTAATGATCGAGGAACTCCGGCGGCGAGGCCTCTTCCAGCGCATCGAGTTCGGCCTCACTCAGCGGCGCCGGTGTGCCCAGCGTTGCGGCGAGGAGCTGGGCGCGGGCGTTTTCGTCAAACTGGATGGTGTCGGCAAAGACCGCCCGGGCGCTCGGCGCGACAAGGACGGCGCCATGGGCGCGCATCAGCGCTGCGCGGTGGGGGCCAAGCGTGGCGGCAAGCGCCGCGCCCTGTTTGCCGTTGCGGATACGCGTCGGGTCGGTGTGCATCGGAATACCGCTGCGCCAGCGTACCGCGTCGCAGCGCACGAGCTTCAAGCAGGGTGCGTCTGTCGTCAGGGTGAAGGCGATGACGCTTTCTGAATGGATGTGGGCGATGGCGCCGACATCAGGGCGGGCCTTGTAGATCTCGCTGTGGATATGGACCTCGCTCGGCGGCTTGTGGCCAGGGGCGGCCTCCGGAACCACACCGTCGAGATCGCAAACAACGAAATCGTCAGGGCCGACCTCGGAGCGCGGCGTTACCAGCGAATGGATGACAAGCCGGTCCTCACCCGCAATACGGGCGCTGACATGACCGTTATAATTGAGGATCGCCGCGTCGTGCATGAGCCGCACACAGGCCGCCAGTTCGGTGCGCATGGGCAGTTGCGCGGCATCGAATGAGGTGTCCGTGGCTGTATTCATGACCTAGCTTCCCGAATCGTTGCCGGGGGCGGAAAACAGCAGCGATTTTATGATCAGCGGCACGACGTTCGTCGGCTGGATCACCGCGCCGATATCGACATAATCGAAATCCTTCAATTGCAATCCATCGACCGAGACCACGCCGCTTGCAACGTCAAGCTCGTGGCGGAGGATGCGGCCGAGCGTGCGCCCGACATCGCCATCCATTATCAGGATTAACGGCTTGCCGCTGCGCAGCGTCTGCGTCATGCCCCGGCAGATGCCCTCGGCCAGGCGGTGCAGGCGGGCATGCAGCGGTTCGCCCTGCCAGCGCAGGGCCAGCGCGACACTATCCTCGCC
>CALZIL010000253.1 GCA_945787495.1 uncultured Afifella sp. | reverse complement strand
TATACGGGCCATTAGCATCAGGGAACCGACCATGAGCGATCAACAGGCTGTGGCCACCGAAGGTCCGGCAAACACCGCAAAAATGACGGTGTCGGAGACAGATGTCGCCATAGAGATGAACAACGTCAACAAGTGGTTTGGCGACTTCCACGTCTTGCGTGACATCAATCTGAAGGTCATGCGCGGCGAGCGGATTGTCATTTGCGGGCCGTCCGGGTCGGGCAAATCGACGATGATCCGCTGCATCAACCGGCTGGAAGAGCACCAAAAAGGCGACATCATCGTCGACGGCATTGAGCTGACCAACGATCTGAAACGGATCGATGAGGTCCGGCGCGAGGTCGGCATGGTGTTCCAGCACTTCAACCTGTTCCCGCATTTGACGATCAGGGAGAACTGCACTCTGGCGCCGATCTGGGTGCGCAAGCTGCCGAAGAAGGAAGCCGATGAAATCGCCATGCGCTATCTGGAGCGGGTCAAGATCCCCGAACAGGCGGACAAATATCCCGGCCAGCTATCGGGTGGCCAGCAGCAGCGGCCGAGGAAGGCATGACGATGCTGTGCGTCACCCATGAGATGGGCTTTGCCCGCCGGGTCGCCAACCGGGTGATCTTCATGGATGACGGGCAGATCGTGGAAGAAAATGAGCCGGAAGAGTTCTTCACCAAACCGCAGCACGAGCGCACCAAACTGTTCCTGAGCCAGATCCTGCACTGACGACAGTGGGGCTGGCGGTTCGTTTAATACTGAGGCCTGATGATGTCGGTGATGCGGCGCACCGTGACGCGCCGGTTGCGCCATTCGGCGCGGCTGGTCGGGATCAGCAGAAAATCCTCGCCATAGCCGTCGGTTTCCAGGGCGCGCGGCGGAACATTGAAATAGTCGATCAGCGTTCGCCGGACCGACGCGGCGCGGCGTCTTGAAAGCGTCTGATTATAGGCGCGCGAACCGACCGCGTCGGTGTGCCCTTCCAGCAAAAACACCTCGAAGGGACGGCGGCGCAGAAAGCGACGCATGGCGGCGGCCAGATTGCGCAGTTTCCAGCGCTGGCTGGCCGGAATTGCGGCGGAGTCAAACGCGAAATTGATGGTGTTGATGTCAACGGACGGTATGGCAATGCGCACGTCGCGCCGCCGTTTCAACTGATCGACCGTCAGGCGCTTGTCGCCGCGAAACTCCGCGGCCGGCGGTTTGGCCAGTTGCTTGTAAATCTGCTCGGTGCTGAGATCCTGCGCGGCGGCCGGCGCGGCAAACCATGCGAATGCCGCAACCAAGACCATGCGAAATGGCGGGCTCATCGGCTTTTCCTTTTACGGGCGCCAGCGTTAATGCTCATCTTGAGGTGAAAGGCCCGGGGATCGATCACCCGGACCTTTCATCGACAAATGGGCCCGCTACTGCGCGTCGGCCCGGATCAACGGCGTGATCCGCCGGATCGTCACACGCCGGTTGCGCCGTTCGTCACCCAATGTCGGAATCTTCAGATAGTCCTCGCCATAGCCCTGTGTGATCAGGTTCTCCGGCGGGATATCGAAGCTCTCCGACAAAATGATCGCGACGGATTCGGCGCGGCGATCGGAAAGCGCGAGATTGTAAAGCGCCGAGCCGACCGCATCGGTATGGCCCTCGACGAGGTAGATCTCGTCGGGATCTTCATAAATGACATCCTCCAGCGCCTCGCCGATACGGGTCAGCGTGCGGACCTGGCTGCGCGATATCGCAGCGCTGCCGGAAGCGAATGTCACCGTATCGAGGTCGATCCGGCGGACCTTGTCGCGAAGGCGCTCGTTGCGCCGCACTTCCTCAAGCGAATAGATGCGCTCGACCCGTTCGACCGGCGGTGCGGTCAGGGCAGCCTCGATGTCGGCCTCCGAGGCGCGTTGCAGATCGACGACATAGTCCCGACGCGGGATCGGTACGACAAGACGCGGCAGCCGGATGTCGAAATTGACGACCGGTCTTTCTTCCTGGCGGTTGTCGATCAGGACAATCTCGCGGCCGTTCGGCAACCGGCGCACCCGGCGGATGATTTCGCCATAACGGTTGGTGATTGTGATGATCTGGACACCATTGGGCCGGGTCACCGTGGTGCGGGTGCGGCCACCGCGCAGCTGCACCACGTCAACGTCGTCGGCGTCGCGCAGGAAACGTTCGTTTTCGTCCTGGCTGCGGATTATCACCTGATCGCCAAGCCTGACGATGACGCGATCGCTTTCGCTTTTGAGGACTTCGCCGCCGGCGGCCTTGGCCTGGGCTTCGGCAGCGCTTTGCTCGGCCTTCTGTGCCCGTTGGCGCGCCTGGCGGAGCTTCCTGCGAAGCGCCTGGACCTGCGGGTCGACGGTTTCCCCGACAATGCCGGTTTTGACCTCGGGCTCGGCGACCTTTGCCGGTTCAGCAGTTTTAACAGCCGGTGCCGTTTGTTCGGTCACCGCCGGGGCTTGCTGCGGGGCTAATTCGGCAACAGCCTGTTTCGCGATCTGGCAGCCGGCGGTTGTTCGGCAACGGTTTCGGCTGGCGCGGCCGGGGGCTGCTCCGCGGCAGTTTCAGCTGGCGCGACCGGCGGTTGTTCTCTGACGGTTTTGGTTGGCGGGACCGGCGGCGGCTCAACGGCAGTTTCTGCGGGTGCGGCCGGCGGTTGTTCTCTGGCGGCCTCAGTTTCCCGGCTTTCCGGCGCGGCCGGAGGGCTGGCAGGCCGGCCAGCGGCGAGCGCGGCCTGACGCGCCGCCTTGACCTCATCGCGGGCCAGGCGAAACTGTTCCTGAGCAGCTTCCACGCCTTTGCCGGATTTCTTGGCCTTGCGGAATGCTTTCTGGGCGTCTTTCAGGGCAAGCAACGCGTCTTGCAGGCGGGTCGCCGGATCGTTTGTATTGGCCTGGGCGATCTGTATGGCCCCGGAAGCGCTCTGTGCATGGGCGGAAAATGCCGTAAGAGCCGTGATGGCCAAAGCCGAAGCCAACAGGCCGGCCGTGACGACGGTGCGAAGTCTCATCGTAATGTCCTTAAAACTGCCAAGCCCCCTCGGCAAACACGGCAAGGACCGTGTCGGTCAATTGTTTCCGAATTATGGCAGAACTCAAGTGTGAATATGGGCAGGACGGGGCATACCTGCCGGAATGACCAGGTTTTTTGTCTCGCGCCTGATCGGTTGAAAGCCGATACGCTGATACAACCGCAAGGCGCCTGGATGGTCGAGCGTGCTGGTGTTGATCGTCAGCCGCTCAGTGCCGGCGGAGAACGCTTCCATGACGGCACAGCCGAGAAACCACGGGCCGATCTTGCGGCCGGTCCAGTCCGGCATCAGCCCGAAATAGACCAGATCGACGGTCTTGCCGCCGGCCAGATCCAGTTCAAAATACCCGGCCGGCGCCCCGTTGGCGTAGAGCACGGATATTTCGATGCCCTCGCGCTGCACCTTTTCGGCCAGCGCGTCGTCGTCCATAACCAGCCGCTCGACCCACAGCCAGTCATGACCGACCGTGGCGTAAAGATAGCGATAGAAATGCAGCGGGATCGTATCGGCCTTCATCAGAGCAAGACGCGGCCCGACAGGCTGCGGCGGCAACACCGGTGGCGGCTGCGTCATTTCCAGATATGTCACGACCGTTTCGATGCTCGCAACACCGGCGTTTTCAGATTTTGGATCGGTCATTCCGTGGCAGATGTCCCGATCGGCGCATCGGGCCGGGCGCCCCATTCGGCCCAGGAGCCATCATAAAGCGCGACATCTTCCTTGCCGATCGCCGCAAGGGCAAAGGATAAAACCGCGGCCGTGACGCCGGACCCGCAGGTGGTCACCAGGGGCTGGTCCAGATCGACGCCAGCCTCGGTGAAAACCGCGCGGATCGTCTCCGCTTCGGCCAGTTCGCCGTATTCGTCCAGCAGGCGATCGAACGGCACGTTGCGCGAGCCGGGCATATGGCCGGACCGCAGACCGGGGCGCGGCTCGGGCGCCTCACCGGCAAAACGCGGGGCCGGGCGCGCATCGACGATCGAGCCGGCATTATCGGGCAGGAGAGCCAGGACAGTGGCGTAATCGACGGCTGCATTAGGCTCCATGCGGGCGTCAAAATGCGCCGGCGCCGGATCCGGACAACCGGCCTCGGTCGGCAATCCGGCGCGTATCCAGGCGGGAAAGCCGCCGCTTAAAAGCCGGACGTCTTTTGCGCCGAAAACGCGCAGCGTCCACCACACGCGCGGCGCGGAAAACAGGCCAAGCCCGTCATAGACGATGATCGTATCGGTGTCGGCGAGACCAAGAGCACCGGCGGCTTTGGCAAAGGCCGGCGCATCCGGCAGCATATGCGGCAGATCGGTCTTCTGATCGGCAATCGCATCGATGTCGAAATACACCGCGCCGGGGATGTGGCCGGCTTCATATTCGGCCTTTGCGTCGCGGTTTTGCGCCGGCAAATACCATGACGCGTCGACGACCTTGATATCGTCGCGCCCAAGGGTGGCATTCAGCCAGTCCGGTGTAACAAGGAGTCCGGTCATTCAGCATCGTCCAGGCGGATGCGGATACGGCGGTTCTGGCGGCCTTTCTTTTCGATCTTGGCCACCATGAGCGCGCCGATTTCGGCCGTCGAGCGGATATGGGTGCCGCCGCAGGGCTGTAAATCGACCGCACCATCATCGCCGATCGCGATAAGGCGGACCCGGCCGGAACCGCTCGGTGGCTTGACGCTCATGGTGCGGACAAGGCCGGGATTGGCGTCAAGCTCGGCTTCGCTGATCCAGCGCGCCGTCACCGGGTGGTCTGCAGCGACCAGCGCCATGAGCTGTTCGCTCAGCGCCTCCTTGTCGACGGCGCCGGCGTCTTCAATGTCGAAATCAAGCCGGCTTTCCGCTTCACCGATCGAGCCGCCGGTCACCGGGAACGGCACCAGCGAGCACAGCAGATGGAGCGCGGTGTGCATGCGCATGTGACGATTGCGGCGTGTCCAGTCGATGGCACCGCTCAAGCTTTCGCCCGGTTCGGGCAGATTGTCGTCGCTCATCGGCACGTGGACAATCTCCGCCTTGCCCTCGCCATAAACCGTCGCGCCGATTTCGATATTCACGCCGTCGGCGCGGCAAAGCTGCCCGGTATCGCCGGGCTGGCCGCCGCCGGCGGCATAAAATGCCGTCTTGTCGAGGATTATGCCGCCACGTGCATTGACGCCAAGGACATTTGCGGAAAACTCCCTGACATAGGCATCGTCGCGAAACAGCGGTTCGGTCTCAAAGGCCATCACGCAACCTCTTCATACGGCACATCGGGCAGGGTCTCGTCGGTGAGCCAGGGTGGAACCGGCAAGTCCTTGGAGCGCAGAAAGTCCGGATTGAACAGTTTTGAGGCGTAGCGCGATCCGTAATCGCACAAGATCGTCACGATGGTGTGGCCGGGGCCAAGCTGGCGAGCCAAGCGAAGGGCGCCGGCGAGGTTGACGCCCGACGAGCCGCCCAGGCACAAGCCCTCGGATTCAATCATGTCGAAGACCAGCGGGATCGATTCAGAATCCGGAATATTGAACGCCAAGTCGATGGGTGCGTCCTGGAGATTGGCTGTGATGCGGCCATTGCCGATACCCTCGGTGATCGAGGAACCTTCCGCTTTCAATTCGCCATGGTCGTAGAAATTGAAAAGCGCCGAACCGCCAGGATCGGCCAGGCCGATCGCGACGTCCGGCTTGCGTTCCTTCAGAACCATGCCCACACCGGCCAGCGTTCCGCCGGTGCCCACGGAGCAGATGAATCCGTCGATCTTGCCGCCGGTATCGTCCCAGATCTCGGGGCCGGTCGATTCAATGTGCGCCTGCCGGTTGGCGACATTGTCGAACTGGTTGGCCCAGATCGCGCCGTTGGGCTCGCTCTTCGCCATGTCCTCGGCGATCCGGCCGGAGACATGGACATAGTTTTCCGGGTTCTTGTACGGCACCGCCGGCACCTCGCGCAGATCGGCGCCGCACAGGCGCAGCATGTCCTTCTTCTCCTGGCTCTGCGTCTCGGGGATCACGATCACCGTCCGGTAGCCGCGCGCGTTGCCCACCAGGGCGAGCCCGATGCCCGTGTTTCCGGCGGTGCCCTCGACGACCACGCCTCCCGGCTCGAGCTTTCCCTGCTCCTCGGCGTCCAGGATGATGTACTTGGCCGCTCGATCCTTGACCGACCCGCCGGGGTTCAGGAACTCCGCCTTGCCCAGGATCTCGCAGCCGGTGAGCTCCGACGCCTTCCGCAGCTTGATCAGCGGGGTGTCCCCGATCGCGTCCGTGAATCCGTCGCGTATGGTCACGATCCCGAAGTCCTCCGCACCCCGCTCGCGCTCCGACGGGCTCAATAGCTCGTCAGACTCGGGTCGATCTTCTCGATCCAGGCGAGGATGCCGCCCCTCAGGTTCCAGGCGTTCTCGAATCCCGCCTCGCGCAGGGTGCTGACCGCGCGGGCACTGCGGCCGCCCTCCCGGCAGTAGACGACGATGTGGGCGCCGCTTTCGAGATCGCCCAGCTTGCCGCCCAGCGTCCTCAGCGGGATCAGCTCACCGCCGAGGCTGCAGATCTGGTACTCGTGCGGCTCGCGCACGTCGATCAGGACGAATTCTGCGCCCTCGTCCCGCAGCTTCTTCAGCTCCTCCACCCCGATCTCCCACTCGCCGTGCTTCTCGATGCGCGGCTTGAGCGCTTCCGGCGCGGCGGCCGCACCCAGGCGCTGGAGCAGCGTCTCGGCGTCGACCGCTTCGCGGGTCCTGATCATCGCGGCCAGAGGCGCGTGCTCGCTCTCCGTCTGCACCCGGCTCACCTCGAGGACGGCGTCGCGGAAGAGCTCGCGCAGCATC
>CALZIL010000252.1 GCA_945787495.1 uncultured Afifella sp. | reverse complement strand
ATTGATGGTTCACCTGCCGGTTGTGCTGCTGGCGGCATCCATCGGCGTGTGGCTGTTCTACATCCAGCACCAGTTTGAAGACACCTATTGGGACCATGAGCCCGACTGGAGTGTGCAAGAAGCCGCACTGCATGGCAGCTCGCATTATGACCTGCCGAAAATTCTGCGCTGGTTCACCGGCAATATCGGCGTGCACCACGTCCATCATTTGTGCAGCCGGATTCCCTTCTACCGGCTCTATAATGTCATTGAGGATTACCCGGAACTTGCCGGAACCGGCCGTATGACGCTGCTTGAGAGCCTGGGCTGCGTGCGCCTGACATTATGGTGTGAGGATCGCCGCCGCCTGGTCTCGTTCCGCGAAGCGCGCGCCCAAGCCTAAATTTTTTTCAAGCTTTATTGATAAATCGGCCCGGCGCCGCGGCCTGTGCCGCTTTGGCCGGCCGGCTTCCGCGCTGCCTTGATGCGGTTTGCGAGCATCAGCGCAAGCGCGACAAGCGGCGCGAAGGGATAGCGCGGAAAAGTGTTTTCAAAGGTCGCGCCGGTCTTCGTCGTGTCCCTGGTCATTGTGCTGTCCTTTCGCCATTTTCTTACAGAGCGGAAGCGCTTCTGTGGTATTTGGTATACCAGAAATGTAGATCGAAAATGCCTGTTTACAAGGGATGTGACTCATCTTTTTACAATGCAGCAATGCGTCATTTCCTCATTGGATGGCGGCATTTTTGAGTCTGCTTCACCTCAAAGTACCGACGCTTTGGCATGGCACCGCGCAAGTGCGGAGAGTGCCAATAGGCGACGTGCTGGTCCGCCTCCTGCGACACAAATTCGTGTCGCAAACCATCGGTAGTTGGAGCGATTCAGGTTTTGGGAAGCGTAAACAATTCCTGCGACGAACTCACTCCGCGGAGCTCATGGGTTCCGACTGAAGTGAGTTGGTAGCGCGATCGGTCGACCATCTCTTGGAATGCGCGAGATATCAGCACATCCTGTTTCAGCGGGCGACAACAATCTTGAATGCGGCTGGCTTCGTTGACTGAGGGACCCACAACAGTGAAATCCAACCGATGACCGGTTCCAATATTGCCGTAAAATACCTCACCGACATGCAGGGCGAGCCCGAAACCCAGGGTCGGCTGACCGGCCTCTCTTCTCGTTTGATTGAACCCGGCAAAGTTGGCGCGCAACGCTACCGCAGCGTCCAAGGCGCTTTCGCAGACGACCGCAGGATTCTTATCGGTCAAATCGAACGTTGCGAGAAAGCCGTCGCCCAGGAACTTCAGTATCTGCCCGTTCCGCTCCTGCACGGGATCGGCCAAAGTTTCGAGATGCTGATTGAGCAGCTCAATGAGTTCATTGCGATCAAGCTGATCTGATAATTGCGTGAATCCGCGGAGGTCACAAAACCAGATCACGGCATTGATGGATTGAGCTGAACCCCGCTCAATCTCGCCCGTAAGAACCCTTTGGCCGGCATCTTTGCCAAGATAGGTTTCCGCAACCGTCCTGGCGACCTCGTATGTCAATCGGGACTTGATCGCGACCGCAAGGTAGGGAAGCAAATCAAACACCTGCTGCAGTTGTTCCGTTTGGAAGCCGCTCGGTTCATCTGTTGCGCAAGAAAAGAAAACACCTTCCAGCGCACTGTCGCCTTGGGCGGCCGGATTATAGCGCACAAGGCAGGCAGCATAGTCGGTCATGCCCTCGTTTCTGATCTCATCGAGCACTGGAAATGGCAGTTTCCCTCCATCGTCAAGACGTTGGCGGTACGTATCGCGGTCCGAATCCAGCATGAAGATAATTGGGCTTCGCTTATAGGCATCGCTGTCCAGAACGGTCCGATCCTGAGGGCTGTACTCAACCTGATTTGCTTCCGGTCGCCACAAATAGGTGAGCGCCCCGTAGTTTGGATGCAGGGTCCGCATACCCATGCTGAGCCGTTTCATCGGAAAGCCTGACACAGCCACCTTATGGGAAAATGAAGAGAGCTGCTCTTCCAGAGGCAAGCCCTCCAAACCGTTTTCAACTATCTGTTGAAGCAGCCCAGACAGATCCAGAGGGCCCGATCCAGTACCAACAGTCCGAGGTGCCATCTCAAGTTCACTTCGCAGGCGAGGGCTGGTGTATCCTGTTTCGCAGGAAGCGCGGTCCTACCAGATCAATACGAATATGGGGAGTGTGGTGGCTCAGACACCGAATGTCGCAGTCGGGTCAACAACGGTCCTTAACGGCCCCCGCCGCAGATGTCCGTTTGGCCATCAATAGCAGACCAAAACCGCGCAAAAGTCGACATTACGGGTGCACCCATTCGGAGCACGAGAACACCCCGCTGGATGGCGGGGCTTGCGGGCGGCGATCCCGCTTTTTGAGGCTCAGTCGACGTGCGGTGCGGCCGAATCGTCGTCGATGTCCGGTTCGGGGAAAGTCGGATAGACGCCGGCGACACGTCCCATTTGCTGCGCCAGCGCCAGCACGGCATCGATACTGGGCGTATCGACATCGACCAGCCGGCCGATTTCGCGCACCGATGACAGCAAGGCGTCGAGCTCGATCGGGCGGCCCTTGTCCAGATCCTGAAGCATCGACGTGCGATGGGCGCCGACCCGGGCCGCACCATCAATGCGGCGTTCAATGTCGACACGGAAGTGAACGCCGATGCGTCGGGCGATCGATTCCGCCTCGCGCATCATATTGTGGGCCAGCGCCCGCGTGCCCGGATCGGTCGCCACCACATCAAGCGTCGCGTGGGTTAAAGCGGAAATCGGATTGAAGCACAGATTGCCCCACAGCTTCAGCCAGATGTCATTGCGGATATCGGGATAGATCCGCGGTTTCAGTCCGCCGGCCTCCATGACATTGCCCAAATCCGTGAGGCGCTGGGTTTCCTGGCGTGTCGGCTCGCCGATGCCGAAGCGATCGCCATAGGTGTGCTTGATGACACCGGGCTCGATGATCTCGGCGGCGGGATAGACCGTGCAGCCGATGGCCCGTTCCGGCCCGATGGCGTTCCACTGGCGGTCGTCCGGATCGACGCTTTCGATGCGCAGATTGGCGAACTGGCCCTCAAAGCCGTAGAAATACCACCACGGCATGCCGTTCTGGGCCGTCACCACGGCGGTCTGCGGACCGAGCAGCGGTTTCATCTCATCGGCGACTTCCCAGGCCTGGTGGGCTTTGAGCGCGATGATGACAATATCCTGCGGGCCAAGGTCGGCCGGGTTGTCGGTTGCAGCCATCTTTTTTTGCTTTTGCGAACCGTCCTTGAAGAGAACCTTCAGGCCGTCCTGCTGAATGGCGGCCAGATGCGCGCCACGGGCAATCAGCGAAACGTCCGCCTCGCTTTCGCGCAGCATCACGCCCATGTAGCCGCCGATGGCGCCGGCGCCGTAGATACAGATTTTCATGCGTCGTCTTTGGCGTTATTTTTTTGCCGAGGCGATGCGTCGCATGGTCTCACCGACCGTGGAAGCGTTTTGCGCGATGTGAACGCCGGCCGATTTCAGCGCCTTGATCTTCTCCGCCGCGCCGCCGCTGCCGAACAGGCTTAATGTGCCGGCATGGCCCATGCGGCGCCTGACCGGGGCATGACGCCCGGTGATGAGGGCGAGCACCGGTTTTTCCGGTTTTGAGGCTTGCAGATATTCGGCGGCTTCCTCTTCCTCGGTGCCGCCGATCTCGCCGATCAGGATGATGCTCTGCGTGTCGGCATCGGCCATTAGCATTTCAAGGCAATCGACGAAGCCGATACCGTGAACCGGGTCACCGCCAACGCCGATGGTGATCGACTGGCCGAGACCGGCGGCGCTCGTCTGGGCGACGATTTCGCTGGTCAGCGATGCCGACCGGGAAACGATGCCGACCGTTCCGGGCTTTTCGTGCACCGTCGACATGACACCGATCTTGCAAATTCCCGGCGCAAGAATGCCTTGTGAATTGGCTCCGATCAGGCGCGTCTTTGAGCCTCTGAGAGCCGCTTTCACTTCCACCATGTCCATGACCGGCACCCGTTCGGTGACGCACACGACAAGGGGAATCTCCGCCTCGATCGCCTCGATCATGGCCTTTGCAGCATTGGCCGGCGGCACGAAAACGATGCTGGCATCGGCGCCGGTTTCCGTAACAGCGTCGCCGACCCTGTCGAAGACCGGCACGTCAAGATGGCTGATGCCGCCCTTCCCCGGCCGCACGCCGGCGACAAGCTGGGTGCCATAGGCGATGGCGCGGCCCATGTGAAATGTCGCCGCGCGCCCGGTTATCCCCTGGCACAGCAGCTTTGTGTCCTTGGAGATCAGGACGGTCATGCGGCAGCCTCGCCGCTGGCGATGGCGATCACGCGATCGACCGCTTCGCCGATATCGGCGGCATCGTAAAAGGCAATGCCGC
>CALZIL010000251.1 GCA_945787495.1 uncultured Afifella sp. | reverse complement strand
CGGCAAAGGAGGCCCGGTAGATCGCCTGCGGGTCCTTCAGATAGTCAAACATGGCCGGCATCGCTCCTCAGCCGCGTTTCAACGTGCGCGGCCCGAGCGGATGGCCGGTATGCGGATAGGGGTGATGATGGTGGCTATCGCCGGTGTGGGTGTGCGCCTCGTTCTGGCAGCGGCCATTGCAGGCGCCGTCGGCATTGCACAGATTGCAGCTGGCGCCGACGCCTTCGACGTGATGGTGGTGACTTTCCTGCGCCGCGCCGACTTCGCCCTCAAATCCGAGCACCTGTGTGCGGTATTTGCACATCTGGCAGTTCATCAGGTTTTCGCCGACGATGATTTCGCGAACCCGTTCGGCAAAGGTGGCGATCACTTGGCGGTGGTCGTTCAGATAGCCGGCCTTGAGGAAGGCAATGTCCGGATGGCGCGCTGCGACCGCGTCGACGGCCATGTAGATTCGGCTCACCAGAACGCCGGTGAAAAGAAAATAGGGAAAGACGACGATGCGCCGGAAACCGAGCTTTGCGACTTTTTCAAGCGCCGGTTCGACCAGCGGGAAAGTGACGCCGGAATAGGCGGTCTCGGCCCAGCCGAAACCGAAGCCCTCCCACAACAGCCGCATGATCTTGGCGACGTTGGCATTGGCGTCCGGGTCCGAAGCGCCGCGGCCGACGACGACAAGCAAGGTTTCATACGGCGGGATATCGTCTTCGGCCGCGTCAAGGGCCTCGCGGATCCGGTCGCCGGCGGCGGCGAGCATCTTGGGATCAATGCCGAGCTCGCGGCCATAATCGATCGTTACGCCAGGATTTTCTATCGTGTAGGTGTTGAGCACGGACGGGATGTCGTTCTTGGTGTGGCCGGCGGCAAAAAGCATGCCCGGCACGGCAAGAATGCGGGTGCAGCCGGCCTGTTTCAGCCGGTCGAGGCCGTCGCGCAGCACCGGCTCGGCAAATTCCAGATATCCGTATTCGACCGGCCAGTCGGGAAAGTGGTAGCGCAGTTTTTCGGCAATGACGCTGAACTCGCCGACGGCCCGGCCATTGCGGCTGCCATGGCCGCAGACCATGACCCCGATGCGCTCAGACTTAGCGATTCCCACCACCGCAGGCCTCGTTCATTCACACGGCGATTGCCATGGCGGGAGGCCCGCATAGCGCGGCGCTTTGCGGCAGACGGCCCCGGTTTGGCCCCCGGTTTGGGTCAGCCGCAGCGGGATCGTTTAAGCCCCTCCAGGGACAACCATCTTGCCTCGCCGTTTAGAGACTTGCAGGATGGCGGTCAACAAATGCGTGGCTTAAGACCGTCAGCACCGACGGGAGGCCAGTGTGAGGGGGCGAGTGCGGACCAATGCTGCCAATTTCAGCCAATCTGGGTTTCTTGTGGACCGACCGGCCGCTGGCCGACCGTATTCGCGCCGCCAAGGCCGCCGGCTTCGACGCGGTGGAATGCCACTGGCCCTATAACGAGCCGGCCGAGGAGGTGCGGGCGGCGCTTGCCGAAACGGAGCTGTCGATGCTCGGCCTCAATACCCGGCCCGGTGAACTTGCGGCCGGCGAGTTTGGCTTATCGGCGCTGCCCGGCCGGGAGACGGAGGCGCGCGCGGCGATCGATGACGCCGTCAATTATGCCCGCGCCATCGGCGCCAGCGCTGTGCATGTCATGGCCGGCAAGGTGGCGGAAGGCGAGGAAAAGGCGGCGCACGAGACCTATCTCGGCAATCTCGCCTATGCCTGCGACAAGGCTGCCGGGAAGGCCGGCAAGAAGGGTGGCAAAAAGGCTGGTAAGAAGACGGCGAAATCCGATGGTGATGCGGGCTTGACGATCCTGATCGAGCCGGTCAATGCCTACGACGCCTCCGGCTACTTTCTGCAATATGCCGGTTTCGCCAAGGAGATCGTGACGGCGCTCGGCGAGCCGAACTTGAAGATCCTGTTCGACTGTTACCACATCCAGTTGATGCAGGGTTCGCTGTATCGATGGATTGAACATCTCCTGCCCTTAATCGGTCATATCCAGATCGCCGCGGTGCCCACAAGGGCCGAGCCGGATGAGGGCGAGATCGCCTATGACCGGTTGATCGCGATGATCGAGAGCCTTGGCTATGACGGCCATATCGGCGCGGAATACAAGCCGCGCGGCGATGTTGAAGACGGCCTTGGCTGGCTTGCGGCGTTTCGTGCCGCCTGGGCTTGAGCGCGGCCGGTCCGATCCGTAGTGCCTGACGAATTCCTCATTCGCGCCTTTCTCGCCGGCGGCGCTGTTGCGCTTGCCGGCGGACCGCTTGGCTGCCTGATCGTCTGGCGGCGCATGGCCTATTTCGGCGACACGGTGGCGCATGGCGCCTTGCCCGGCGTAGCGCTGGGTATTGCTTTTGGCGTCGATCCGCTGATCGGCGTCCTGGCGATGGCGACGGCCGTGGCGATGTTCGTGCTGCTGTTCGGACGGCGCGGGCGGCTGCCGCATGATGCGATCCTCGGCATGCTGTCGCATTCGGCGCTGGCCATCGGCATCATCGCGCTGGCGTTCATGCGCGGCGTGCGGATCGATCTGACGGCGTTTCTTTTCGGCGATCTTCTTGCCGTGTCGCGCGCCGATGTCTGGATCACCTCCATCGGGGCACTGGCGGTGCTGGCCGTGCTTGGTTTCCTGTGGCGCGGCCTGGTGGCGGCGACCGTCGATGCCGATCTGGCGCGGGCGGAGGGCATTGCCGTCGATCGGCTGACGATCGGCTTCATGTTGCTGGTGGCGGCGGTGGTGGCGCTCGCCATGAAGGTTGTCGGCGTGCTGCTTGTGACCTCGCTGATCGTCATTCCGGCGGTCACGGCGCGGCGCTTTGCCCGCTCGCCGGAGGCCATGGCGCTGCTGGCGCCGGTCTTCGGCGTTTTTGCCGTCGCCGCCGGGCTGGCGCTTTCGGTACTGTTCGACACACCATCGGGCCCGAGCATCGTGGTCGCGGCATTCGCGGCGTTTCTGCTGGTCGCCGCGGCCGGCGCATTGCGCGGGGAGCGCTAGCGCTCAATCCTTGAAATCACGAATCCGCTCAACCAGTCCGCGGGTGGATGAATCAAGTCCTTCGGTATTTTCAGCCTCGTGAACGACCGGCAGCAGCCGAGTCGCCAGCGCCTTGCCCAGCTCGACGCCCCACTGGTCGAAGGAATCGATGTCCCAGATGGCGCCCTGAACGAAGACCTTGTGCTCGTAAAGCGCGATCAGCATGCCAAGCGTCGCCGGATCGAGCCGGCGATAGAGCAGCGTGTTGGACGGCCGGTTGCCGGGAAACACCTTGTGCGGGGCGAGTGCGTCAATCCGCTCTTGCGCCAGGCCGGCTGCGGCAAGTTCGGCGCGCACCTCGTCCTCGCTTTTGCCGAAGGCCAGCGCCTGGCTCTGCGCCAGGCAATTGGCGATAAGCTTGGCGTGATGATCGCCAAGATTCTCGTGCGCCTCGGCCGCGATCAGGAAATCGCAGGGCACGATGTCGGTGCCTTGGTGGAGTAACTGGAAAAAGGCGTGCTGGCCGTTGGTGCCCGGCTCGCCCCAGACCACCGGACCTGTTCCGGTATCGACCGCATTCCCGGCGCGGGTCACGCGCTTGCCGTTCGATTCCATGTCCAGTTGCTGGAGATAGGCGGCAAAGCGGTGAAGCCGCTGGTCGTAGGGCAGGACGGCGTGTGTCGCCATGTCCCAGACATTGCGGTGCCATATGCCGATGAGCGCCATCAGGACAGGCATATTGGCGGCCGGCGGTGCGGTGCGGAAATGCTCGTCCATGGTGTGTGCGCCATCAAGCAACCGCGCAAAATTGTCGAAGCCGATGGAGATTGCCAGCGGCAGGCCGATGGCGGACCACAGCGAATAGCGGCCGCCGACCCAGTCCCAGAAGCCGAAGACGCGGTCTTCGGCGATGCCGAATTCGGCGACTTTTTCGCCGTTCGTGGAAAGCGCAGCGAAGTGATCGCCGATCGCGGCTTCGCCGAGCGCAGCAGCAATCCAGGCACGCGCCGTGCCGGCATTGGTCATGGTCTCAGACGTGGTGAAGGTCTTGGAGGCAATCAGGAAAAGCGTCGTTTGCGGGTCCAGGCCGGCGAGCGTGTCGGCGATATGGGCGCCATCGACATTGGAAACGAAATGCACATTCGGGCCGTCGCCGCGATAGGGCGACAAGGCGGCGACCGCCATGGCCGGACCGAGATCGGAGCCGCCAATGCCGATATTGACGACATCGGTGAAGGCTTTGCCGGTCGACCCCGTTGCCTCACCGGACCGGACGGCGCCGGCAAAGGCTTCCATCCGCGCCAGAACGGCGTTGATCGCCGGCATGACATCGGTATCACCGACCTGGATCGGCCGGTTTGTGCGGTTGCGCAGGGCGACATGCAGGACGGCGCGATTTTCGGTGGTGTTGAT
>CALZIL010000250.1 GCA_945787495.1 uncultured Afifella sp. | reverse complement strand
CGCGCGGATCAGGCAGACGGCCAGGAAAATCGTGCCGACCAGAACATGAAAGCCGTGAAAGCCGGTCGCCATGAAGAAGGTGGCGCCGTAGATGCTGCCACCGAACGAGAAGGCTGCATGGGCATATTCATAAGCCTGTACGCCGGTGAACAAAGCACCGAGCAAAACGGTGAGAACCAAGCCCCATTTAAGCCCCTGCCGGTCATTGTGCAGCAGCGCGTGATGGGCCCAGGTGACGGTCGTGCCGGATGTCAGAAGGATCAGCGTGTTAAGAACATCACCTCCGAGGCGATGAACAGGATCATGCCATAGCGCAGATGGATCTGGACGACGCGCGTGTGATCGCCGCCATGGGCCTCGGCGATAATGTCCGCCCACCAGGCATACATGGTGTAGAGAACGCCAAGCACGCCGGGCAGAACCCACAGCCAGCTGGCGCCGTGCATGGCGCTGATGGCGGCAACCGCCAGGATGAATGCCGAGACGGCGCCGATGATCGGCCACGGGCTCGGATCGACCAGATGATAATCGTGTGATTTGGCGTGGGCTTCTGCCATTTTTTCCTCTTTGCGCCTTGATCGACCGGCCTTTCCCGGTCGATGCAAAATTTGCGACGTTTTCTCTACAGTTTTTTACCTAACTCGTCTTGCCCCGATTGCGCGACCGGTTGTCCCGCCTCGGGGATCGGATAGAAGGTGTAGGACAGGGTTATCGTCTTGACGGCCCGCAGGTCGTTGTCGCCGTCCATTGCCGGATCGATGAAAAACTGCACCGGCATCATGATTGTCTCGCCCGGCTGCAAAACCTGTTTGGTGAAGCAGAAACACTGGACCTTGTTGAAATAGGCGCCCGCCGCAGCTGGCGCGACGTTGAAGGTCGCCGAGCCAACGGTGCGCTCTTTGGAGCGGTTTTCGGCGATATAATTGACGATCACCGTCTCGCCGACCTTCAGGCGGATATCGGGATTTTCCGGCCGGAAATCCCATGGCAGACCCGAAACATTGGCGTCGAAGCGAACAATAACATCGCGATCGATGGCGTTGCTGCTGCCGGTTTCGGCCCGCTGGGTCGTGCCGCCATAGCCGGTGACGCGGCAAAACAGGTCGTAGAGCGGCACCGACGCATAGGCCATGCCGGTCATGGCGACGACGACGCCGGCCAGAACCAGCGCCGTGCGGGCATTGGTGCGGGTTTCCATGACCTTGGGTGCTTTCGGTGCGCCGGTCATAATGGCCGATCCAGGATGCCCGGCCCGAGGCGGACCACTGTCACGACGTAGAACAGCACGACGAGAGCGCCGAGCATCAGCGCGATGGCGATCGACCGGCCGCGCCGGCGGCGCGTCTGTTCCTCGGTGGGGCGAAAGGTTTCCGGCATTTCAGACACCGGCAATCGCGATAAAGGCAGCTTCGCCGAGGCGGATGGCGAAAAGCGCGAAAAGATAAAAAATGGAGAAGCCGAACAGGCGCTTGGCGGCGCGGTCGCCGGCTTCATCGCCGCGCGCGACGACATGCCAGGCAAGACGGATGAACTGCGCGCCCAGAGCCAGCGAGACAATGCCGTAAACCGGTGTTGCGTGGCCCAGCAGCCAAGGCGTTGTTGCGACGGCGCTGACGATGACGGCGTAAGCGAAAATCTGCCGCCGCGTCGAGCGGTCACCGGCGACATTGGGCATCATCGGAATGCCGGCCTCAGCATAATCAGCCTTCTTGAACAGCGCCAAAGCCCAGAAATGCGGCGGCGTCCAGAAAAAGATGATCAGGACCAGAATGAACGGCTCCAGCGCCAGCGAACCGGTCACCGATGCCCAGCCGATCAGCGGCGGCAAGGCGCCGGCTAGACCGCCAATGACGATGTTCTGCGCCGTCCAGCGCTTCAGCCACATCGTGTAGACGAGGACATAGAAGGCGATCGTGAAGGCCAGCAGGGCAGCGGCAAGCCAATTGACCGATACGCCGAGAACCAGAATGGAAAAGGCTGCCATGACGAGGCCGAAGGCGAGCGCTTCTTCGCCAGCAACGCGGCCGGCGGGTATGGGCCGCCGGGCGGTGCGGGTCATCACGGCGTCAATGTCGGCATCGTACCACATATTGAGGGCGCCGGACGCGCCGGCGCCAACGGCGATCGACAGCAGCGCCACGCCGGCAAGAACCGGATGCTGGCCGCCGGGCGCAATTGCCATGCCGACGAGGGCGGTGAAAATGACCAGCGACATGACACGCGGCTTGAGCAGGGCAAAATAGTCGGCGACGTCGCCGCCGATGATTTGCTCACCGGCCCACGCGCGATCCGCTGTCTCAAGCCGCATATCGGTCATGATCGGTCTCAGCCTGCCAGTGCCCGCCTAGAGCAGTTTTAACCGATACGGAGTCATTTGACCGATTTGCCGCGTTTGCTGGCGAGGCATGCTTGCCGCCGTGGTCTGGTCGACCACAAGGCGAGCATAACGACATCCAGAAAGCGCGGCAAATCGGCCTCCGGTGGGCCAAATCAGTCCATCATCATCGTTGAGCAGCTTGCCCGATACCCGTATCGCGCCGCGCTGCTCGCCTTGCCGAGTGAACTGATTTGACTCCATCAAATGACCCCGTGTCGGTTAAAACTGCTCTAGGGGATCCGCGGCAGTTCTTCCCATTGGTGGAACGGCGGCGGCGACGGCAGCTGCCATTCAAGTGTCGTTGCGCCCTCGCCCCACGGATTTTCGCCGGCGACGCGCTTCTTCTGGAAGGCCTCGATCATGCCATAGAGGAAAACCAGCACGCCGATTGCCGACAAATAGGAGCCATAGGAGGAAATCGCGTTCCAGCCGGCAAAGGCGTCCGGATAATCGATGTAGCGCCGCGGCATACCCGCTAGGCCGAGGAAATGCTGCGGGAAAAACACCAGATTGACGCCGATGAAGGTCGTCCAGAAATGCGTCTTGGCGACGATCGAATTGTACATATAACCGGTCATTTTCGGGAACCAGTAATACCAGCCGGAAAAGACCGCGAAGACGGCGCCGAGCGACAGCACATAGTGGAAATGGGCGACGACGAAATAGGTGTCGTGCAGCGCCCGGTCGAGGCCGGCATTGGCGAGCTGGACGCCGGTAACGCCGCCGACGGTGAACAGGAAGATGAAGCCGATCGCCCAAAGCATCGGCGTGCGCATGGTCATGGAGCCGCCCCACATGGTGGCTATCCAGGAGAAGATCTTCACGCCGGTCGGCACCGCAATCACCATGGTGGCGAAGACGAAATAGGCCTGGGTGTCGACGTCGAGACCGACCGTATACATGTGGTGGGCCCAGACGATGAAGCCGACCACGCCAATGGCGACCATGGCATAGGCCATGCCGAGATAGCCGAAGACCGGCTTGCGCGAGAAAGTCGAAACGATGTGGCTGATGATGCCGAAGCCCGGCAGGATCAGGATATAGACTTCCGGGTGGCCGAAGAACCAGAACAGGTGCTGGAACAGGATCGGATCGCCGCCGCCGGCCGGGTCGAAAAAGGTCGTGCCGAAATTGCGGTCGGTCAAAAGCATGGTGATGCCACCTGCCAGGACCGGCAGCGACAAAAGCAGCAGGAAGGTGGTCACAAGGATCGACCAGACAAACAGCGGCATCTTGTGCAGCGTCATGCCCGGCGCGCGCATGTTGAAGATCGTCGTGATGAAATTAATCGCGCCAAGGATCGACGAGGCGCCGGCCAGATGCAGCGCCAAAATAGCAAAATCCATGGCCGGACCAGGCTGGCCGGACGTCGATAAAGGTGGATAAATGGTCCAGCCGCCGCCAACGCCGAAGCCGCCCGGCGGGCCTTCGACGAACATCGACATCAGCAATAGCATGAAAGCCGGCGGCAACAGCCAGAAGGAAATGTTGTTCATGCGCGGAAAGGCCATGTCCGGCGCGCCGATCATGATCGGCACGAACCAGTTGCCGAAACCGCCGATCAGGGCCGGCATGACCATGAAAAAGATCATGATCAGGCCGTGCGCGGTGGTGAACACATTGTACATGTGCTTGCCGCCATCGAGTGCCGCATCCGGGTCGATGCCGTAAACCATCTGGGCCAGGCCGTGGAAAATCTGGATGCCCGGATCCTGCAGCTCCATCCGCATGAACACTGACATCAGGCCGCCTAGGATCCCGGCGATGATCGCCAGGACCAGATACATGGTGCCGATGTCCTTGTGATTGGTCGAATAGACGTAACGCCGCCATCCGGTGGGATGGGCGTGTGCGTCGTGGGCTGCCGCAGTTGCCATGCTTTTTTTGCTCCTCAGCGTTCAGTTCAGTCGCTGCTGCCGCCTCAGCGGAGCGCGACTTTGTCGTTCTTATCGGCCTCGATCAGTCGGGCCAGCGTCTTGTTGGCGCCTTCCACGTCATCGACCGCCGCCGCGACCCAGGTCCTGAACAAATCCTGGGACACGACACGGATGGCAATCGGCATGTAAGCGTGATCCTTGCCGCACAGTTCCGAACACTGGCCGTAGAAAAGGCCTTCGCGTTCGGCCTTGAAATAGGTCTCGTTCAGCCGACCGGGCACCGCGTCCATCTTGATGCCGAAAGACGGCATGGCGAAGGAATGCAGGACGTCGGCGGCGGTCACCTGAAGGCGAACGAAGGTGTTGACGGGAACGACCATCTGGTTGTCGACGGCCAGCAGGCGCGGATCGTCGGGGCCGCGCTCGTCATCGGCAAGCATGATGGAATCGAAAGACACCTCTTC
>CALZIL010000249.1 GCA_945787495.1 uncultured Afifella sp. | reverse complement strand
CCGGGCTGACGATCGAGGACACGGCGCTGCCGCAAAATTTCGGTTCTGGCGGCAAGCCGGCGCTGATCTCGCTGGAAGAAGGCGTTGGCAAGGTCAAGGCGGCTCTTGCGGCGCGCAGCGACGCCAACCTGGTGATTGCCGGGCGAACCAGCGCCGCGGCGATCATCGGCATGGACGACGCGATTGCCCGCGCCAAGGCCTATGAGGGCGCCGGCGCCGATGCGATTTTCATGCTTGGCCTGAAGACTCGCGCCGATCTGGAGACGGTCTCCGCCGAACTCAGCCGACCGCTGATCATTGCCGCAACCGGGCCGGATTTCGAGGACCGTTCCTGGCTCGCCAAACAAGGCGTGCGTGTCTGCCTGCAGGGCCACCAGCCCTTCGCTGCCGCGACACAGGCGATCCATGCCACATTGAAGGCGCTGCGGGAGGGCACGCCGCCGGCCGAGATCGGCAGTCTTGCGCCCAAAGAGCTGAAGGACGCGGCAACGCGCGCCAGCGACTATGCCGAATGGATCAGGCGTTATCTGGAATGAGGCAGCATTTGGCGATCCATGCGCCCTTGCATCCGGGTCATGGAGCCCTGATGGCGAAGAACAAACCAGTCACGTCGGGTGAGATCGTCACGTCGGGTGAGATTACAGGGTCGGCCTATCCGGCCATGTAGGGCATCGCGAAAACTGCCGCGGATGTCGCCGAGAGAAGGAGAAACGCAAAAATCCGAATGGAGATGGAAAACAGCACGAAGGCCCCCGTTTTTTGGTCTGAACTGGCCCCTGGGTTTGCCACCGTTATGGTTTCCGACGGGTTAATGCCAAAGACGCAACACCTGATCTTGTCACACGGCATCACGGCCGGCCTTGCAAAATGTCCCGCCTTGGGCATTCGGCATTGGGTAGACTTGGTGACAATCGATCGCGATAAACCAGACTGCTGCCCTTATCATCAGGCCCTCACGGCAATCAGGCTGGACTGCGAATGACCGAACCGGCGATCTACCGACACACCCAGGTCGGGACAACGATATGGCTGTTTCTGATCATCGCTTTCCTCGGATCGATTGTCGCTGTGGCTTTTGCCGGAATCGCCGTCATGTTGATTGTGGCGATCACCGGCCTCTTTGTATTTTTGATTGGCTGGGTCTTCGGATCGCTCACGGTTGCGATATCCGGAGGGGCCTTGAACTGGTGGTTCGGGCCCGGTTTCTGGAAAAAACGCGTTTCAATTGACGAGATCGAATCCTGTGAAGCGGTCCGGAACCGATGGTGGTGGGGCTGGGGCATCCGCTACTATGGCAAGGGCTGGCTCTATAATGTCTCCGGACTCGATGCCGTTGAAATGACGCTGAAGACCGGAAAAAGCATCCGCATCGGCACCGACGAGCCCGAAGCGCTGGTTGCCGCGATTCGGTCAATTCCCGATCCCAAATCGACAGGCTAGCAGGCAGGCGCGGCGGTCAAAAAATCCATTTCGCGGTTCGTAATTGACGCAGGTCAATGCGCGACGGTCCCGTTTATGATTTTTTTCGCCATCGCTGCATGGAGGCGAGGCTTGAGAAGCCCGGTGTTGAAGCGCCCCTTGGACGTGGAAACGCCATGGCGATGGACCTGTCGGCCAATGAAGTGTGGCGTGCGGGTCCGAAGCGTACTGCTCGAGCGCCCCAAGGGAAACCTCAGGGTGGATGAGCAGACGCCCGGACCTTAGTCAGTAGGCCGTTCGGCGCGCCAGCACAGTGGAGTAAGTTGAGTCGTCGCGCCGGCGGCCTTTGCTCGTTTGTCTTCCAGGCGGGAGGCAGGCCGCGGCGGGCGGCGGCGGGTGTCAGGGCACTCCGTTCACGTAATACCAAAGGTCCTTACTATTGGCCCATATGACCGGCATTTATGCGGGTTTTGGTTAGGCGCGATTGGCGCCGTGGTACGGGTACCACAAGCCGATCGCAACGACATCCAAAACCCGCAGAAATCCGGCCTCCGGTGACCCAAAATCGCCCGCCGGACATCGTTGCGTCCCTCCGATGATGCCCCGCATCACCCGTCGGGACGCGCCTAGCCGGCAGACGATTTTGGGTCATCATATGGGTCAATAGTAAGGACCTTTGGTATAAGGACAGAGCGCCGCCCAAACGGCGGAATTGGCCGGCGTGGCGATACCCAGTTCCTTGCCGAGCTGATGAACGCGCCCGGACAGCCAGGGCAGTTCAAGCGGCTTGCCGTTTTCCAGATCGACCAGCATTGACGACTTTGTGTCGCCGGGCTGGCTTGCAAAGAGCTTGACGATTTCCTCCGCGTCGCCGGGGCCGAAATCCTGGCCGGAGGCGTTGGCGACGGCAATATTCTCATCGAGCAATTGGCGCATGAAGGCCAGTGTGTCGGGATTGGCGTAGGTGGCGCCGATCGGCAGCCGGGTGATCGTCGTGACACCCGAAAAGCCGGCAAGCGCGATGAACTTGCGCCAGACGGTCCGCTCCGGGTCGTCGGTCGCGATCGCCTCGATCCCCACTGCCCGATCGCAGGCGGAGAAAAAGGCCGCCATGGTTGCATCGCCATCCATCGCATCGACGGTCATGCGGTGCATGCCGCCCGGATGAGCGATGACGCCGGGTTCCCTGATATGGACGGCGATGAAGATGATGCCGGCGGCGATCTGATCACGCGGAACATGCCTTGCGATCATGTCGGCGCTGTCGATACCGTTCTGCAAAGTAACGATCCGCGTTTGCGGGCCGACAAGTGGCGCCAGCGCTACCGCCGCGGCGTCGGTATCGGCGAGCTTGACGGCAAAAAGCACCAGATCGACCGGCCCGATCCCGGCCGGATCATTGGTCGCATGGATATCGGGCAGCGCGGCGTCGCCGAGCGGGCTTTCGATCTTCAGTCCCCTCGCCTTCAGCGCTTCAAGATGCCGGCCGCGGGCGATGAAATGCACATCCTCGCCGGCCTCCGCCAGCCGGCCGCCGACATAACCGCCGATGCCGCCGGAACCCATGACCGCGATCTTCATTTATTTGCACCGGCGGCAATCACGGCGCCCTCTTCAACCAGCCGGTCAATGTCGTCGCGCTGATATCCGGCTTCGGCAAGAACCTGATGGGTATGCTCGCCAAGCAGCGGCGCGGTGCGCGTCACGCCACCCGGCGTCGCGGAGAACTTGACCGGCAGGCCAAGCGTCTTCACCGGCCCGGCCACCGGGTGATCGGTCGCAGGCACCATGTCGCGGACAATCACCTGCGGGTCTTCATGCATCTGGCAGATGTCAAGGACCGGCCCGGCCGGCACACCGGCCTCGAGCAGCCGCGCCAGCCACTGCGCCGACGGCCGCGTGGCGAGTTTTTCATTGAGGATATCGACCAGCGCGGCAAGGTTGGTCATGCGCCGGTCATTGGAAGAAAAGCGCGCATCGTCGCCAAGCTCCGGCGCCTCGATGACCGCCAGGAAGCGCTCCCAGTTCTTCTGGTTCGCCGCGCCGATATTGATCCAGCCATCGGCGGTGCGGAAGGCCTGATAGGGGGCGTTAAGCGGATGCGCTGAACCCATCGGACCCGGCGCCACGCCGGTGGCAAAGGCGATCGCCGATTGCCAGTAGGTATGGATGATCGCCGCCTCGAACAAAGACGTGTCGACCTTCTGGCCCTCGCCTGTCTGAAGCTTGCGGGCATAGGCCGCGGCAATGCCCATGGCGCCGAGAATGCCGGCGGTGATGTCGGAGACCGGCGCGCCGACCTTGACCGGCGGCCGGCCCGGCCCTTCGCCGGTGATCGACATGAGGCCGCTCATGCCCTGCGCAATCAGGTCGAAACCGCCATGGGTGGCATAGGGGCCGGTGCGGCCGAAGCCGGAAATCTCGCAATAGATCAGGCCGGGATTGTCCACTTTCAGCGTGTCATAACCGAGGCCGAATTTCTCCATCGTCCCCATGCGATAATTCTCGATCACGACATCAGCTTTAAGCAGTAGTCGCTTCAGTACCGCGCAGCCGTCCCCGCTCTTTAAATTCAGCGCAATGCCGCGCTTGTTGCGGTTCATCATCATATAGGCGGCCGATTCGCCGTTGATGTCGGGCGGCACGAAGCGCCGCGAATCATCACCCTCCGGCTTTTCCACCTTGATCACATCGGCGCCCATATCGGCGAGCATCAGGCCGCAGACCGGACCGGCCATGATATGGGCCAGCTCGATCACCCGCATGCCGGCAAGCGGACCGGTGGCTGACGCGGCCTGGGTATCGGCCATCCTCAGCGTCCCTTCCAGGCCGGCTTGCGCTTGCCCAGAAAGGCCTCCATGCCTTCGCGAAAATCCTCGCTCATATAGGCCTTGACGATCAGGTCGCGGTCGTCGGCCTCGGCGCCGGAAACTCGCAATCGCCGGTGCGCTTCCTTTGTCGTTGATAATGTCAGCGGCGCGTGGCCGGCGAGTTGATCGGCAAGTTCCGTGGCGCGGGCAATCAGCGCGGCG
>CALZIL010000248.1 GCA_945787495.1 uncultured Afifella sp. | reverse complement strand
TGGGATGGTATCGAACCATCCCGAGATGGAAACCTGCTTCTTTACCCGGGAGAGTTCTACATTTTAGCCTCAAAAGAGAAGCTGCATATTCCCAATGATCATGCCGCAGAAATGGTTGCGATCGATCCGGTGATGGGTGAGTTTCGTGTCCACTACGCAGGTTTTTTTGACCCTGGGTTCGGAAGGACCCCCGAGCACGGCCCCGGCAGTAAAGCCGTTCTGGAAGTTCGAACGTACGATATTCCTTTCTTTCTTGAAGACGGGCAGACCATTGGGCGGCTGGCTTTTGAGAAGCTAGCCGAGCCCCCGGAGAATGAATATGGCGAGGGCATATCTTCGAACTACCAAGGCCAGGGCCTGAAACTGTCGAAGCATTTCAAGGCAGGGTGAGCGGTTGCGGCTTTGCGAAACGCAATTCGTTTGATTGAATTAAACCGGCGCTTTGTCCTTTTGCCGACATGATCTTTGCCAATATCAATTTGGTCACCGTCACGTGGCAAACTTGAGCGTCTTGCAGACGGAAATTGTGAGACTGGAGGGAATCTCATGTCTGACTACATCATTGCCTATCACGGCGGGAAAAAGCCTGAGAGCCCTGAGGAGGGAGCCAAACATATGGCGAAATGGAAAGCCTGGGTCGGCGGCCTTGGCGATGCCGTGGTCAACCCCGGCACACCCCTGGGCAAGTCCAGAATCGTGAGCTCCGGTGGCGTATCAGACGATGGCGGGTCGAATCCCATGTCAGGGTTTTCTGTCGTGAAAGCCGACAGCATGGATGCTGCTCTTGAAATGGCCAAGGCATGCCCGTTTCTTGAAACCGGCGGCACACTTGAAGTCGCGGAAATGATGAAAATGTAGTCACCAGCATCGCGGCCCAGACGATCCGGAAGCAAAATTATGGAAGAATTGACAACCGGAGCAAGCTGGCTGGCGATGCCGGTCACTGGATCGTTTGCCTGAATTAGACCGGCGCTCTATCCTCTCGCCGGCATGATCGTTTTGAAATGCCGGTTTCCCGGTTTTCGCGACCCTGCTTTGGCGGGCGTAGTTCAGTGGTAGAACGTCAGCTTCCCAAGCTGAATGTCGTCGGTTCGATCCCGATCGCCCGCTCCAACACCCCTCACCGGCAGCACGCTATTGCGGGATGCTCGTGGGGATATTTGCGGGGATGTCTGCGGGGATTTCCGTGCGGAAGAACTCGACGCCGGCCTCGGTGCCCTTCTGCCAGGCATTGCGGGCCGGCCAGACAGCCTTGGCGTCGACGATGAACAGCTCGAACTGCGGCGGTAGCGGAAAGGCACCCTCAAAGCGCAGCTTGGCGCCGGTCTCGGTGAGATCGCGGATGGTGCAGTCGATAAGCGACTTGCCGCCATCGATCCTGACCTGACCGCGTTTCAATGTACGGGACCGGTGTTCGGCCCGGGATTCGGTGTCCATATTTCGCCCCAGCTTTGCTGGTGCCATAGCGGCGGCAGGTTAATATTCGCCTTCCGCGCCGGTCCGAATTTGACCGGTCCGGTCCGGTCCCCGCGGCGGCTTGCCGCCCGGCGCATTAACCGGACATTCACGATAATTGCGTTTCCTGCCTGCTGGGCAAACCAGTGTGGAGGAGACCCGGTCATGTGGCGCATCCTGTTCGCCAATGCGGTCCTCAGTTTTTACGCAGCCGGCATGTTCTTTTTTGAGAACAGCCGTGGCGATGCGCTCGATTTCGCCTATGTCTTCGCCCTGATCGGCGTGCTTTCGGCCGGCAGCGCCTCGATTGCTCGGACAATGAACGTCGCCGGGGATCTAGACTGAGGCGGCCGGCGTGCGGCGGTCCTTCGATATGCCGTGGACGGTCTTTTCCCATGTCGAGGGCGCCCGCAAGAGCTGGCCCAGCGCCTGCCAGGTGGCAAACGACATCAGCAGATAATAGACCGGCAGACTGGGCAGAAGCAGCGCCAGGCGCCGTCGCCTGATCCGTGACAGGCCGCGTATGGCGGAAACCAGCGCCGCCATCACGAAAGCGCCGACATTGAACAGGCTGATGGCGATCAGCACGTCGAATGCCGGCGTATCAAGCGCCTGCCAAAGCCCGGGCATGGCATAAAGCAGCAGCGGCCAGGCGAACATCAGCGGATAGCTCATCAGCGAGACGATGCCGCCGGTCAAAAGACCGTGGATAAGCAGCGCGCCGCCCCATGACAAATGGCGCGATGAGCGCTCGCGGCGATCCAGCGTCACCAGCACGGTCTGCATCCAGCCCTTGAGCCAGCGGCGGCGCTGCGGCAGCCATTGCGCCAGGCGCACCGGCGCCTCCTCGTAGGTGCGCGAGGCGATCATGCCGATCCGGTAGCCGTTGCGGGCAATCCTCAGGCCGAGATCGGCATCCTCGGTGACATTGAACGGATCCCAGGCGCCGACTTTTTGCAGGACGCGGCGGGGAAAGTGGTTGGAGGTGCCGCCAAGCGGCAGCGGCAAGCGCCAGGCGGCAAGCGCCAGGCGGCCAGCGCCGGCAGGAGCACATCGAAATTGGCGGCATATTCGATCGTGAACATGGCCGACAGCCAGGTTTCGGCATTGTCCGGCGTCAGCCGCGCCTGGACGCAGCCGAGACCGGGATCGGCGGCAAAGGCCAAGGCGGCCTGGCGCAACTGGCCGGACTCGGGCCGGTCCTCGGCATCATAGACGACGACGAAATCACCGCGGGCAAATGGCAGGGCAAAGACAAGTGCCTTCGGTTTGGTGCGTGGCGCGGCGGGCGGAACGCAAACGAGTTCAAACCGGTCGTCGCCTGAACGCCGGATCGCGGCAATCGTTTCATGATCGTCGGCCTCGGCGATCAACAGCACCTGCAGCTTGATGCGCGGATAGTCGATGGCGCCAAGCGAGGCCATGAGATCGGGGATGATATTGGCCTCGCGGTAAAGCGGCACCATAATCGTGTAGGCCGGCAGGTCGGACTCCCAGAGCGCTTCGGCCGGTTGCGGCCGCTGGCGATGGAGCGCCGCGGCAAGCTTCCACAGGACGCTGTTGAAAAAGATCAGGCTCATGAGGCCGGCGGCGACAAAAAGGGTCATGGCCGGCGCCGTCCAGGCGGCGGCGGCAAACAGGCCGGTCATGGCCGCCATTATCGATGTGATGACCGGCCCGGGCCGGCCAAAGGCGGAACTGGCGAGCGAGGCCCGGCGCAGCCGGTGGGCGGCGCACTCGGCGTAATGACCGGCTTGCCGGCGAAGCAGCAGCGAACGGATCGTCTCGGGCACGGCGATGCGGATTCGATGCGCGATCTGCGGGGCGCGCCCGACACTGTCGCAAAGGCGGGAAAGCATGGCGCCGGTCGGTGCCATGAGGAGGACGGGCTCGCCGCCGTCCATGACCATCAGCCGGTCGGCGCGGCGCAAGGCTTCGCTTGGCACGAACCGCGCTGCCGGCGACATTGCAAGAGCTTCGCTTGCGGTGACGAACGGCAGGCCCAGATCATCGGCCAGATACGCCCAATAATCGTCGGACTTCAAAATACCGGCCGCGATCAGCTCGTCATGGGCAGCGGTGCCGCGGGTCGCGGCGAGCCGGGTCGCCAGATCAAGCGCGCGGCGGGATATGCCAAAGCCGCCCAGAAAGGCGATCGCGGGATCGATAGTGGCATCGATATCGGCATCGATGACGGGTTTTCGGCCGTCAGGTGCTGGAATGCCGGATGCCGGCGAACCGGGGCGAGGCCCGCCGATGTCTTCGGCGATATTCCGCCAAGCCGATACGGCCGGCCGCTCGTGACCGGGCACCATTTCAAGGTCAGCCGGCACTTCGTACATACGGCCCCCAACCTCTGTACGCGCCCTGCGGCCATATGTTTTATTTGCCGCCCGGTCACGTTACACAGTCTGGTGTGCAACGTCGAATCTCAACCAGGCCGATAGTGACCCGGAACGGAATCGCGGCACCGCTATCAAGGAATTCAACCGCAATATCGGTTTGCCGTCATGATTGAATATATGATCCGCCGCCGCGACGGCGACTGGTTCGATCTGCACCGCGACGATTACGCCGAGGTTCTGAGACCCAAATCATTCGGGTCGCGGCCGATCTCGGGCTGGGGCCACCACCGCATCGAATGCGAAAACGTCGAAATTTCATTTTCCTACGAAGACCCTGGCATCCAGGTGAGTTTCGAGGGCAACATTGCCGATGCCAAGGCAAGACAGATTGTCGAAGAGACCCGCGAAAGGATCGAGGAAGCGACCGGTCAGAAAGGCTATGTCATCTCTCTGGCGGGTGACCGGCCCATCCGGTTTTGAGCCGACACAACGCCACCGCCGTTTCGGTGATCGGGGCAATCCGGCCGGTTGGTCGAAAGACCCAGACCAGCCCGACCTTTGATCTTGCACCGCAGCAGCATCTGCAGCAAAACACGGTCGAACCGAGTCTTGGGAGCCTGTCGAGCCGTGTACAGTTCCGTCACCAACAGCGTCCGCG
>CALZIL010000247.1 GCA_945787495.1 uncultured Afifella sp. | reverse complement strand
CCGATTTCGTCAGGGCTTTCGCGATCGCCGGCGAAGCCGGACTGGCCTTAACCGCCCATGCGGGCGAGGTTTGCGGCGCTGAAAGCGTCCGCGCGGCGCTCGATGCCCTGCCGGTCCGCCGCATCGGCCACGGCGTCCGCGCCGTCGAGGACCCCGACCTCGTCCGCCGCATCGCCGGGGAGGGCATCGTCCTTGAGGTCTGTCCCGGATCCAATGTCGTGCTCGGCGTTGCGCCGGATCTCAAAAGCCATCCTTTGCCGCAATTGATGGCGGCCGGCGTCAAGGTGACGATCAATTCCGACGATCCGCCGTTTTTCCGCACCAGCCTGCAAGGCGAATATGACAGCGTTGCCGAGACATTTGGCCTTGACGCTGCAGCCATGAGCGCCTTCACCCGCACCGCTATTGAGGCTGCCTTCGTCGACGAACCGACCCGGCAGGCGCTCCTCGGCTGTCTTTAGGGCGTGGAACTGCCGCCCCCGTGCGGACAAACTCCGAAAGACAGGCGTGGATTGTCGACGCCAATGGTTTTGCCGGGCGGCAAGCGCCGCTATGCTGGCAAAGCAATGAAGGAACAACGTCATGAGCGTCACGGTCGTCGAGCATCCGCTTATCCAGCACAAGCTCACCCATATGCGCGATGTCGAAACCTCGACCGGCAGTTTCCGCCGGCTCCTTCGCGAGATCGCGGCGCTGCTCTGCTACGAGGCGACGCGCGATCTGAAACTGACGACAAAGACGATCGCAACGCCGATGGCGGAGATGGAAGCGCCGGTCCTGGCCGGCAAGAAGCTCGTCTTTGCCTCCATTTTGCGCGCCGGCAACGGTCTTCTGGAGGGCATGCTCGATCTGGTTCCCTCCGCCCGTGTCGCCCATATCGGGCTCTATCGCGACCACAAGACACTGCAGCCGGTCGAATATTACTTCAAGGCGCCCGACGACCTTGGCGCCCGCGTCGTCATAGCTGTCGACCCGATGCTGGCGACGGCCAATTCAGCCATCGCCGCCGTCCAGCGGTTGAAGGAGCACGGCGCGAAGGATGTCCGCTTCGTCTGTCTTCTGGCGGCGCCGGAAGGCGTAGAAAAGTTCCAGGCTGCTCACCCCGATGTGCCGGTGGTGACCGCCGCCATCGACAGCCATTTGAACGAAAAGGGCTATATCGTGCCCGGTCTGGGCGATGCCGGCGACCGCATGTACGGCACCAAGTAGCCCGCAATCCAACGTGCCCACGTTAACGCCTTGTTAACCGATGGCGGAACTTTGCCGGCCGAAATGCCGGGTGTGGTGCATTGAAATGAGGGTTTCTTAGGCTTCTTGGTGCAATGGACTGCGGCAAGGAGCCCGTCATGCGTGATATTATCCTGGCCTCGGTCGCACTGATCATCATCGCCATCGCCGCGCCGAAATTCCTGACGTCGCAGACTGAATCGCCAATGCAGACGGTCGCCAAAAAGACCCCGACGCGGGCCGCGCTGGCTCGCACCCGCCGCAATGCGGGCAGCGGCGAAGTTGAAATCCACTCCGCCGCCAACGGGCACTTTTATCTTGATGCGGATATCGACGGCGAGGACATCGCGGTCATGGTCGACACCGGCGCCTCGATCGTCGCACTGCGCCAATCCGATGCCCGGCGCGCCGGCATTCGCGTCCATCGCGACGATTTCAACCTCCCCTTATCGACCGCCAACGGCACGACCTATGCCGCCCCCGTCACCCTGGACCGCGTTTCGGTCGACGACATCGAGGTTCGCAATGTCCGCGCCGTCGTCGTTCCCGACGAGCAGCTTGCCATCAGCCTCCTGGGGACGAGTTTTCTGAACAAATTGCGGCGTTTCGAAGTCTCCGGCGACACCCTGACCTTCGAAAACTGATCGCCGCTTTGACAAGCGGTGGCGTTGGGGCATAACGGTCTTGCAGAACGAGGCCCTTATGCTCCCCAAACCGCAATCGGCGCTGGCGCCGAACACCTTCGCCTATGAAACGACGCCGCTGGTCAAGCCGACCGGCTTTCGCGAATATGACGCCCGCTGGCTGCTCGGCGAGGAAATCAACCTCATGGGGTTCCAGGCGCTGGGCATGGGGCTTGGCACGCTTCTGGGCGAACTGGGCGTCGAGCGCCGCATCGTCACCGGTCATGATTTCCGGTCCTATTCCGCTTCCGTCAAGCTGGCCCTGGTCTCCGGCCTTCTTTCGACCGGCTGCGAGGTTCACGACATCGGTCTGGCGGTCTCGCCGATGGCCTATTTCGCCCAGTTCGACCTCGAGGTTCCGGCCGTCGCCATGGTCACCGCCTCGCACAACGAGAACGGCTGGACCGGCGTCAAGATGGGCGCCGAACGGCCGTTGACCTTCGGGCCGGACGAGATGGGACGTCTGAAAGATATCGTTCTGGCGGCCAAATTCGATGGCACCGGCGGCGGCTCCTACCGGTTCGTCGAAGGCATGGCCGGGCGCTATAGGGTGGCGCTGACCGACCGCCCCAAGCTGCGCCGCCCGATCCGCGCCGTGGTCGCCTGCGGCAATGGCACGGCCGGTGCTTTCGCGCCGCAGGTCTTGCAGGATATCGGCCTTGACGTCGTGCCGCTCGATTGCGACCTCGATCACACATTCCCGCGCTACAATCCGAACCCGGAAGACCTGAAGATGCTTGCCGCCATCAGCGAAAAGGTCGTTGAGACCGGCGCCGATGTCGGCTTCGGTTTTGACGGCGACGGCGACCGCTGCGGCGTTATCGACAGTAAGGGTGAGGCGATTTTTGCCGACAAGGTCGGCGTCATGCTGGCTCGCGACCTCTCCGCCGTTCACGCCAATGCGCGCTTTGTCGTCGATGTCAAATCGACCGGCCTGTTCAAGACCGACCCGGTTCTGGCCGGCAACGGCGCTGAGACCGATTACTGGAAGACCGGTCATTCCTACATCAAGCGCCGCGTCAATGCGCTCGGCGCGCTCGCCGGTTTCGAAAAGTCCGGGCACTTCTTCTTCAACGCGCCGATCGGCCGCGGCTATGACGACGGCCTGGTCGCCGCGATCGCCGTTTGCGACATGCTGGAGCGGGCCGGAGACAAGACCCTTGCAGCGCTGCGCGATGAACTGCCGACGACCTGGGGCTCGCCGACCATGTCGCCGCATTGCGCCGATGAGGTGAAATATGACGTGGTGGACCGCGTTGTCGACAGGCTCACCGCAATGAAGGAGGCCGGAGAGAGCCTGGCCGGCCAGCCGATCGCCGACCTGATCACCGTCAATGGCGCCCGCATCGTCAATCCCGACGGCACATGGGGGCTGGTGCGGGCCTCGTCCAACAAGCCGGAGCTCGTCGTCGTCGTCGAAAGCCCGGTCGCCGAAGAGCGGATGCGCGAAATGTTCCATGCAATCGACTCAATTCTGCGCCAGCACCCGGAAGTCGGAGAATACAACCAGACGATCTGATGGCCTGACCATGCCGCGCAACCATCACCTTGCCGGTTTGCCGGGACGCCGGCTTTATCACTGCGCACTGTTGCAGCTGATCGCCTTGGCGGCTGCAGTAGCGATCCCGACCCTGACAACCGGCGTCGGATTTGCCCAGGAATCCGCTGACGGGACCGGGGCGGGTGGATCCACGCCCGGACTGCGCGTCAAATCGGTCATCATGCCCAGTCCGGTCATTGTCGATCCGCCGCCCGGACAAAGCCAAGCCAATGCCGAAGCGGAAACCAAAACGGACGGTCCAGCCGACAGCCCGGCCGGCGGGGCAGGCGTTGCCGCGCCGCGCACTTTCCGTATCGGCATCGTGCCGCGCCGCGATACCGGCGTGTTTCTGCACGCGCTGGAGCCGTTTCGCGACGGCATGGCCGAAGCGCTCGGCCGGCCAGCCGAGATCCTGGCGTTTTCAAATTTCACCGCCATGATCGACGCCCAGGCACTGCACCGTATCGATCTCGGATTTTATTCCGCCAGCGCCTATGCGCTGGCCGACAAGGTTTGCAGCTGCCTTGACCCGCTGGTTGCGCCGGCAGCTGCCGACGGTTCGATGGCCTTTCACGGCATCATTGTCGCGCGGCGTCAATCCGGCATCGCATCGATTGATGATCTGAAGGGCCGTGAAATCGCCGCCGGCGCGCCCGATTCCGTCGGCAGCCGGCGCGTGCAGATGGCCGAATTGTCGGCCGGCGGGATCGATGTCGGTTCTTATTTTTCTAGCGTGAAAACCGCCCGCGACGCCCTCGATGCCATTCTCATGGTCCGCGATGATCGTGTCGCCGCCGCCTTTGTCTGGAGCTCGCTCACCGGCGATGAAGCCGCCGGCTATTCGCGCGGCCCGCTGGCTTATCTGGTGGAGCGCGGTGAACTGAGCATGGACGAGATCGCCATCATCTGGCGCTCCAGGCCGATCGCTCACGCCCCCGTTGCGGTCGCCAGATCGCTGCCGGGTGATGTCCGGCAGGCGCTTGCCGATTTTTTCATTCGCCTCGCCAATGATGATCC
>CALZIL010000246.1 GCA_945787495.1 uncultured Afifella sp. | reverse complement strand
CCGGGTCTCTGGCGGAGCTGAAAGGGGAAGTTGCCGGACCCGTACCGGCTCCAGTCGATCGCCGTCAGCGGATAGACCTGGCCTCGTTGAACCGCCTCGAAACCGGCGCTCGATCGCGCGGCCGGATTTCGGCGCAGCTTCGGTAACTCCTCCTTCAGCGCAATACTGATGGGCACGTTCCAATAGGGGTTGATCTCCAGATAGCGGATTGCGTCGCTGAACACGGGCGTACGGTGATATGGTTTGCCGACGACGACCGCCATCTCTTCTTCGATCTTCCCTTGCTGTACGCGTTTGAGTTCGAAGCCGGCGATATTGACGATCACATAGTGGCTGCCCAGATCGTCCGGCATCCATCGCCAGCGCTCCATGGCGACGATAAGTTCGCGTACTCGGACTTCAACCGGGACATTGAGCGCGACGATCGTCGCACGTCCGACAATACCATCGATATCCAACCCGTGGCGTGCCTGGAAGGCCATCACGACGGCGACCAAATCGTCGCCATAGATCATTTCCGATTCAGGCGGCACTTCTGCCAAGGCCCTGTCGGTTACCGCCAGCCGGGCTCGAAGGGCCAATACGCGCGGGTCGTTCATCCCCGGCTTGAGGGTTCCTCCAAGCGGCACGGACGGCCAACCCCCGGCCTGGGCGATGGCGCGGTATTCCGCCAATGCCTCCCGCAGGGCCACGTATTCCGGCGTCTTGGGCTGCCAGCCGACGAAGAAGTCATCCACACCGACTGTTCCCGCCAGACGCGCGAGCGCGGCGGATTGGTCAATCGTCTTTTCCTGAAGGAAGAAATTCGGATCGGTCTTTCGCGGCAGGAATCTGCCAACCTGGAGATCCGACGCGTATTCCAGAAAAGCGGCGGAGAAATGCAACTCGATGATTGCCTTGCTGCGCTCGCCTGTATCCTCAACAACTGTACTCAGCTTGGCAAGCTGATCGGCCGGATAGGCCGAGGGATCGAGGCCGTCGTCATGTGCAGCGCGGAGCCGGGCGATCATGTCGGTGGCGCGGCCGGTGCCGATCCAAAGCAGATCGCCGCCATTTTCTCCATAGTACCAGGTCAGCGAATGAAGGCGCTGGCGAACCGGCAGCGGCAATTTCGTTTCGTTTGCGAGCAGGTCAAGAATGTTGGCCCTGACCGCCATTTTCTCCGATGGCGATGGCGCGCTCCGCACGGCGGCCGGGCCGATTGCAAGCATCACGGTTACTGCTAAAAGCAGAAACAGGACCAACCGTTGCCGCCACCTGAAAATCGCCGAAGGCGCCGCCATCAAGTTTCCTGGATTTCGGGGGTGTCTCACGGAAGTTTCCTAATGCATGGGCGGGGCATACAGGATTCCGCCCTCGGTCCAAAGCGCGTTGACGCCTCGGTCAATGGCGAGCGGGGTGTCCTCACCAAGGTTGCGGTCGAAGATTTCCCGGTAGTTGCCGACGCTGCCAATGACGACGGCCAGCCAATCTTCGGGCAGGTCGAGTGATTGGGAAGCCGGCTTGCCCAGCTTTATGGCCTCGCTGCGTATATCCTTGGCGGCGGCCAGCGCAAAGCCCGCCGCCGGGGCAAACTCCGCTGCCATGAGGCCGCGTTCCTCGGCGTTGATCAGCCCGTAGAGCGTCCATCGCACGAGACCCGTCCATGCGGCGTCGCCTTCACGCGTAACCGGACCGAGCGGCTCCTTCGAAATCACCTCGGGAAGAATCACATGGTCATCGGGATTCGCCAACAGCGAGCGTTCGGCCGCTAGCGCGGAGCGATCAGCGGTAAAGACGTCGCATTGCCCGGAGGCGTAGGCATCACGCGCGGCAGCTCGCTTGGAGTACTGGACGAAGAAGACCTCCATTCCCTTGCTGGCGAAATAGTCGGCGGCGTTGTTCTCGGTCGTCGTTCCGCTGACGACGCATATCCGCGCGCCCAGCAGTTCAAGCGCGCTGGTCATTCCATCAACGGCGTTGGCCAGGAAACCCTGGCCGTCGTAGAAGGCGATGCCGGCAAAGTCGATGCCGAGCCCCAGATCGCGCGACATGGTCCAGGTGCTGTTGCGCGAAAGCAGGTCGACCCGGCCCTCCTGCAAGGCCTCGAAACGATCGGTGGCCGACAATGGCACATAGTCGACCTTGCCGGCGTCGCCGAGGGCGGCAGCCGCCACAGCACGACAAAAGTCTACATCGAAGCCGCGCCAGGCACCTGCCGCGTCGCGGTAGGAGAATCCCGGCAGCCCCTCACTCACCCCGCAAATCAAGCGGTCGCGTGTACGTACATCATTCAGCGTGGCAGACGCCGCAACGCCGGTGAAGGTCAGCCATATCGCTCCGGTCACCAATGCTGATCGCAAATCAAAACGGCGCCTGCGTGTTGGATTTTGAGTCACGGCAATAAATCTCCAAGCAGAACAGGCGTGATCAATGAAATCGGTGTCCGACTGAAGCAGGCTCTTATTCAGAACGCCGCCACAATTGATGTCAAGTTGCCAACGACCACCTTCCATACGCTGTCGCTACTGCCACCGTTTTTCATACCAACTCGACGCCGCGATATTGCCGCTTGGGGGCGCGCCTTGATCGATAACAGGTCCGTTCCGGTCAATTTTCCCCTTTGAGCTGACGGTAATGATCAGGGGCACAGCAGACACCCAATTAAGGCAGCTCAAGAGTCTGCAAAGGGGCAAAACTTCCCGTGCGTCGTGAACCGCCCTATGGCAGCTATGCGCTAATTCTCTCCGTGCAGCGACAGCCCACGATACGTTTGAAGCTGAAGGCACAGCGGAAGCCCGGCTATGGGTTGGTACGAGGATTGAGTGCCATTAAGCGACATTGGAGGTAATTAAATAACGCCGGAATTTTGGCCATCGCGATGCCGGTGGAGGAGCCGCCGACAGCATCAATACTGGACGCGACGATAATTTGACCCTGTCCGTGTTTCATTCATAGTTAGTTCAGCGGCACTTTCACCCGAACACTGCCGCCATAGGCTTCCAGATCGTCTGAGCCGATACCGTCGTAGTAGCCCTCAATGCTCAACGATATTCCGTTTGGCATATAGGCTGAAACGCCGCCTTCGAGCCGGGCTCGGAATTCATCGGAGCCGGCGGAAAGACCGGTCGCCACATCGACGATATCGGCCTCGTCGAAATCCCAGATTCCCTCAAGGCCGACAAAGGGCTCGACCACAGTACCGTCATTTTCCACGCGGTAGCTGATTTTGGGGCCGAAAGTCATGCGGCCAAGTGAGACAGTCTGCTCGGGAATCAAACCCCCGAGGCTATCGGTGTAGGCTTGCTGGTTCTCTTCAAAATAAATGACACCGACATGCGGGGAAAACAGCCAATTGCCGGCGCGGAAATCGCCGGTCAACTGGCCGCGCGCGAGCCAGCGTTCGGTTTCGAAACTGTCGGTAAAGAGCCCGAGCGGATCGACATTGTTGTCGGACTGCCCCCAGGCCAGGCGCCCGTCGAAATAGAGGTTTTCGTGCAAGCGCGTCACCATATAGGGCCCGGCCATCCAACCCTGGCCATCAATCGCGGTTCCCGCCGCGCTGTCCGTTTCATCCATCCAGTCGAACTGAGCCATTAGTCCAACCAGCAATGACGGATTGACGAGATAGTCGGCGCCGAAATAGAGCAGCCCAATTTCGCTCTCGCTGGTCTCGTTGTCGGCATGGGCCCAGCGGCCCATTAGCCACATATCGAAACCTGGTGCCAAATCACTCGGCTCCCCGACCGGCTGCTGTCCGATCACGCTTTGCTCTCCAGCAAGACCTTGCTGGCCTAGCGCTATGGTTGACGCCGGTTTGCTGGGTTGCCTGGCCTGAATAGCTTCGCCTGCACCGGCAATCTGGCTCAGACTGGTAGCAAATTCGAGTGTGTAACTGCTAGACGTGCCATTGGCGGTAAATCCAATCGGCCCGCCATTTTGTGCTCCACGCCGCCGGCTCAGCCGCTCAACGATTTCGGGTTCATTGGCGGTAATCAGGTCGGCGCGGCGTTTCAGGAAATTGCCGATCATATGCTGCGTTTGCATGCTGACGAAACCTCCATCGCGGACATTGATGAAGGTACATATGATTGCCTCGGAGGCGTCCAGATCGATAATGAGTGTGCGGGTGCCCACATCCACCGTGGAACCGCCATCGTTGTCCCCGGTGCAGGCGATCGAACTGAGGCTCCAGCCAGTGACGAGGTCCTCGGTGACCGTGTAACTTCCCGCTGCTTTGGTGATCGCGGCTGACGTCGCGGTATTGCCACTCGTTGTGAGTGACAGCCCGTTGAAGTCCGCATCCGCGGATGAAAATGTGAATGTACCGTCTCCTGCAATTGCCGGGTCGGTATTTTTCACAATGGTAATCGTCCCTTGGGTCGCGACAACCGTGCCGGTGCCCTGGATGGAGAAGTTGTAGGGGTTCTCGTCGGCATCGTCATTGGCGATCGACACCGTGGCGCTGCGCAGGCCGGCGGCGCTCGGA
>CALZIL010000245.1 GCA_945787495.1 uncultured Afifella sp. | reverse complement strand
GGTCGCTCGGAATGGGCATTTTTGACCCCGAGCCACCAATCGAGATCGATCGGACTCCGGCGGAATTGAGCCCAAAGCTGCCGTGGCCGTTGAAAGCGCACTCGACCGCGCCTTCAGAGATCCGGGTTGCCCGGGTACCAGTCGACCAGGTGCACCTCCGCGGCGCCGCCGACCAAGGACGCGAACGCCTTCGGGTCCTGAGTGCCGCCGTCGCGGCCGCGGTAGTGGTAGGGGTAGACGAACTTCGGCTTGAACTCGGCCACGGCAGACGCCGCCGCCTCGGCCGTCATGGTGAACGGCAGGTTCATGCAGACGAAGGCAAGATCGATGTTCTGTAGGGCCCGCATCTCGGGGATGTCCTCGGTGTCGCCCGAGACGTAGACGCGGAAGCCCGCCATCGTCAGGACATAGCCGTTGTCGCCGCGCGCCCTGGGATGGAACTTGGTCTCGGGATCCTTGTTATAGGCTGGGATCGCCTCGATCGTCGCTCCGTTCCAGTCCGTGCCGGCGTCATGACCCATGATAGTGGTGCGGCCCTTGAGTGCGTCGTCCATCATCCCGTGCACATCGGCATTCGTGATGATCGGCGCATCGCCCAGCGCGTTCAGCGTGTCGGCGTTGAAGTGGTCTCCATGGCGGTGCGTGATCAGGATCAGGTCGGGCGCGGGCTTGTCCGCGTAAGCGGTGGCCTCGCCAACCGTGTCGACATAGATCGTGCCCATCGGCGTTTCCATCACGAACGAGGCGTGGCTGATGGGGTGGACCTTGACCTCTCCCCCCGCGCCCTTGAAGGCGTGCGTCGCGTGCCCATCGGCCCGGGCGGTGAAGGGCAGAAGCGTGACTGCGCCAGCCGCGGCAGCGGTCACCAGGAGTTCTCGGCGTGTGCTGGTCATGGCGTGGTTCTTCCCTACAGATGCCTTTCACTTACAATACCGCATGGCAGCCGCGAAGGCGAGCGCCGGGAGGAACCGGGATTCTCTATTTAGATATTCTCCGCTGACTGTGCTGCTGCCCCGGGCCTATGGGCAAGCGGTCGAGCTGACCCTCTCAATGTCCGAGAACGCGCACGACCCATCATCTGAGCGATTTGGTCGGATGACAGCTTTGTCCGCAAAGCCGACCTACCGCTGCCCAGAACTTCGCAAACGCAGCGAACATCCGCAATCGGATGCTGACAATTGCGATGGAGAATGGCCGGTTTGGGCCGCGACTACCATTCACGGCATACAGGTTCAGTGGTGCAAATTGATTATTGAACGAACACCCGTCACTTGACGCCAGACGAACATAACGACGCCTTACGGTCAATTTATCATGAACACGGCGATCTGCGGCTCGGATTTGGCCGTAAATGCGCTATGTCTTATGTATCGCCGCCGGTGTCGCAATGTCGGCCGTGCCATCACGCGCCCTACAGGAGAAATCCATATGACCACCGACCTCATCACCCGTCGTAGCCTGCTTGCTTCCGGTACCGCGGTTGTGGCGGCCGGGGGTTTGGGCCTCGTTTTGCCGGCTCGTGCAAATGGCCTTGCGCCGACGCCTTCGATGCGTGGCGGGTCCAACAACTACCGCCCGGGCGCGCCGATCGTGGATCGGATCGGCGGCGGCGGTTTCTGGATGTCAGGCACCGTGCGCCGCGCCGGTGATGGCGCGCCGCTTGCGGGCCAGCGTATCCAGATCTGGGCGCACACGACCGAAGGGCACGAGCGCGACCCGCACAGCCATGGTGCCACCCTCACCAATGAGAACGGCGAGTTCCGCCTTGAGATGCCGCAGATCGTGCCCGCCTTCGGCCAGCCGCACGGTCACCTGGCGTATGACAGCGGCGAGTTCGAAACCGTCTTCCTGCGTCCGGTCATGCCGAGCTCAAAAGACGCCAGCTTGAGTGCGCATTTCGTGCTTCAGCCGATCTGAGCGAGGCAGGCTAGAGAGGGTGAGCCGGGCGCGCGCGATATCGATCTGGGCCGCCCTGGTGAGCGCAGTTGCCGCACCGATCGCCGCTGCAGCGGCCAGTCCGCTGCTTGCCTGGCGCGAACCGATCTATATCGCGGCGGGTTTTGCCGGCGTTGGCGCGATGGCGCTGCTGCTGGTTCAGCCCTTGCTGGCAGGCGGGTACCTGCCCGGGTTGTCTGGCCGGCGCGGCCGGCACGTGCATCGCGGGATCGGCGGGGCGCTGGTCGTGGCGGTGGCAATCCACGTCGCAGGCCTTTGGATTACCAGTCCGCCGGACGTGATTGATGCCCTCCTGTTCGTATCGCCGACGCCGTTCTCCGCCTGGGGCGTGATCGCCATGTGGGCGGTTTTCGCCGCCGCTCTCGTGGCCGCGCTGCGCCGGCGGTTGCGCCTGCGACCACCTATGTGGCGCCTAGGCCACACGTTCCTTGCAGCGGTGACCGTCGTCGGCAGCGTGGTCCACGCCATGCTGATCGAGGGGACGATGGAGACACTGTCGAAAGCAGCGCTCTGCGCCCTGGTCCTCACCGCGGCCGTGAAGGTATTGGCCGACTTGCGCGTGTGGGCTGTTCGAACGCGTCACAGGACATGAGATTGAAACCGGACGCCGGTCATGGCGTCTCACGCTTTGTGCGCATTGCTGTAACAAGTCAACAGAGTTCCGAGCGCCGAATGAACGGAAGCTATCGCGAATATGCGGTGCGTTAAACGACCTGACGACAAATGTCACCTTAGGGCCGAAAGTTCCCCTTCACCAATGGCGGTTGTTGGCACGTCCTTGCCGGTCAAGCTGCAGGAGGGCGCGTCCGGACAACCCCCAAAACTGGTCATTCAGGTAGGCAGCCGCCCACCACGGTAGTTTTCTGATGTAGTCCGGACATCGTTGTCCCGGCGCACGAAGGGGATTGTTGACCCACATGAGACATGTGGCAGTCGTCCCGTTACGGAGAGAATGCGCTATAAATCGCCATATGGAGAGACCCGGATGAATGTCTGAAGCTGAAGGAACAGCGGACGCTCAATTGCGAACTGGCACGGAGAAAATGTGCCAATTGCAGTCGAACGGCGATTCAATCTAGAGGTCCGAGTTGCGGACAAAGTTGCCGTGGTAATCTCGAAAAACCGTCCTATTTGCGACGCCCGCCAAATGGGCGTTCACTGCCGATGGGTTTATGGCATCTGACTTTTACCAAGTTGGAACCATCACGCCTGCCGGTTAGCTTGTAATGTAGGCCTGCAACGCTTTAGTGCTGCCGCCCGACCAGATCTGCGAAAGCCAGCGTTTGAACGGGTCGGCAAAGCGCGGTGCGTTGATGAGATCACCGTAAAGATTGCGCTGTTCAAGCCATACGAGTGGTCGTTCCCGCGCTGCACGCGCTGCCGTCTGAAGCTTTTCCCAGTACGGGTCGTTTGGCTCGATCACCGACCCGTCCTCGCGTGTGCCTTCGCACATGCGGGCCCATAGCGCTTCGACCAGCGCGAGCCCCTCGACCGGCGCCCCTGACTCAAGCCCGTCGCGCAGGATCGGCAGGACGAACCCCGTATGACGTGACGAGCCGTCGAAAGCGACGCGGCGGGTGGTGTCGACGATGGCGAGGTTCGAAAAGCGATGGTCAATTAAATCGACGTAGTCTTTCGGCCTCATTCCGGGAACTGGATCGACGTTTGGCGCAATCTCATCCGTTTGCACTTTGCGGAAGAAAGCATGGATCAGGGGGTGCGCCATGCATTCAGAAATCGTTTCGACCGACAGGATTTCACCCGGATTAGCTATGACCTGATGACCGGCATTAAGGACGCGAATCTTCATCGCCTCATAGTCGTGAACCTTGTCCGAAAAGGTGACGCCAACACGATCCCAGTCCGGCCGTCCGGCGCAGAAATCATCCTCTACGACCCATTGGCGAAAGTTCTCATGAGTCACCGGCACCTTGTCATCGATGCCGATCGCGCCCACCAGCGCGATCTCTTTCGGACCGGTTGCAGGCACGATGCAGTCGACCATCGAGTTGGGAAAGCTGCAGTTTTCGTCGATCCAGCCTGCCAGATCCGGATCGGACAGGCGCGCTAGCGAGACTACAGTTTGACGGAGGATCGCGCCGTTGCCCTGGAGGTTGTCGCAGCTCTGAGCCGAGACAGGCCCAAATCCGCTATCCCGCCTCAGCCGCAGCGCCTCCACCATCGCGCCGAAGGCCGTGCGCGGCCGGTCTGGGCTGACCGCGTCGTGCCTTATGTCTGGATGTCCGGAATCGAAGCCGCCGCTCGCCGGGTCATTGTAGTATCCGCCCTCCGTCACGGTCAGGGCGACGATCCGGATCGCGGGATCTGCAATTTGCCGGACCAGGGCTGCGTTATTCTCCTCGATCGGCACATAGCCGATCATGGAACCAGTGACTTCGGCCGATGTCCCCGACGGGTCGAGCTCTACGAGCGTTGTCAGGCAATCCTGGGCCAGGAGTTTCTCGCGCTGCAGAGCATCGTTCGGACACACGCCGGCGCCAATTATCGCCCAG
>CALZIL010000244.1 GCA_945787495.1 uncultured Afifella sp. | reverse complement strand
AAAAGCCTGCGGTTCTGACGAATGGTGATGAGCCGTTTTCCCATTATCTGCATTTTCTAGCCGATTTGACCGAAATTGGCACCTCAAGCAAGATATTATGGTTTCCACGCATACGGCCACAAAACCGCCCGCCGGTACCGGTTGACCCGGTTGGCTGTGGCCTTGCCGCTTGCAGGTGGCCATCGCCAGGTTTAGCAATGATGCTGGAGGTCATTTCGTTCCATGCCAGTAATAGATCGTTTTGTCGAAATCCAGCACGAAATCGCCGAGTGGCGGCGTGATCTGCACCGCAATCCGGAACTTCTCTATGATGTTCACCGCACGGCGGAAGTTGTCGCCACGCGCCTGCGCGCCTTTGGTTGCGATGAGGTCGTTGAAGGCATCGGCCGGACCGGCGTTGTCGGGGTGGTCCGCGGCAACGGCGATAAAAACGGTGCCGAAAAAGTGATCGCCATGCGCGCCGATATGGACGCCCTGCCGGTCACCGAGGAAAGCGGCAAGCCGTGGACCTGAAAGCGGCAAGCCGTGGACCTCCAACGTGCCGGGCAAGATGCATGCCTGCGGCCACGACGGACACACGGCGATGTTGCTTGGCGCGGCGAAATATCTGGCCGAGACGCGCCGCTTTGCCGGCACCGCGGTAATGATCTTCCAGCCGGCCGAGGAAGGCGGCGCCGGCGGCAAGGCGATGATCGACGATGGCGTCATGCAGCGCTTCGGAATTGAAGAAGTTTACGGCATGCACAATTTCCCCGGCATCCCGGTCGGTCAGTTTGCAATACGCCCGGGACCGCTGATGGCGGCCGCCGATCACTTTTCGATCGATATCGAGGGTCGTGGCGGCCATGCCGCCAAGCCGCATGCCACCATCGATCCGGTGCTGGTCGGGGCGCAGATCGTGCAGGCACTTCAGGCAGTCGTCGCGCGCAATGTCGACCCTTTGAAAAGCGGTGTCGTTTCGGTGACGACGTTCAAGGCGGGCGAGGCCTTCAACATCATTCCGCAGCGGGCCCGTCTGAGCGGGACAGCGCGCTCGCTTGAGCCGGCGGTGCGCGATCTGATGGAGCGGCGGATGAGCGAGATCGTGCCGTCGCTGGCGGCCGCCTTCGGCGCCACGGCGACGCTGAAATATAATCGCAATTATCCGGTCACGATCAACCATCGGGCGCAGACGGAAAAGGCGATCGCTGCGGCCGAATTGGTGGCCGGAACGAGCGGCGTCGATCCGGACACGGCGCCGGTCATGGGCGGTGAGGATTTTTCCTTCATGCTGGAAGCCCGGCCCGGCGCCTTCATCTTTATCGGCAACGGCGACAGCCCCGGCCTGCATCACCCGGCCTATGATTTCAACGACGAGGCGATCCCCTCCGGTGCGTCCTACTGGGCCAAGCTGGCCGAAACGCTGATGCCGGCGGCCTGACGAACGTCGTCACGAGCGGTGGTCGTCTACACGACTTGGCCGTTGAGAAAAACAGGATGGTGCCCCTGGCCGGACTCGAACCAGCACGCCTGTGAAGGCAACAGATTTTGAGTCTGCCGCGTCTACCAATTCCGCCACAGGGGCTTTCCAGCTTGTCGCCCGCTAGGGGCGCGCGGATCATACGGACGCGGTCGCGTCGGTCAAGCTGAACTCTCAATACTCTAGATCGCTGCAGGCTGCCGGCTGGAACGCCGGCGTCAAACGCGCTAAGCGGCGGTGGCAAAACCGAACCGGAACCTGATTCATGCTGCGGGCCCTTTACGACTGGACGATGGATCTGGCCGCCAGCCGCAATGCGGTCGGCGCGCTGGCGGCGGTTTCTTTCGTCGAAAGCTCGGTCTTTCCGATCCCGCCCGACACGCTGCTGATCCCGATGGTGCTGGCCGACCGGGCGAAAGCCTGGTGGTATGCTTTTTTATGCACCCTGACATCGGTGATTGGCGGTCTTGCCGGCTACGCAATCGGTTTCTTCCTGTTTGAGGCGGTCGCCGAACCATTGCTGGGTTTCTACGGCTATGCCGACAAATTCGCGCAGTTCGCCGAAACCTACAATGACTGGGGCGCCTGGGCGGTGCTGATCGCCGGCGTCACGCCGTTTCCCTTCAAGGTGATTACCATCGCCTCCGGCGCCACCAAACTGTCGCTGCCGATTTTCATTATCGCCAGCGTCATTGCCCGGGCGACCCGGTTCTTCGCCGTCGCCGGTCTGCTTTACGTGTTCGGGCCGCCGATCCGCAGCTTCATTGAAAAGCGCCTGGGCCTGGTCTTTACCCTGGCGCTCGGTCTTTTGATCGGCGGCTTCATCCTTGCCAAATATGCGCTATAGAATTCGCCCATGAGACCGCCGCATCATATCGCCGTGGAGCCACGGCTGACGCCACTGCTGATCGCGCTGGCGATTCTCGCCGCCGCGGCCGCGACGGTCGGCGCGGCGTTGACTTTTGAGCATATCGGCGGCTACGAGCCCTGCGCACTGTGCATTAAGGAGCGCGGTCCCTATTACGCCACGATCCCGCTGGCGCTGGCGGCGGTCCTTGCGGCCTGGCGCCGGCCAAACCGGATTCTGGCCACCGGCTTCTTCGCACTGATCGTCCTCGTCATGCTCTATGGCGCCGGGCTCGGCGTCTATCATGCCGGCGTCGAATGGCACTTGTGGGAAGGCCCGTCCGCCTGTGCCAGCGGCGCCAGCGCACCGGCGAGCGCCAGCGCCATGCTGGAAAGCCTGCAACCCGGCAATATCGGACCGAGTTGCACCGAAGCCCCATGGCGGTTCCTCGGCCTTTCCTTTGCCGGCTGGAATGCCATCATCGCCGCCGGCCTGGCGCTGCTCGCCATCCTCGGCCTGGTGCGTGCCTATGGCTCCAGTTCGGTATCCCAATAGAGGAAATCGAGCCAGCTCTGGTGTAGATAGTTGGGCGGGAACAACCGGCCGTTTCTATGCAGATCGTGCACCGTCGGCTCATAAGGCATCTGGCGCGGATGCATGTGGGCTTCGCGCAGTGATTTGTTGCCCTTTTTCAGATTGCATGCCGCGCAGGCGGTAATGACATTGGCCCATGTCGTGTGACCGCCGCGCGAGCGCGGCACCAGATGATCAAAGGTGAGGTCTTCAGGAAAGCCGCAATACTGGCATTCAAAACGGTCGCGCAGAAAGACGTTGAAGCGGGTGAAGGCAGGATTGCGGGCCGGGCGCACATAAGTCTTCAGGCACACGACACTCGGCAGGCGCATTTCAAGGCGCGGGCTGTGCACCGCAAAGTCGTATTCGGAGACGATGTTCACCCGTTCCAGAAACACCGCCTTGATGGCATCCTGCCAGGACCACAGCGACAAGGGATAGTAGCTGAGCGGCCGGTAGTCGGCGTTCAGGACAAGGGCCGGATGGGCTTCCGGCGTCTGTGGTACCCGCGGCACTTCATGGACGGCGGGCGATACGTGTATCGTCATTCCACCTTCAGCGCGTGAGCGAATCGTCGCGATCGCCCTTCAGGCGCGGCCATAGTTTATAGTTGTCATGATGGTCTTGTGAAGACCGCAAAGCACCGACCCACTGCGACATTCAGCATGGCGGCACTCCTTTCACCGCAGGACACGCTTGAGGAAATCGGCGCCCAGTTCAAGCCCGTCGGGGGCGATGCCGTGGCCGATTCCCTTGCTGATATGCCAGGCGGCCGGGATATCGGCGGCGCCCAGGCCCTCAGCCGCGGCGAACAGCGCACCGAGCGGGATCATGTCGTCCTGCTCGCCATGGATCAGAAGGATCGGCGGCTTTTGCGACGGCCCGGCCTTGATCGCATCCGGATCGGCAAGCAGGCCGGAATAGCCGAGCAGGCCGGCAAACCCCTTGTCGCGCAGCAGCCCCGCATGCAGCGCCATCATGGTGCCCTGCGAAAAGCCGACAAGCGCGGTTCTGCTCTCGTCAACGCCGTGTCGGGCCATTTCGGCATCGAAAAATTCATCGAGCTCCGGCCGGGCCGCTGCAACGCCACGGGCATATTCGCCTGGATCACGCAAGGTCAGATGAAACCATTGCCGGCCGACCGGCGCCATGGAGCAGGCTTCGGGCGCATGCGGCGCGACAAAGGCGGTATCGGGCATATCGCCCGCCCATTGCCGGCCGATGGCGATCAGATCGTTGCCGTCGGCGCCATAGCCATGCAGGAAGATGACCAGGCTTCTGGCCGGCCCGCCGGCGGCCGGCTCAAGTCTCGGTCCGTCGATCATCACTTCAACATCCTCATGCGCTTGCCGGCGTCGCGTCGCGCCTTGTAACGGCGTAATAGCGCCAGAACAGCCGGGCGGCGACGCCGCGCCAGGGCGACCAGGCCGCGGCGATGTCGCGCAGCGGCTTTTCCGCCGGGCGCTCGGCCAGGTCAAAGGCGTCGCCAACGGCGTTTTGCAGCGCGACGTCGCCGGCCGGAAAGATGTCGGCATGACCGCAGCAGAACAGCAGATAGACCTCCGCCGTCCACGGTCCGACGCCGTGCAGGGCGGTCATGGCAGCGATCGCCTCCTCGGCCGGTAGATCGGGCAGAACCTCGAAATCGAAACCGCCATGGCAGGCTTCGGCGAGCTTTTGCAAGGTACGGATCTTGCCGCGCGACAGGCCGCAACCGCGTAAAGAATCCTCGCTGGCGGCAAGGACGCCGTCCGGGCAGACCGGATCGACGGCCTTGGCAAATCGCGTCCAGATGGATTCCGCCGCCGCCTTGGAGAGTTGCTGGGAGACAACGATATCGGCAATGCCGCGATAGCCGCCCTCGCCACGACGCAATGGCACTTCACCGGCAACCTCGATGACGCTCGCCAGCCGCGGATCGGCTTTCTTGAGCGCCCTGAGCCCGGCGCGAATGTCGTCATGGTCGTCGATGCGGTGCATGGGCTTGCTTTAGCGGGTCTGACGAGGCGGCGGAAGCCGCCGCTGTCTGTCTTGCGCTTTCATCCTGCCTTCATGTCTCCGCACTGTCATCCTCCTCTAACTCCCCTCTCCCGGCGGGAGAGGAGATTCAGCCACGCCAAAACCCTCCGCGACCTTGCGGCCCGGAGCTATGAGAGGTCGGGGCGCCGAAAGACGCTGCCGAACTTTAAACGTGCGCCTTGCGGCGCCCCGTTGCGGCGGTTTTGGGCTTCCAGTCCTTCACTCTCGGGC
>CALZIL010000243.1 GCA_945787495.1 uncultured Afifella sp. | reverse complement strand
AATCACGCCGCCGAGAAAACTTATCCCCGCCCGCGCCGGCGCGGCGATGATCGGCCTTTCTCAGGAAAGGACGATCCGCCATGTCAAAGACAATTAACCATCTGCGCACATTTCCGAACGGCACGCCCCCAGCCCGGCAAAAACACCGGCTCACCAAGGCGATTGCAACGACGGTGAAGGCCGGCGCAGGCCGTTACGAGCGAACGCGCCATTTGCCGGGGCTGATCGGCGTCGACCCTGACGCCCTGTCGGGCGGCGGGGCGATTTCCAAAAAAGTCATTCTGGAGTGGCTCAAACGGGCGCTGCGCGCCGAACGGCGGCGCGCCAAAGCCGGCCACTGGGCCTATGACCTGAATCGCCACATCGCCCTGCGCCAGGCGCTGATGACGGAAGGCGGATATGATCCAGGCGATGAACGCACACCTGATAGCTAGTACCAAAGGTCCTGTTCACAGGATGATCGGGACAAAACTGCGAAGTTGCGTCTGGCGCGGCTGTGCCAACAGCGGAAGCTGTCGCGTCTTTTGGCCAGTGACGGCCAGACGCACTGTCGGCAGCCGGCATACGATCTATGGGCCCTCGACAGGGAAACCTGCGCTCCGCCAACCATTCATGCCTTCCGCGAAGAAATAGACCGATGTGAACCCCCACGAGATCGCCATGGCTGTCGCCTGAGCTGAGAAAGTACAGAAATTTGTGTTGTTAGAGCAGTAAAAAACGATTTCACGATCTTTGGCCACAATTGCCGACAAAGAAACCCGGTTGAATTTCGGCAGTTCAAGATGAATGGCGCCCGGTATATGGTCTTCTTGCCTCCAATCTCGATTCGATCGAATATCAATGAAAACAACGTTGCGGTCGTGAAGAGATTTCGCCTTCTGTGTATCGATCCGTTTCGCGCCTTTCACGACGAAACGTCCAGCTTCGCGTGAGAGAAGATCGCGCCAAGGTTCCACGTCTGTCAGGCCGGCGGCAAGGCGTTCGCGCTCCGCGGTTCCACCCACCGGCCAGTGATCGATTATGCCCTGATTGAAGCTCGACAAGTCCTGGCTCTGTCGTAGCTGATTGAAGCTTTCGATCGCTTCTTCCGCCTGCTTTTTCTGTCCAAGATGTCCGTAAGCGGAGGCTAGATACAGGAGCGCGGTATCACTTCCGGGATTTCTGACGATCGCACTCTGAAGAGTTTTCACGGCGTCTTCATACCGTTCCATGTCGAACCGCATCTGGCCGAGCAGGACGAGATAGTCCGGCCCATGATGGGGATTCAACCGCATGGCTTTTTCAAGCGCCGGCTCGGCCTGTTCGGCGTTTCCCGCATAGATCATGCTTGTGGCCAGCGCGATATATCCGGCCGGGTCGTTCGGGTCGAGCGCGATGGCGCGCTCAGATTCGGAAATTGCATCTTCAGGTCGGTTCTGTGCGATCGCGAGCTTCGCGGCAGTTTGATGCGCCAAAGGTGTCGGGCGAACCAGCGCCAGCTCAAGGTGATGTTTTGCCTTGCGGGCCGTACCCAGATACGAAAGGCCCAGCTGCTTGACCCATCTGTTGCGCCAGGCTTCCAAGTAGGCTGCGGCAAGTGCTGCGTGGGCGCGTGAATAGTCCGGGTCAAGGTCCAGTGCGCGTTCCAGGCGCGGCACCGCGGCAGCGATGCTCTGAGGCGTGAATTGCTGGAGCAGTTCCCAGCCTTGCAGGAAAGCGTCATAGGCTTGCGGATTGTCACTCTGTTTGCGTGTCCGGGCATCCTGCTCCCGGGCAGTGAGATTGACCTCCAGGGCCGCCACAATTGTCCGCGTGACCTGATCCTGTAATTCAAAAACGTTGGCCGTGGACCCGTCATAGCGATCGGCCCACAAATGTCCGCCCGACACCGCGTCGATCAACTGGGCATTGATCCGCACCTGATCCCCGGCGCGGCGCACGCTGCCCTCAAGCACATACCGCACGCCCAGTTCCTCGGCGACCTGTTGCACCTTCACCGGCCGGCCCTTGTAGGTGAAAACCGAATTGCGGGCGACGACGAAGAGGGCCGAGACCTTCGACAGGTCGGTGATCAGATCCTCCGTTATGCCGTCGACGAAATACTCCTGGGCGGGATCATCGGACATGTTGTTGAACGGCAACACGGCGATGGAGGGCTTGTCGGGCAGCGCAAAGGCCATGCGCTCAACCGACGCGGGATCGAACTCTGGTGTCGCCTCTCGGATTGGAAAGACACCGAACTGCCGGGCGACGACCAGCGCGGCGATGACGGCCACAAATGCCACCGCCGGCCATTTCAGGCGCTTCAGGCGGGTCGCCAAAGGCGTGTAAATCCGACCCTGGCCGACTGCATCCAGCACCACGCGGTAGGCGCGGACTGGCCTGTCAATGTTTTTGACCTGTTGGTCGCCTGTGTCCTCAAAACCAACTTCCAGCTTGTCGCGAACCTGTTCAAAAGCGCTGCCGGAAATCCAGATGCCGCCCGGTTCCGCCAAGCCCTCGAGCCTCGTTGCGACAATAACGCCATCGCCGTGCAGATCGTCTCCCTCGGTTACGACATCGCCAAGATTGATGCCGATCCGAAACTCTATCTTGTGGTCTTCGGCTCGATCCGCGTTTCGATCCGTCATCGCATGCTGCACGTCCACAGCACAGCGGACCGCATCGACGACGCTGGCAAACTCGACGAGAAGGCCGTCGCCCATCGTCTTGAAGATCCGGCCATTGTGGGCCTTGATGCAAGGATCGAACGTTTCGGCGATATCCGATCTGACTGCCGAAAGTGTGCCTTCTTCATCCGCGCGCACGAGCCGGCCATAGCCGCGCACATCGGCAGCAAGGATGGCGGCAAGCCTGCGTTGGACGGGTTCCTCGACCATGTCGGTCCTCTGGGACGTGTCCCCCAGACATTCCAAGCGATGCAATGAGCGATTGTAGTGCTGGCATGTTGCAGTGTCTAATTGGGCCTGAGGTCCGCTCAGAGGCATTTTGGAAAGGCGGAACACAACTTTGGGTGTTGTGCTCTTTGGACGGGTTTCGACTTTCACGAACTGCACTGCCACTGATCGCCGATCAGTCGCATTCCGCTTATGACCGGGTGCTTATGGGTCCGGCGTCAAAACAAAAACGGCGCCGGATCGCTCCGGCGCCGCCTTTGACTGAAATGCTTCGGTGTTTACTTCCGCTTGCCGCGTTTCTGGCCCAGGCCCATCTTCTTGGCCAGCATCGAACGCGCCTTGGCGTAGTTCGGCGCAACCATGGGATAATCGGCGGGAAGACCCCACTTCTCCCGGTAGTCTTCCGGCGTCAAGTCATAATGGGTCCGCAGATGCCGCTTGAGACTCTTGAACTTCTTGCCGTCGTCAAGACAGATAATATAGTCCGGCGTCACCGACTTCTTGATCGAAACAGCCGGCTTTTGTGGCTCCGGCTCGGGTTCGGCGGGACCGCCAAGCGTCTGATGCAGGGCGGCATGAACTTCGCTGATCAGAGCTGGAAGATCCGAAGATTGAATTGAATTGTTGCTGACATAGGCAGAAACGACATCTGCCGTCAGTTCGATAAGATTGTCCTGTTCCATATTCTCCGTCATCGGATCCTCTTTGGATTTCATTTCTTTAGGCTTCATTGATCTTTAGGTTTCATTGATCTTTAGGTTTCATTGATCTTTAGGTTTCATTGACAGATTTCGTTTCGGTGGGATTCGGCCCCCGTTCGCGAATTCCGAGCAACCGCATACATTCCTCATCAATAAACTGCAAGAAAAATATGGTGAATTTATACTATGTCATAAGGTCACATTGACAATTCAGTTTGGTCCACATCGGTGAATAGCAATGAAAATCAGTCATCCACGAACCAGAGGCTGACTATCACTTTTTCAAATTTTCGCCACGTAAAAGAACAAATCCGGCCGGATGTCCGCCGCAATTGCGGTGATATGGCAGCGCAATACTGAAAATAATACCCGACCCGATCCGGCATCCCGGGCCCCGTCATTGGTGATAAGGGGGCGATAAGGGGGATGATCAGGGGCTGAGCAGCGCCGCGACCGACCGGTCGGCTATCGACATCACGATTGCCGGCCAGACGCCGAGAAGGACGGTCAACGCCGCCAGCGCGATCGGCGGTGCGAACATAAACAAGTGGTCACGGGCACTCAGATGATGGGCGGGATTTTCGGCCGGCCGGTCGGTGCCGATTGACGCGGCGAATGTCCGCGCGGTTGCGATGAGGATCAGCAGCCCGCTGAGCAGGATCGCTCCGGCCAGCCACCAGCGCGCTTCCAGGAGGGCGGCCTGGGTCAAGATGACCCGCGGCCAGAAACCGGAAAATGGCGGCAGACCGGCGAGAGCAAAGCTGAAGACCAGTGTGACCGCGGCTAGCGCGGGGCTGGCGCTATGGTATTGACCGCCATTGCCGATGCGGCGGGCGGCTGCCGCTGTCATGACAAGCCCGGCCATGGCGATCGGGAACTGGAGGGCAAAGGTCAGGACGCCGGCAAGGCTGATCGGCGAGCCAAGTGTCACGCCGGCGGTGACCGATCCGATGGCGCTGACGACAAGGCAGGCATAGAGTTGGCGCAGTCCTGGCCGCAGCAGCGCGAGAGACGGCGCGGCGATCATCGCCAGGATTGCGAAGCCGGCAAGCA
>CALZIL010000242.1 GCA_945787495.1 uncultured Afifella sp. | reverse complement strand
TCATCAGCGCCCGGTTAAACAGTCTTTGAAACGCATTGGCATGTGGCGGTTCGGCCATCGACAATCCTTTCAGCGGCTGCCTATCATGGCATCGCATCAGCCTAAACAGGGCGCCAGCAAATGGTTGCACCCGGCATGCGCTCCGGTTAGGCCTCGCCAATGTTCCGGATCGCCCATTTCTCCGACGTGCATCTTGCGCCGCTGCCCGAGCCGCGCCTGCGCGACCTCGCCTCAAAGCGGCTGATCGGCTACGCCAACTGGCGCTTCAACCGCGCCTGCGAAATGACAACGCAGAGCCTGGATCGCCTTCTCGCCGACATGCGGGCGCACAATCCCGACCATATCGTCGTCACCGGCGACCTAGCCAATATCGCGCTATACGACGAGTTTGAAGCCGCCCGGCTCTGGCTTGAGCGTCTCGGCCCGCCCGCAGATGTCACCGTCATACCCGGTAATCACGACGCCTATGTGCCCCGCGCTCATCGCCATTATCGCCGGCTGTGGGCGCAATGGATGAGCAGCGACGACGCCGATCCCGGCGAGGATGCGCGGTTTCCGTTCCTGCGGCGCCGAGACGGCATTGCGTTGATCGGCGTCTCCTCGGCAGTTGCCAGCGCGCCCTTCATGGCGACCGGCCGGATTGGTCCCGGCCAGGCGGAGAAGCTGGTTGCATTGTTAGAGAAGACCGGCGCCGAGGGCCTCGCCCGCATCGTGCTGATCCATCACCCGCCGAAATTGATGGACTGGCGTGGATATACGCGCCGCCTTACCGACGCCGGCCGCTTCCGATCCGTCATTCAAACAGCCGGCGCCGAACTGATCCTGCACGGCCACGATCATCGCGCGATCACTATGACGGTTCCCGGTCGTAGCGGCCCGGTACCGGTCGCCGGCGCCGCCGCGGGCTCCGGTCCGCCCGGTGGAAGTCACAAGCCTGGTGGCTATGCGATCCACGAGATTGCAGTTGATGAGGACGCCTTTCAGGTCGCAGTCACCCATCGCTGCTTTGACGCTGAAGGGGCGATCGTTGAGACGGCACGGGACGGGTTCCGGCTTAGCCCTCCGTGCTGATCCAGGCATAGACCAACAACAGGAATGCCCCGCAGATCACCCCCATCCCGAAACCGGCCAACGCCCAGAGCGTGCCGCGAGCCGACCGGAACTGCTCCGCAGAATGAGCACCGGCAAACGCTTGCGATCCGCCTTCACCGGCAATCCAGTCGGCCTCAAGCGCCCGCTCGCGCTGGACGATGCGTTCGGCAACATAACGGGTGACCGCATCGGCGATGACGTCGACCTCGGCGTCCTCGGCCAGAACCGTGCGGCCAAGGCGGGTATCCTTGACAAACCGGTAGTTTCGCTTGTCGCGGCTCATCATGACGAAACTGGTCGCATCCACCCAAAAACGCGGCGGATCGCCCGGCAGGACCGCCAGCGCGAATTCATCGATCTCGTCCGGCAGGTCGTCAAAGACGCCCTGAAGCGCTTCGGCGAGAAGCACGAGCCGGATGCGCTCGCTTTCCCGCAATTCCACGATCACGTCATCACGCTCAGCCTGCACAACGCGAGCGTCGCGGATCGCCTGCTGCAAATCGAGAACGGCGGCACCTTCTTCGCTGGTCATGGACACACTCTTTACGTTCACCTCGCGAGACCGGCACAATAAGAAACAGCACACCGGACAAGCCACGGCAAGCCTTGTAAAATCGACGAATTTAGGGCGGAAAAGCGACATGGTTGAAAACACCGCATCGAGCAGCAAAATTGGCAGCACCGGCCGGTTCGCCGCGGCTGCCCGCGCCGCCGGCCTTGAGATCACCGTGCATCGCATGCCGGAAAGCACCCGCACGGCGGTGGAAGCGGCGGCGGCCTGCGGCACAAGCCCCGCCCAGATCGTCAAATCGCTGGTTTTCCGTCTCGCCGAAAGCGGTGAAACTGCACTGTTTCTGGTTTCCGGCAAGAACCGCGTCGATGAGACCAAGGTTGCCAGCGCGATCGGCGATCGCCTGGAGCGCGCCGATGCAGATCATGTCCGCGTCGTCACCGGATTTGCCATTGGTGGCGTTGCACCGCTCGGCTCGCTGACGTCACTCAGAGCCTATATGGACCGTGATCTACTGGCCTTCGATCGCGTCTGGGCGGCGGCCGGCGCGCCAAATGCCGTCTTTTCCGTTACCCCGCAGGCCCTGGCGCGAGCGACGGACGCGAAAATCATCGCGGTGACCTGATTGCCGGTTAGCGTGCATTTTCGGCAATGAGATGGGCCACATCACCGGGGATTTCGTAGGGCAGCATGTGGCCGGCATATTCGAAAATGTGCACGGCGATGCGGCCCGGCAGTTTGTGCGCCTGGCGCGTCGGCAGGACCCGGTCCTGCGTGCCCCAAACAACCTTGACCGGAAACGGCCCGGCGGCGAGCTTTTCAACCGGCAGGATCTTCTGGACATCTCCATCGAACAAGGTTTCGACGATGCCCTCAAGCGCCGCCAACTGGCCATCGACCCGCCGCATCTCGGCAAGCTCCGCGGCAAGGCCGGCCGGCAGTGGATTTTGCCAACCGAAAAACTGCTCAAGCAGCAACGCGATCTCGGCCTCATCGGAGGCCGCCGCAAAGCGCCGCAAAAGCCGGTGATTGACCTCCGGCCCGAAACCGCCAGGCGCCAGCAATGTCAGCGAGCGCACCCGCTCCGGCGCCATCAGCGCGATCAAGGCCGCCGCCGCGCCGCCCATGGAATGGCCGGCCAGATGCGCCGTCTCGATGTCCAGATCCGTCAGGCTTTGCAAAATGGCCTTTGCGGCAATACCGGCATTGCCGCTTTGTGACCGGCCGAGCGATTGCCCGTGCCCTGGCAAGTCGAAGGCCAGCACCTGCCGGTCTCTATCAAGAAAAGGCCGCACATCCCTCCAGGCGCGATGGTCGCTGCCGAAACCGTGCAGCAGCACGATCGGCGGCCCGGCGTTACGACCACTGCTGCAGCTGACATGAAGGCTGGTCATGCCGGTAATCCCGGATCAGGTGCCCAAAAAGCCTCAGGCGACGGCGCTTTGAGTATTGCCGGCATTGCCGGATTTCTCCAGCCATTCGGCGACCTTGGCCTGCAGCGCGTCGGGGCTGATCGGCTTGGGCATATAATCGTCCATGCCCGCCTCCATACAGATTTCCTTGTCGCCCTTGAGCGCATGCGCCGTCAGCCCGATGATCGGCGTGCGCACGCCGTCGCCGGCGTCCAGTTCCGCCTCGCGCATCGCCTTGGTCGCCTCCAGCCCGTTCATCTCCGGCATCGAGACATCCATCAGCACCAGATCAGGCCGCTCGGCCATGAACTGATCCAGCGCCAGCTTGCCGTTATCCACAATCGCATAGGCATGCCCGGCATCGATGAGGATCTGCTCCACAACGATCTGGTTCACTTCATTGTCTTCCGCCACGAGGATCATGAGACCGCTCCTTCCTTGTCTGACGACGGCCTTGCCATCGCCCTTGCCGGCTTGCGTGCCGATCGGCGCCGCCGGCCCGGCAACCGTAGTTTCATTCGTTGTCCCGGCCGCATCCGTCTCCACGCCGTTGGCAACATGGGCGTCCTGCAGGACGGTGATCATCGTATCGAGCAGCAGCGAGGCCCGCGCCGGCTTGACCAGATGGCCCTGGATGACGAGATCGCGCAGCCGCCGCGAATTGCGGTTGTCGTCGACCGAGGTCAGCATGATGATCGGCGTGTCCCTGATCGCCGCATCGGCGCGGATCAGATCGGCGACATCGGCGCCGTCCATGACCGGCATGTGATAGTCCAGAATGACCAGATCGACCGGCCGGCCGATCTGCGCGGCATGGCCGAGCACCGCCAGCCCTTCACGCCCCGAGGGCGTCGCTGTGGCGTCGAACTTCCACGACCCGAGCTGCTCCAGAAGGATCGAGCGGTTGACCTCATTGTCGTCGATGACAAGGATGCGCGCGCCCGACACATCGACCGGAACGCGCTTGCGCCGGATCCCGGTGTCATGCACCGGCAGCGGCACGGTGAACCAGAAGGTCGAGCCCCTGCCCGGTTCGCTTTCCACGCCGATCTCGCCGCCCATCATCTCCACCAGCTTCCTGGCAATGGTCAGGCCGAGCCCGGTGCCTTCATGGGTGCGCGTCGAGGACCCGTCGATCTGCGAGAACTTCTCAAACACATGATCGGCCTTTTCGGCCGGGATGCCGATGCCGGTATCCTCCACCTTGACCAGCAGCGCCGCCTTCGCCTCACCATCGTCATCGACGCTGACCGTGCCCGACACATCGACCAGCACATGGCCTTGTTCGGTGAACTTGACGGCATTGCCGACCAGATTGGTGATGATCTGGCGGAGGCGGCCGACATCGCCGATGAACATCTCCGGCAGGTCCGGCTGGATGCGCACCGCCAGCTCCAGCTCTTTCTCCTGCACCTTGGTGGAGACCAGAGTCGCCACGTCTTCAATGGCTTCGGCCAGCCTGAACGGCTGCGGGTCGAGCTCCAGCTGGCCGGAATCGATCTTGGAGAAGTCGAGGATGTCGTTGATGATCGTCACCAGCGCATGGCCGGACCTGACGATGATGCCGGTGAACATCTTCTGCTTGCTGTCGAGTTCCGTCTTGGACAGCAGTTCC
>CALZIL010000241.1 GCA_945787495.1 uncultured Afifella sp. | reverse complement strand
AACAACGTTCGTATTTCCCTATCCGCTTACGAGGTACCGTTTTCATTTACCCGACAAGACATAACCCGACTACCCCCTCCCCGCCTGACCGAATCGCCGCTTGCGGCCTCCCACCTTCCTTAAAAACCTGCCATCCCATGCTCCCTCCCCCTCCTCGCCGAGTCGGCTAAACTCGCCTGATGCCCGAGCCTTTCATCCTGGCGGCGATTGCCGGCGCGTTCCTGATCGCCGGAACCGTCAAGGGCGTCATCGGGCTGGGGCTGCCGACCGTCAGCCTCGGGCTCATGACCATCGTTCTCGACCTCACTTCGGCGATGGCGCTGCTGCTGGTGCCGTCCTTCGTCACCAATCTCTGGCAGGCGATGGTCGGGGGAAACGGCCGGGACATCCTCTCGCGCATTTGGCCTTTCCTCGTGATGGCGAGCCTGATGGTATGGATCGGAGCATTGGCCCTGACCCGGGTCGATCTGCGGCTGCTCTCCGCATTGCTCGGCGGGCTGCTGATCGCCTATGCGGCCTCGAACCTTGCCGGCTTTCGTTTGGCCATTACGGCGCGCCAGGCGGTGTGGGCCGGGCCGCTCACCGGCGCGGTCAACGGCGTCCTGACCGGCATGACCGGCTCCTTCGTCGTGCCCGGCGTCCTCTATCTGCAGGCGATCGGGCTTCAGCGCGACCAGCTCATCCAGGCCATGGGCATGCTGTTCACCGTCTCGACGCTGGCGCTCGCCGTGGCGCTGAAGGGCAACAATCTCTTGAGCGCCGAACTGGGCGGCCTGTCGCTCGCCGCCCTTCTTCCGGCCGCCGCGGGCATGGTGTTCGGGCAAAGGATCCGGCAACGCCTGTCAGAGGCGCGGTTCCGGCGGGTATTTTTCATCGCGCTGATCGTGCTCGGCGCGGCGATCATCGGGAATGCGGCATTCGGCTGGCGGTAGCGGGTCATCATTGAGCGCCGCATTCCCACTACTGTCATGGTCCGACTTGATCGGACCATCGGCCGCCCTTTGCACGGCATTTGAGCGATCCTCCGGTCAAGCCGGAGGATGACAGTGAGAGGGGCCTGAGAATGACGATGGCACCCTGACTTGACCGCATCGCCGCTTGCGGCCTAACTCCCTTCCACACAACCGGAAAAGCGATCCCGTGCTGCTCGTTATCGACAATTACGACAGTTTTACCTTCAATCTCGTCCATTATCTCGGCGAGCTTGGCGCCGTGCCGCGCGTTATCCGCAACGACAAGATTTCCGCCGCCGAGGCGCTGGCGCTGGAGCCGGAAGCCATCGTGCTGTCGCCCGGCCCGTGCACGCCGGACGTGGCCGGCATCTGTCTGTCGCTGATCGAAGCGGCGGCCGGGCGCGTGCCGATTTTCGGCGTCTGCCTCGGCCATCAGGCGATCGGCCAGGCCTATGGCGGCAGGATCGAGCGCGCGCCGGTGCTGATGCATGGCAAGATCTCGCCGATCGAGCACAACAGCAGCGGCGTCTTTGCCGGCATCAACGGGCCGTTTGAAGCAACCCGCTATCATTCGCTGACGATTGCGCCGGGCAGCCTGCCGGGCGAACTGGAAAAGACCGCCTGGACCGCCGACGGCGTCATTATGGGCGTGCAGCACCGCTCGCATCCGGTGCATGGCGTGCAGTTTCATCCCGAAAGCATCGCTTCGGAGCACGGCCACCGCATCCTGCGCAATTTCCTCGACATCGCCCGCGCCTTCAACGGCGAAACCGGGCGCAAGACGGCGGCCTGAGTCATGGCCCCGGACCCAAAAACAAGCGACCTCAAACCGCTGATCGGCAAGGCCGCGTCGGGCGCGCATCTGTCGGAATCGGAGGCGCGCGAGGCCTTCGACATCATCATGTCGGGCGACGCGACGCCAAGCCAGATCGGCGGTTTTTTGATGGCGCTCAGGGTGCGCGGCGAGAGCGTGGCTGAGATCGCCGGGGCGGTGGCGGCCATGCGGGCGCGGATGATGCCGGTGGAAGCGCCGGCGGACGCCATCGACATTGTCGGCACCGGCGGCGATGCCTCGGGCACCTACAATATCTCAACCTGTTCGGCGCTGGTCGTCGCCGGCGCCGGGGTGCCGGTCGCCAAGCACGGCAACCGGGCGCTGTCGTCGAAGTCGGGTGCCGCCGACGTGCTGACCGAACTCGGTATCAATCTGGAGATCGGGCCGGAACAGATCGCCGAATGTATCCGCGACGCCGGCATCGGCTTCATGTTCGCCCCCAACCACCACGCGGCGATGCGCCATGTCGGCCCGACGCGGGTGGAGCTGGGCACGCGGACGATCTTCAACCTGCTCGGGCCGCTGTGCAATCCGGCGGGCGTCAAGCGCTACATGCTCGGCGTCTTTTCGCGCCAGTGGATCGAGCCGCTGGCTAATGTGCTCGCCACGCTGGGCGCGGAAGCCGCCTGGGTGGTGCATGGCACATTCGGAGAGGAAGGCGGGCTCGACGAGATCACCACCACAGGCACGACCTATGTGGCGGAGCTGAAAGACAGCCATGTCCGCGTCTTTGAGCTTCACCCCGATGATTTCGGCTTGGCGCTGGCCAAACCGGACGACCTGAAAGGCGGCGACGCCAAGGCCAATGCGGCGGCGCTGACCGCCGTTCTGGCCGGCGAGCCGGGTCCCTATCGCGATATCGTCATTGCCAATTCCGCCGCCGCGCTGATGGTCGCCGGCAAGGCCGATCTTCTGGCCGATGCGGTCGAGCTTGCCCGCGCCAGCATCGACGAGGGCAAGGCGCGCGCGGCGCTTGAAGCGCTCGTCAAGGTTTCCAATTCAGGCTGAGGCGATGGGCGATATCCTGAAGAAAATCGAAGCCTACAAGCGCGACGAAATCGCCGCGGCGAAGCTGCTGGTGCCGCTGGCCGAGCTTGAGGCCATGATCGCCGACCGCGATGCGCCGCGTGGTTTTGCCCGGGCATTGACAGAGAAGATCGCCAGTGGCCGGCCGGCGCTGATTGCGGAAATCAAGAAGGCAAGCCCATCAAAGGGCCTGATCCGCGCCGATTTCGACCCGATTGTCCTCGCCAGAGCCTACGAGTCCGGCGGCGCGGCCTGTCTTTCCGTTCTCACCGACGGACCGTCGTTTCAGGGTGCGCCGGAATTCCTCACCGCGGCGCGCGACGCGACCGCCCTGCCCTGCCTGCGCAAGGATTTTCTGTTCGACCCCTATCAGGTGTTCCAGGCGCGGGCCTGGGGGGCGGACTGCATCCTCATCATCATGGCCGCCGTCAATGACGGCGAAGCCCATGCGCTGGAAGAGGCCGCCCTCGACCTAGGCCTCGATGTGCTGATCGAAATCCATGACGAGGCCGAACTGGAGCGCGCGCTGGCGTTGACCTCGCCGCTGATCGGCATCAACAACCGTGATCTCAGAACCTTTGAGACAAGCCTGAAGACCGCCGAACGCCTAGCGCCGCAGGTTCCCGCCGAACGGCTGCTGGTCGGCGAAAGCGGCATTGCCACGCCCGGCGACATTGCCCGGCTCGGCAAGGCGGGAATTCATGCCATATTGGTCGGTGAGAGCCTGATGCGCGCCGGTGACGTGGCGGCGGCGACGCGGGCCTTGTTGACCCCGGCAGGCGCGGAGGCGGCGGCGTAATGGCGGATCTGACCCATCTTTCCGGCGACGGCTCGGCCAATATGGTCGATGTCGGCGACAAGGCGGCGACGGCCCGCACGGCAACGGCGAGCGGTGCCGTCGTCATGGCGGCCGAAACCCTGGCACTGATCCGCGCCGGTGACGCCAAGAAGGGCGACGTTATCGGTACGGCGCGGCTGGCCGGAATCATGGCGGCCAAGCGCACCCATGAGCTTATCCCGCTGTGCCACCCGCTGGCGCTGAGCAAGATCTCGGTGGAGATCAGCGCCGACGATGCGCTGCCCGGCTTGCACGTGACGGCGACAGCCAGGGTCGACGGCAAGACCGGCGTTGAGATGGAAGCCCTGACCGCCGTCTCGCTCGCCTGCCTGACCATCTACGACATGGCAAAAGCCGTCGATCGCGGCATGCGGATCACCGACATCAGGCTGGAGTCCAAAGCCGGCGGCCGCTCCGGCGACTGGCGCGCCGATAATTCCGGACCGGCATGAGCCTGCTATCGGTCGAAGACGCCACGGCGCAGCTGCTTGACGGCGTCGAAGCGCTGGCAAGCGAGACCGTCGGTCTCGATGCGGCGCTCGGCCGGGTGCTCGCCACCGATCTGGCGGCAACGCGCACGCAGCCGCCCTTCCCCGCTTCGGCGATGGACGGTTATGCGGTGCGCGCCGCCGATGCGGGGCGTGAGGACCAATGCCTGACAGTAATTGGTGTTTCTCGCGCGGGCGAGCGCTTTGACGGTGCGCTCGGACCGGGTGAGGCCGTGCGCATCTTTACCGGCGCGCCGGTGCCCGACGGCGCCGATGCGATCCTCATCCAGGAAAATGCTGAGCGCGAGGGCAATACCGTTACGGTGACGGTGCCGGTCAGCGAAGGCCTGCATGTGCGCCCGGCCGGGCTTGATTTTAAAAAAGACGAGCGGCTGCTTGTGGCCGGGCTTGTGCTGGGCTCGCGGGGAATCGCGCTGGCGGCGTCGATGAATTATGCGCAGATTCCGGTTCGGCGGCGGCCGCGCGTGGCGATCCTGGCGACCGGCGATGAACTGGTGCCGCCTGGCGGCGATCCCTGGCCGG
>CALZIL010000240.1 GCA_945787495.1 uncultured Afifella sp. | reverse complement strand
CTGCACAAGCGGCGCGATCGCCGGGCGCCTCTCCACTTGCGTCTTTTCCACATAGGCAAGGATCGCCGCCGCGGCGGCCAACTCGATGCGCGAAAACGATCCGAAACCGGCGAGCGTCGAGACGTTGAATGCCTGCGCAAGCCGGCTCTCGGCGGTGGCGGAATCGAAAAACGACGGTGCCAGAACCGATACGGATGCGCCGGCCTCCTCCAGTCCCACGCGCAGGCGTTCATCATCGCCAAGCCGGTCGCTGACTAACACCTCGCTCGGCTCGATCCGGGCGAGCAGCTCCGCCAATCCGGCCGTCATCGTCTCGCCGACCCGGAACTCACCGGTGGAAATATCGATCCACGCCATCGCATAGCGCGAATCGGCATCCTCGCTGGCCGGCGATTTGACCAGCGCCGCCAGGAAATTGTTGCGCGCCGCGTCAAGCAGCGTCTCTTCCGTCAGCGTGCCCGGCGTCACCAGCCGCGTGACCTCGCGCCGCACCACGGCTTTAGAGCCGCGTTTCCCCGGCGTCACCAGCCGCGTGACCTCGCGCCGCACCACGGCTTTAGAGCCGCGTTTCCTGGCCTCGGCCGGATCTTCGGTCTGTTCGCAGACAGCGACGCGGAAGCCGCCGGCGATCAGTTTTTGCAGATAATCGTCGGCGGCATGCACCGGCACGCCGCACATCGGAATATCCTCGCCCAGATGCTTGCCGCGTTTGGTCAGCGCGATGCCGAGCGCCCGCGAGGCGATCGAGGCATCGTCGAAGAACAGCTCGTAGAAGTCGCCCATGCGGTAGAACAACAGGCAATCGGGATTGGCTGCCTTGATCTCGATATATTGTTCCATCATCGGCGTAACGCGCGCCGCGCCATCGGTCGCCGCAACCGGTTTTGAGCTGGTCGTGCGCGTTCCGGCGGTTTCGGCCGCGTCCACTGCCGCCTCGCTGCCGTCCCTGGTGCCTGGCTGATGGGTCATCGCGGCAAGCTAGCAGATGCGCCGCGCCGGCCAACAGCTTTTCGGCCCGACCGGCGTGAAAACCCCGCCGGCACGGCGTCGGGGCTCGCCAAAAATCCGCTCAAATAAATTCGACTTTGTGGGAAATGCCACAGACATGGTGCCGGAACGTGGTCAGGATACGCCGCTGCTGGGGGACCGTACACCATAGAGGCCGTTGTCATGATCTACGATGAGAATCGCGATCGCGAAACCGGCGCGGCAAAAGAGATCGTCGGGACCTGGATCTTTGCCATCATTTTGGTTGGCCTGGTCATGATCGTCCTCGACGTTTTCGATTGACGCCAGCGATCAGATCCGGGGGTATTCCTGGCTGCGTCGACGCAAGCTGGTAGCCGCGGCGCGTCGGCGGGCAGCTTTTCGGTTTTTCGGCAGCAGATTCCGGCTCGGCGCCACCGATAATGGGTTTTTACAAATCGAGCAGCCCCGGCACGACTATCACCCGCCTGCGAGTGCGGGACGAGCCCCGACGCAAGTACAAGGTCAGCCAGAAATGTGACCTTTGGTGACGAATGGCGATGAGATGCCCAGCGCCATCCCCTACCGGTGAAATGGCAATTGAATTCGATATGCATCGATCTTCAAACTACCGGAACGAGCAGCGTGCCGAATTGTCCCGAAATTAGTCAAGATTTGGACGATTTCGCATTTGACCCATTTCGGACATCACCACCTTATTTTTCCGGCACATAAGTGAAGGGGGGCTCCAGCCGGAATCAACGATTCGCGTTTGACGCTGTCCGCATAGTCGTTAAGCACCTGCCCGGCATGCGCCATCACCCATGAATGGATGTGCGGAAAGTTGTATGGCTTCCGTTCTTTAGGATCGACATCGAGATTGATGATATGTGAAATAGCAAGTCGTTGTTCGGGCTCGTCAAATGTGTGCTTGAGAATAAAGACCACCTTATAATTTTGTCATTTAACCCCGTAAAACGTCTCACCCATCCAGTAGAGAAAGCCCTCGCGGGCAGATTTCTCCTGATTTGAGATGTCAGATCGAAGTCGCATCGCTTCCTGTGACGAACTCGTACGATTCCACGACCAACTCGAAGACCACCTCCAATTCATCGAAGGTGACGGGCGTGAAGATCATCACGAACCCATCCCAACCCGGCCTTTGATCGGCCCAGGGATGGCGTACCGCCCAGCCAGCTTTTATCGCCTGATCTGCAAGCTCTGGCGGGAGGCTGGCGTGTAGGCTGCCATCAGGGTGCAGATGCGCAAACTCCCGGCCGCCGACAATCACCTCGGGGTGAGCGAGCGCCATTTTGTCGTTGACCCAAAAACCCAACGCGCCCGGCAAAGAAATGACCGTATTTCTTATCTCGACGCCTTGGATTTTCGAAACGCGTTTCAACAGTTCGGCCGAAATCTCCGGAACTGGCTCGACGCCGATCTGAACGTGTGGGACGCTATTTGTCGTTCGCGGAATCGGCGTTTCTCGCACTGGTAGGTTTCCGGCGTCTGCCGAGGCAGACGAAGTCGCCACCAAAATTGCCACAAATAAATATTGGGATATCCGCCATACTTTCATGTCACCAAGTCCCCTTGGAATTAGCGTGAGCGGGAAGCACCCCTGGCTTGAATGATTGCACTTAGACGTATTCGGGTTCGTTTGTTGCTCCCGAACTATTTGTCCGGGAGCAATCTCATCGGTTAACCCTGACTATCCGGGAGCCAGGGATACGGTCCCATAAAGAGATCGAGCATCATTCTCCACACATTCATTTCGAGCCAGTCGTCATAGTGAGCCCAATGCGCATATTGCGGGAGTTCGATGGCGGCCGGGATCTCAAACGCGCCAGTTCCTTTTTTGAATTCCGCAAAGATTGCATTTCTGAGATCAGCGATGAATTGCAGATTCTCCTCGACATGTCCTTTGGTGCAACCCGATGCCACAATATCGGCCGGCAATTCGTTGTGCGAGCAAACAGCGACATCGAAGTTGAGTTCCAGAACTTCCTTGAGGGTTCGTTCCCATTCACCAATATTGAAATCCGGCACAATGGTGAACATCACCCGGTTGGGTGTCACCAGGTCTGCGATATAGGCAACACGCTTTTCGGGGATCAGGAAAACCGTCATCCCCAGGCCGTGGTTCAGGCCCAGGTAGTGGAGTTCGATTTCGACACCGCCAACCTCGATTTCACGGAGGTTACCCTCCCATACGATATCGGGGGGCGAGGTCTCTCTGCCGGGATGTGCCGCAAGCCATTCAGCGGCAAGCGTATGCATGACGGTTTGGCCACCGGCATCCTGAAAAACCTTGCCGCCGCCGGCATGGTCCCAATGGTTGTGGCTGTGAAGCGCGTATCGGATCGGTTGATCCGTCACGCTGCGAATTGCCTCAAGAAGTTTTGTGGAGTGATCGGTGTTGACCGTTTCGAACACGGCCACTCCGTCGTCGGTCACAAGAAACATGGAATGATATCCATTGCCGCCGCCATAGCTGTAGACACCGGGCGCGATTTCTTGCGTGTATTGGGCAGGGGTTTCTGCCTGAACCAGCCCCGCCCAGCCAATAGCCAAGAACGTTGCCGTCATTGCCGTGCGAAGTTTTTTGAACATCTCATCCTCCTCTTTTCTCTCCTATTTCAGACGCTTGCGATCGTTGGGTTTGCGCGTCGCGAACCGAGGAGAGTACTCTCTCGAACCGAGCCTCCGGCGAAAAACGATCCACTGGCGAGTCTGTAGAACGTAGTGTACTGTAATGCAACAAAATGTTCTATAAGGCAGCGAGGCATGAATAAACCTGAAGACCCACGTTTGGCTGCAACCCGTACACTTGCTTTGGATGCGGCGTTGAGCATCCTGCAGGAGAAAGGTGTTTTGGCGGTCACTTACGCGTCGATCAGCGCGAAAACGGGTATCTCGCGCAGCACGCTGTACCGGCACTGGCCGAAGCTGGAATCGCTGCGCAACGATGCCTTCTTGCGCGCAGCGACCTCGCCAATCTTCGCCCCAAAGACCAACGGGCCGTTGCGCGCCGACCTGGCCTGGATGATGGGTAATCTTCTGACGGCATTGAACGAAACACCTTGGGGCCAAGTGGCCCCGCAAGTCGTTGCGGTGGCTGCGACCGATCAGCAGGCACGCACCGTGATCGACGACTTTATGAAAGATCGGATTGTCAGCGTAGAGGTCGTCTTCACCGCTGCAAAAGAACGAGACGAGCTTCGAGAAAATGTACCGGTGCGGCAGCTGGTCGAAATGGCGATTGCCGTCCCCTATTTTCGAAAGCTTATCGCAGGATTGCCGCTCGATCACGAGTGGCTGGATGCTCACGTCGATTTGATCTGTCGTTTAGCAACTGAGCCCCCACTTAAGTGAGCTTGGGAATCCGGCTTTGCTGTCGAACATTTTCTTCGACGGCTTTGAGCCTACGGTAACGTAAACTCCGTTGTTGATATGTCTCGATGGTAAATATCGAACGAACAGCGGCATTGCTCTGCGGACCCGACAATACCCCCTGCCAATTCCCTCAGTCCAAAAACGGCCGTTTTTGGCCATCGCTCGAGTCCTCCTAGAGATCAACAAAGCTGGGACAGATCACTACGGCAAAGTCTCTTCGCTTTTGATGCTGTAAACGACTCCTCCGCCGGCAATGAGATGCCGTCCGTTGGGCGGGTCATATTAGTACGTTCTAAAGGACTGTTTCTGGCACATAGCGGACATCAGTCCCGTGTATCTCGACATCCGCTTTCGGGTACTTAACGGACTTGCAGATCGCCATACCCCCAAATTGCCCGTGCGCTAGCGCAAAAGGGTTTTCACCGGCCTCCGCCGATGCTTATCTTCGCGCTGCCATGGCCACCTTCCAACGCATTGTCATCCTCACCGGCGCCGGGTTGTCGGCGGAGTCCGGACTCAGCACCTTCCGCGACAAGGACGGCATCTGGGCCAGACACAGGATCGAGGACGTTGCGACGCCGGAGGCTTTCGCCCGCGACCCTGAGGCGGTGCTGGACTTCTACAATTCCCGCCGCAAGGGTGCGCGCGACGTCAAGCCCAACGCCGCGCATGACGCGCTGGCGCGGCTGGAGGCGGAATTTTCCGGCGACGTGCTGACAGTCACCCAGAACATCGACCCGCTGCATGAATGGGCCGGCACGAAAAACCTGATCCACATGCATGGCGAGATCCTCAAGGCGCTATGCGCCAATTGCGGCGCCAGGGAGCCCTGGCAGGCG
>CALZIL010000239.1 GCA_945787495.1 uncultured Afifella sp. | reverse complement strand
TGTTCCAGCGGCTCGGAGGACGGCTCAACCGTACCAATACCCTTCACGCGTCGTGTCGGTCATCGTTGAATGCTGGTGGAATTTTGCGCCATCGCCAATTTCCGCTCTGCGTCAATCTCGGACGTCACGAACCACGATTCTGATGTCCGTTAAGCCCTCAAGAGGGTGCTGTCAGTCTAATGCGAACCAGTCTCGAAAGTTTGTGAACACAGGGTCCTCAGGCCGCAAGTTGACGCCACTCAGCCATAGCGGCAGAGCGGTTTTTCTTGAAGATATCGCGGCGACTGAGATGGCGGTCCCGGTTGAAATGATTGTGGATCGAGGCATGGGCGGAAGCGAACTTTTGCAGGGTCTTGATGTATCTGAACCTGGCCATCGCTCCTTCTCGTCGTCGAAACGGCTGGTGTGAGTTTTCGGCCCGGTTATTAAGCCAACGCCCATATTCCTGACGCTCCAAATTTCCGATCACTTTCATCGCCGCGCCGTATGAGCGAAGACGGTCGGTCACGATCGACCACGGCCGGCCGTAGCGCTTCATCGTTCGTTTGAGAAACTTCAGCGCTGCCTTGCGATCCCGGCGCTTTGTGGCAAAAACTTCGAGTACCTCGCCTTCATGATCGACGGCGCGCCACAGGTAATGCGTCTCGCCGTTGATCCGGACAAACACTTCATCCAGGTGCCATCGCCATCGGGAATAAGATCGATGCTGTTGGATACGCCGCTTCCGGATCTCCGCTGCGAACATCGGACCGAACCGGTTCCACCAGAAACGTACTGTCTCGTGGCAGATATCGATGCCGCGTTCAAACAGCAGGTCTTCGACCTGCCGCAGCGAAAGCGGATACCGGATGTACATCATCACCGTGAGGCGAATTACCTCAGGCGAACTGTTGAAGTACCGGAAGGGATTTTGCATCGCTGCAAGCTACGAAACTCACCCGCCCGCCTCAAGCCGATTTAGTCTGACAATGCCCCAAACAGAGACAATCTGCGGCATTCGCCAAAATTGGCCGCCAATGAACCGTCTCTCGGCACAAATTCGATGCACAAACCTCCAACAACCCTTTGAATTTACGGGACCATTCAACCCGGCATGGTTTGGTGCTCGGTTCGCATAAGACTGGGTGGTGGGTCCGGCAGGACTCGAACCTGCAACCAGACGGTTATGAGCCGTCGGCTCTAACCAGTTGAGCTACGGACCCGACCGGCTCTGCGTTACGCCATAAGCGCCAGTGCGACAAGATCCTACGGCAAGATCGCCGCCACAAGATCGCTGCCCCCGGGCACTGTTTGCAAGATCGGTGATGACAAGCGGCGCGCGGGCGGGCATCCTTTCACCCTGTCACTCTTGCTGATTCCCGGAAGCCGTCCCGCATGTCAGCCTTTGATGCCCTCGCATTTCGCCGCCCGCTGGTCGACCAGCGCGAACCGGACCAGCTGAAAGTGCCCGGCCAGCTTGCAGCGCCTGAAGACCAGGGCCTGCCGCTCGGCGGCATCGGCACAGGCGGCATAATCTTTGCCGCCGGCGGTGGCTTTACGCGCTGGACGCTGAAGGCCGGCGCCGTCAAGAACTTCCGCGAACCGGCTTGCGGTTTTGCACTGTGGCAAAAGCCGGCCGGCGGCGAAGCCATGGCGCGCGCTTTGCAGCCGCCACCCGATGAAGCCGCCGCCGGCCAATTGTCGGCATGGACATGGGTTGGGGCGGGGCAGAAGGGGGCCTGGAGTTTTCTCGGCGACCAGGCGGACGGCGCCTACGACGTGCTGTTTCCACTTGCGCGCCATGGCTTCGAGTCTGGCGAGAACGAGACGGTCCGCCTGAAGATCGAGAGCTGGTCGCCGGTCGTGCCCGGCAGGCTCGATTGGGCCGGCCTGCCCGTGGCCATGTTCCAGTGCACCTTGCAGAACACCGCCGAAACGCGGGCCGACGCGGCGGTGATGTTCCATTTCGCCAATATGGTCGGCTGGTTCAACAGCTTCGAGCGCGCCCGCCCGCAGCGCCGCAATGCCGGCAACCAGAACATGCGCTTTGAGACCAGCGAGGTCGAAGGCGTGCTGATGGGCTCCATGGCCGCCTATGGCGAGAGCCCGCCGGAAGGTTTCGGCACCATGGCGATGGTCGCCGAAGCGATGCCCGGCCTGGAGATCGCCGTCTGCTCGACCTTTGACGGCCTGTCGGACGGCGCCGAGGTGTGGAGCGATTTCGCGGCAAACGGCCATGTGCCGGAAAACCTGCCCGACTGGCGCGCCGCGGCCGGTTTTGCCGAAGCGGAAAGCGGCCTGCCGACCACCGCCATCGCCGTCAAGACGCTGCTGGCGCCGGGCGAGAGCCGCAATGTCACTTTCGCGCTCGCCTGGGATTTCCCGACGATCAGCTTTGGCGCCGGGCGCAGCTGGAAGCGCGCCTATACCGCCGAATGGGGCGCCAAGGGCGACCAGGCCGCCCGCATCGCCTGCCACGCCATCGCCAACCATCGCCAGTGGCGCGGCGAGATCAATGCCTGGCACACCCGCCATGCGGCGGAAAACGGCAACGACCCGCACCGCGCCGGCATGATGCTCAACGAGCTGTATTTCCTGGTCGACGGCAACACGGTCTGGACGGCGCGCGACATCAAGACGCCGAGCCATTTCGGCCTGATCGAATGTCCCGATTACGACTATTACAATTCCCTGGACCTGTGGACCTACGCTTCGGAAGCCGTTTACCGGCACTGGCCGGAGCTGGAGGACATGGTGATGGACGGCTTTGCCGGCTTCGCCATGGCGGGCGACGCGACGCAGCGCCGCCACATGACGGGCGGACAGACCTTTCCGCTGCTGCTGAAAGGCGCCCTGCCCCACGATCTCGGCGCGCCGCTGGAAGACCCGTTCGTCACGCCGAACGCCTATACCTGGCGCGATTCCACCGGGTGGAAGGACCTCAATTCGTTCTTCGTCATCACCATGGCCCGCGATGCGCGGCGCGCCGGTCCGAAATGGCTGCAACGGCATTTTCCGGCGATCGAGGCGGCGATGGATCGCCTCGCCGGGTTCGACCGCGACGATGACGGGCTGATCGAGAATGACGGCGTTCCCGACCAGACCTTCGACAACATCGTCATGAAGGGCCCGTCGGCCTATTGCGCCGGCCTGTGGCTCGCCGCGCTGCTGGCCGGCGTGGAAGCGGCGCGCATGGCCGGCAACGCGGCCCGGGCGCGCGAATGGCTGGCGCTGGCCGCCAAGGGCCGCGAAAGCTTCGATCAAAAGCTCTGGGCCGGCAGCCACTACCGCACCGATACGGAAGGTCCGTACCGCGATTGTCTTTTCATCGAGCAGCTTTACGGGCCGTTTCTCGCCCGCCGCTACAGCTTCGGCGAGATCGTGCCGCCGGAAAAAGCGCAAACGGCGCTCAAAACCCTGTTTGAGACGAATTTCAGGGTCACCGGCCAGGGCCGCGGCGCCGTCACGCTGGCCACGCGCGATGGCCACATGATCGCCGGCACGGCCGATGGCGTCGATCCGACGTTCCAGGCCGGCGAGGTGCTGATCGGTTTCAATCTCAGTTTTGCCGCCCAGCTGGAAAACTGGCGCCTGGCGGACGAGGCCGACATTCTGCGCCGGGCGCTCTACAAGGAGATTTACGAGGATCGCAATCTCGCCTTCCGCACGCCAGCCGCCATCGATCTCGCCCACCGAACCCACCGGGCGCCGATGAACATGCGGCCGCTCGCCGTCTGGTACGCCGCGCCATGGTCGGATCCTGAGCCCAATAATGGCGACTGATTGCCGGGCGGCCTGATTGCCGCTCACCGATCTCTGCTATAAGGCGACCATGAAAGACTTGGAGGTTGCTGTTATGAAACATCCGTTTCGCCCGATGCTGGCAATGCTCTGCACCCTCGCTTTGGCCGGCCTCGCGCCTATTGGTATTGCCACCGCGGCGGAAGACGAGCAAAAGCCGCGCCTGATGAGTCTGACCGGTGAGGGCGAAGTTACGGCAGCGCCGGACATGGCGGTGCTGTCAATCGGTGTCGTCAGCGAGGACCGCACGGCACGGCAGGCGCTGTTCGCCAACACCCGCGCCATGACGGCGCTGGTCGACGCCATGAAGCAGGCCGGCGTCGAGCCGAAGGATTTGCAGACCTCCGGCTTCAATGTCACGCCGAAATATTCCCGCCCGCGCCGCACCCAGAGCGGCCCGCAGCCAGCGCCGGAGATCGTCGGCTATACGGTCCGCAACACGCTGAGCATCCGCATCCGCGACCTGAAATCCGCCGGTGAAATCCTCGATCAGGCGGTCTCGCTCGGCTCCAACGCCATATCCGGCCTGACCTTCACCGTCGCCGAGCCCAAGCCGCTGCAGAACGCCGCGCGCAAGGCGGCCATCGCCGACGCGCTGGAAAAGGCGAAACTTTATGCCGATGGCGCCGGCATTACGCTGGGCCCGATTCAGTCGATCACCGAGGCCGGCGGCGGCCGCCCGCCGCGGCCCATGGCGATGGCCCGCGCCCAGGCCGAAGTGGCTTTTGACTCAGCCGTGCCGATCGAGGCCGGAGAGCTCACTTACCGGGCGCAGGTCAATGTGGTCTGGGAGATCGGGGAGTAGGCTAGCCTCCCTCTCTACTGTCATGGTCCGGCTTGACCGGACCATCGGCCTGCCCGGTGCCCGGTATCTGAGCGATCCTCCGGTCAAGCCGGAGGATGACTGTGTGAAGGGCCGGCGAACTGACTTTTAGGGCGCAGGTCTCGGTGGTTTGGGAGATTGGGGAGTAGGAGAGC
>CALZIL010000238.1 GCA_945787495.1 uncultured Afifella sp. | reverse complement strand
ACGATCCGTATTTCCGCAAACTGTCCGCCGGCTGGTCGGAAGCTTTGCGCGACGCCTTTGCCCGGATCGACGAATATGACGGCGCGGACATTCTGACGACACCGGAATTTGACTGGATCGCCAGCAAGCGACGCGACGCGTCGTAGCCGTCGGCAGCCAGATTTTTCTCAACTCATCGTATAAAAGTTGTCTTCTAATCCATTGTCGGAATAACGAATTCCGGACTTTCCTTGATGCCGGACGGCCAGCGGGAGGTGACCGTCTTGGTCTTGGTGTAAAAGCGGATGGAATCGGGGCCGTGCTGGTTGAGGTCGCCGAAACCGGAGCGCTTCCAGCCGCCGAAGGTGTGATAAGCGAGCGGCACGGGGATCGGTACATTGATGCCGACCATGCCGACATTGACGCGCGAAGCGAAGTCGCGCGCCGCGTCGCCATCGCGGGTAAAGACGGCAACGCCATTGCCGTATTCGTGGTCGGAGGCAAGAGCCAGTCCTTCCTCGTAATCGCCGGCGCGGACGACGGAGAGCACCGGCCCGAAGATCTCTTCCTTGTAGATGCGCATGTCGGGCTTGACCTGGTCGAACAGGCAGGCGCCCATGAAAAAGCCCTTCTCGTAGCCCTGCATCTTGAAATCGCGGCCATCGACGACCAGCTCGGCGCCCTCTTCGACGCCAAGATCGACATAGCCGCGCACCCGCGTCAGCGCGTCGCCGGTCACCAGCGGGCCGAAGTCGGCATCGGGATCATTGGACGGGCCGATCTTCAGCGCTTCCACCTTGGGCACCAGCTTTTCAATCAGCGCATCGGCGGCCTGCTCGCCGACCGGCACGGCGACGGCAATCGCCATGCAGCGCTCGCCGGCCGAACCATAGCCGGAACCGATCAGCGCATCGGCGGCCTGGTCCATATCGGCATCGGGCATGACGATCATGTGGTTCTTGGCGCCGCCGAAACACTGCACGCGTTTGCCGTGGGCGCAGCCGGTCGAATAGATGTAATGGGCAATCGGCGTGGAGCCGACAAAGCCGATCGCCTTGACCCGCTCATCGGTGAGAATCGCGTCGACCGCTTCCTTGTCGCCATTGACGACGTTGAGAATGCCTGCCGGGAGACCGGCTTCGATCATCAATTAAGGCATTGCCGCAGGCGATCGCCGGGGCGAATTTCCACATCGGGATCATTGCCGGAAAGTTGAACGGCGTGATGCCGGCGACCACGCCGAGCGGCTGGCGCATCGAGTACATGTCGATGCCCGGGCCAGCGGAGTCGGTAAATTCACCCTTCAACAGATGGGGAATGCCGCAGGCGAACTCGACCACTTCCAGGCCGCGCTGGATATCGCCGTGGCTGTCGGGCACCGTCTTGCCGTGCTCGGCCGACAACAGTTCGGCCAGCGCCTGCTTTTCCCGCTCGACGAGATCAAGAAACCGGAAAAACACGCGGGCACGCTTTTGCGGGTTCTGCGCCGCCCAATCGGGCTGCGCGGCGGCGGCACTGGCGATCGCCGCTTGCGTCTCGGCCTTCGAGGCCAGGGCGACCTTCGCCTGGACCTCGCCCAATGTCGGGTTCCAGATATCGGCGGTCCGGCCGCTCTCGCCCGCTACCGTCTTGCCACCGATAAAATGACCGATATTCGCTGCGCCATTGCCCGTCATTTTCCGCCTCTTGAAACGCTGGTGTGGTTTGCCAATTGGATAATACCCGGGGCGGCGCGCGTCCAGACATCCTTTGGTGCGGCTTGTCGCACTTTGGAGAGCCCGGCGCGGTCCGGCTTCATCGTTTCAAAAAAACAAATTCAATTGCGCCGCTAAATTTAGCGCCGCAATTTACGAATTCTTCAGGCAAATTTCGCGGAAAAGTTGCAATTTCGAAACCATCTTGGCAATTTGGTGGCATCACAGTGTCAGAAAAAGGTTTTCAAGGGGGCCATCCGATGATGCAGAAGGCCAAATCCGTACCAGCCGGCGAACCAAATATGCCAAAAAGGTCGGATAATCTGAACAGGTTCACGGACCATCTGGTCGCCCTGCTGCGGGACGTCCAGACAACATTGGCGGACCATCAACCAGAGCGAGAACCGGAGAAACGGACCGGTTCCTGAAAACTCCAAACCTGTTCAAATCCAATCCTGGCATAATCATTTCCGGTGCACTTGACCGCTCGCTGACGCGAGCGGTCTCTTTTTTGTGATCGTAAAATTCGCCCGGCAGGCTTGACTCGGCTTATCCGTTCGCTATATGGCCGTCAAGCATATATCAAACCAGAATATGCTTGACCGCTAGATGAAGCGCATGCGGCGCCGAGAGCGGTTGCTGAGGGCTTTTCAATGAACGTCAGAACACTCTGCCTGGCCATTCTCTATTTCGGCGATTCAACCGGATACGAGATTAAAAAACTGTCCATGGAAGGCAAATACAGCCATTTCGTCGACGCCAGTTTCGGCTCCATCTATCCGGCGCTGGCGCGGCTGGAAAGCGAGGGCATGGTGACGTGCCGGGAAGAGACACAGCCCGGCAAGCCGCCTCGCAAGGTCTATTCCATTACTGACAATGGGCGCTCGGCGTTCGTGGATTCCCTCGTCGAGCCGCCGGCGCCCGATGTCTTCCGGTCGGAGTTTTTGCTGATCGCCATGTGCGCGGAGATTCTGCCGCCGCCGGTCATCATGCAGGCCATCGATACGCGCCTTCTTCAATTGCAGGCCGAGATCGACCATCTCAACCAGGTTGCCGGTGAGGCCCGCCATGAGGGCACCCGCTGGGCGGTGAACTACGGGCTCAAATGCCTTGGGACCTCGCTCGACCATCTGCAGACACATCGCGACGCGCTCATCGCGTTGGCCGGCTCCGCCGTTGCCGCCGATGCGCCTGTCGCCGCCGAATAACCGGGATATTGAAAGATGCGGATTCGTTTCTCCTACCTGATCGCCGTCACACTGGCAGCCGGTGTGTCCTATTACATGCTGACCGGCAAAACGGTGATCGGCGGTCAGCCTGGCGCCGGTGCCAAGACCATTACCGAGCGCCAGAGCGATACCGCCGAAAACCTGTTTGCGGTCCAGGTCGAACTGCACCAGGCGCGCGTTCGCGCCTCGCAACTGGAAGTGCGCGGGCGCACCGAAGCCGACACGATCGTCGAGGTTCGCGCGCAAACCGGCGGCATCCTGGAAAAGCGGCTGGTGGAAAAGGGCCAGAGCGTCGCGGCCGGTGATCTTCTTTGCACGATCGAACGCGGCGCGAGACAAGCCAATCTCGCCAAAGCCACAGCGAGCCTGAAACAGGCCGAGATCGACCTTCAGGCCCAGGCCAGGCTGGTGGATAGGGGCTATGCCGCCAAAAACGACATTGCCGGGCTGGAAGCCAGCCTTGATGCGGCAAAGGCCGTGGTGGCGGAGGTTGAGCTTGAACTCTCACGCACCGAGATACGCGCACCGATCGCCGGGATTGTGCAGGATCCGCTGGCCGATGCCGGCGACGTGCTCGCGGCCGGAAGCACCTGTGTGACGGTCATCGACAGTGATCCAATGAAGGTGATCGGCCAGGTTTCGGAGCGCGAGATCGCTGCGCTGGCCGAAGGCATGGGTGCCGATGTCAGGTTGGTGAATGGTGTGACCGCCAGCGGCGTGATCGACTATATTGCCCCCTCCGCCGATCCCGATACGCGGACCTTCCGGGTCGAGATCCGGCTCGCCAATGAAGACGGGCGGATCAAGGACGGGGTGACCGCCCTCGCCAATGTGCCGCTGCCGGCAAGCAAGGCGCATCTGGTCTCCTCGGCCTATCTGACGCTCGACGATGATGGCCGGATCGGCGTGCAAATCGTCGATGAAGAGGACATCGTGCGCTTCCAGCCGGTTGAGGTGATCGGCGCGGATCGCGACGCGCTGTGGGTCGGCGGTCTTGCCGAAACGGCGCGGGTCATCACTGTCGGCCAGGACTATGTGCTGGCCGGGCAGAAGGTCAAGCCGATGCAGGCGCAGGCCGCGTCGCTGATGCCGCAAGCGGCAACTGATGGAAGCGGTTCCGCGGCGGAGGTCCAGTAATGCTTGCCATGCTTGAAAATGTCCTGCGGCGGCCACGCTCGGTCCTGACCATGATGGTGGTGATAATCGCGGCCGGCATCGCGGTCTATATCAGCATCCCCAAAGAGGCCAATCCCGACATCGATGTGCCGATTTTCTTCGTCTCCGTCGTCCAGCAAGGCGTTTCGCCGGAGGATGCCGAACGGCTGCTGGTGCGGCCGATGGAAACGCATCTGCGCGGGCTTGACGGTCTGAAGGAGATCACCGCGGTCGCCTCTGAAGGCTATGCCGGCATCATCCTGGAATTCGACATCGACTTCGACAAGGACGAGGCGCTGAACGATCTGCGCGCCAAGGTCGACCAGGCCAAGGCGGAGTTGCCGGCCGAGGCCGATGAGCCAATCATCACCGAAACAAACTTTGCCCTCGTGCCGACGATCACCATCGCGGTTTCCGGTCCTGTGCCGGAGCGCACGCTCTATCGCTTCGCCAAGCAGTTGCAGGACGAGGTCGAGGCCGTGCCGACCGTGCTGGAAGGCAATCTGAAGGGTGAGCGCGAGGAACTGCTTGAGGTCATTATCAACATGGCCCGGCTGGAATCCTATGACATCACCCAGCAAGAATTGCTGGATTCGCTGGCCAATAACAACCAACTCGTCCCGGCCGGCTTCCTGGACACCGGGCGGGGCCGCTTCAACGTCAAGGTTCCGGGCCTGATCGAAACGGCGCAGGACGTCTACTCGCTGCCGATCAAGCAGAACGGCGAAGGCGTTGTGACGCTCGGCGACGTCGCCGAAATCCGCCGCACCTTCAAGGACCCGACGGTCTTCACCCGCGTCAATTCTGAGCCGGCGATCCTGATCGAGGTCGTCAAGCGGCTCGGCACCAATATCGTGGAGAACAACCAGGCGGTGCGGCTGGCCGTCGATAATGTGACGAAGGACTGGCCGGAGACGGTGCAGGTCAGCTTCCTGCTCGATCAGTCGAACTTCATTCACGAAGTGCTGGGATCGCTGCAATCGGCGATCCTGACCGCCATCCTGCTGGTGATGATCGTCGTGCTGGCGGCACTCGGCCTGCGCTCCGCTTTGCTTGTCGGCCTGGCCATTCCGACCTCCTTCATGACCGGCTTCCTGATCCTTGGGGCGGTCGGCATGACCGTCAACATGATGGTCATGTTCGGGCTGGTGCTGACCGTCGGCATGCTGGTCGACGGCGCTATCGTCGTCGTCGAATATGCCGACCGCAAGATCGCCGAGGGCATGGACCGCAACGAGGCCTATATCCGCGCCGCCAAGCTGATGTTCTGGCCGGTGGTGTCATCGACGGCGACGACGCTCGCGGCATTTCTGCCGATGCTGTTGTGGCCCGGCGTGTCCGGCGAATTCATGAGCTTTCTGCCGATCATGGTGATCATCGTGCTCACCGCCTCGCTGATGACGGCGATGATCTTCCTGCCGGTCACCGGCGCGCTGACGGCGCAGATCGCCTACTGGATGAGCGCGAATGGACCCGTGCTGGTCGGGCTGGCGGCGGCAGCGGTTGCCGGCGTTGGCACATGGTTCGCATCGCAGCCGGCGCTGGCCGGATTGCCCGCCGGCTCGGTGATCGTTTCTGTCCTGGCCGCACTGGCGATGGCGGTACTGGTGTTCTTCATCGCGCGCACTTTGACGCGGATTGTCAGCGCCTGGTCGCACGGCCGCGAGGACCACAATATTGCGGCCATGCTTTCTCACGACGCCGATCTCGACCCGGACAAGGTGCCCGGCTTTACCGGCTTTTATGTGCGCTTCCTGCGCGGCCTGACGACATCTTTTGCCGGCAATGTCATGGCCCTCGTCGTCATTCTCGGCCTCGTCGTTTCGATTTTCA
>CALZIL010000237.1 GCA_945787495.1 uncultured Afifella sp. | reverse complement strand
AGTGGAACGGTCGTAATGATAGAGTGTTAGCACGCCGCGATCTCCCTATACCAAGGTGCAGAATTCAAAACCGGCCGCCTGAACGTGCAATTCCCGGCGGCTTTCGCCGCCGGGAGCTGATCTGATCTCGATCGGGGTCCGGCCCCGGCCGGAACGTCGCGGCAAACGTCAGATCGAAGCCGGACGCCTGGGAAGTCCGAGCGCATCCTGCGCCGCCCAGACATATTTCATGTCGACATATTTGCGCCAGTCCAGATCCTTGGGAAGGGCGCCTGTCACTGACAGATCGGCGACGAACTGGTCCATGGCTGCGGCGCTTTCAAAACCGCCATCGGGGCTGAACTGGTCGAGTTCGACCTTGTACAGCGCCTCGAACTCCGGCGGAATTTCGTAGCCGTAATCGCGCATGATCTTGTACGCCTGATCCTTGTTGGCTGGATCGAACAGCCACAGACGGGCCTTGATGTCGGCCTTCACCCACGCATAGGCGGTGTCTTCGTTCTTTTCCAGCCAGTCGCCCATTGCCGCAAATCCTTCCTGCGGGGCGATGGTCAGTTCTTCGAAGATGAACTTGCCGCCGCCTTTCTCCAGTCCGGCACGGTGGCGCGGGAACATGCTGGCGGCATCGAGCGTGCCGGCGAGAACCCCGGCCAGGCGCGCGTCGGAACCGCCAGAGGCGGGCACGAACTCGACGTCCTTCTCAGGATCGAGACCCATTTTCTTGGCGACCTGCTTCATCACCCAGGTGTTGCGGCCGGCCAGACCGCCACCGGAGATTTTGGCGCCCTTGAGGTCTTCGGGCTTATCGATGCCCTTGCGGGCGCCCATGATCCACCATTCCTTGTCGCGGTGCAGCGAGATCATCTTGATCGACAAGCCACTGGCATGGCCGGAGCCGAGGAATTCGTGGGTGTCACCATGGGTGATATCGAGGCTGCCGCCGATCAGGCCGGGCATGTATTCCTCCGACAGGATCACCTCGAATTCCTCAATGCCGACTTCCTTGAGATAGCCCAGCGCCTGGGCCAGACGGTAGGACCATTGCGTGGCGTAGTTCGGATTGAAGTCGCCCATCTTCAACGACTTCATATTGGCCATGACGTTCTCTGCGCTCGGCGTCTGCGCGCCGGCTATATCGAGGGTCGATGCGGCGATCATCGTGCCGAAAATGCCGGCCCCGCCCATTTTCAGAAAGTCCCGGCGCGGCAGGCGAATTACAGGTTTGCTATGCTTTTTCATGCTTTTTCCTCCCAGTTGAGTTGCTTTGTTTCAAACACTTATATGGACGGCGTAGCACCGCTCACAGCATATCGATCCGCCGCCACGGGGCGACATAGGCCTCCAGCCATCGGGTGATATTGATCAGCGACAGCGATACGACCACCAATAAAAACAGAACCGCATACATGAGCGGCGAATTGAAGGTGTCGGCGGAACGGGTAATCAGATAGCCCAGGCCCTTCGAGCCGCCGAAAATTTCGGCGATGACGACACCGATCAGACCGCGCCCGATGCCCTGCTGGATGCCGGCGATGATGAACGGCAGCGTATAGGGCAGAACCACCTTAAAATAGAGCTCTCGCCGGCTCGCGCCGAACACCTTGGCGGCGGCGAGCAAGGATTTTTCCGTCGTTTTCACCCCCGCCCAGGCATTGATGATGATCGGGAACACGGCAGATAGGACGATGATGGTGATCTGCATTTTGACTGTGAATCCGAGAAACAGGATGAACAGCGGCACCAGCGCGATACGCGGCAGCGAGGCGAGCGCCCAGACATAGGGGCTCAGCACCGTCTCGACATATTTGTTGCCGCCCATCAAAAGGCCTGCCGGGATGCCGATGACGCAGGCAATGCCCAGGCCAATCGACAAGTTGGTCAAACTGTAAAGGAGATGATCGCGGATTGAGCCGGAGATGACCGCTCCCGGCGGCGCCGTCGTTGTCATGCCTTCCCAAAGGGCGGAGAACATACTGCTGGCGGCAGGCAGGAAAAGCGGATTGATGGCTCCCGACCAGGCAAACAGCTCCCAGATACAGAAGAATATGGTCAGATTGATCACGGTGACGGCCCAGGAACCATAGAGCGTCCAGGCCTCGCCCGCCGTGAATTCCGTATCTTCAATGCGGTTGGAATCCGTTGCATCGACAGTGGCAACGCCTTCGCTATCCTCAATCGTGCTCATCGTTTTTCTCCACGTGCGCTCTGTAGCGCCTCGTCCTTCACCAGCCGCCAGATATGGTCACGCAATTCGACGTATTCGGGAAGCATCTTCACGTCATAGTCGAAGCGCGGGCGCGGCAGGTTGACATCGACTATTTCCTTGATCTGGCCCGGCCGGAACGAGATCACCACGACCCGGTCGGCGAGTGTGATCGCCTCATCGATCGAATGGGTGATGAAGATGACCGTCTGGTGGGTTTTGGCGACGAAACGTTCAAGCTCGCTCTGCATCGCTTCGCGCGTCATCGCGTCAATCGCGGCAAACGGTTCGTCGGCAAGCAGGATATCGGGTTCCGATACCAGCGCCCGCGCAATGCCGACGCGCTGCTTCATCCCACCGGACAGTTCGTAAGGGTATGATTTTTCAAACCCGGTCAGGTCGACGAGCTCAATATAGCGGCGCACACGCTCGTCGATCTCGTCTTTGGAGACCTGAAGATTCTGGAATTCGAACGGCATGCGGATGTTCGATTCAACCGTCCGCCAGGGCATCAGCGCGTAGTCCTGGAACACCATGGCGCGATCGGGCCCGGGGCCTGTCACCTGGCGTCCGTTCACCTCGATCGTGCCTTCCCAAGGATCGACGAGGCCGGAGATGGCGTTGATGTAGGTTGTCTTGCCGCAGCCCGACGGCCCGACCAGAACGACGAATTCGCCGCGATTCACCGACAGGCTGATATCGCGCAGCGCTGTCAGCCGCTTGCGCTCGCGATGCAGCTTGTAGCCGACAGTGAGGCCTTCGGTGACAATGACCGGCGCAGTGCCTGCCGGCGCAGGCGCGGGCGATTGGTCTGGCGCCACATTTTGCGGCGTGGTTTCCATAAGAGTCATTGCCCTTGGCGTCCTCCCACAGACTTTAGTTTTCCGGCTGCAATCGTTTGCACCTTTTTTTGAAGCTTATCAGCTTTGCACGGGCGGCAACAACCGGCCAGCCTTCCAGTGCCGCTCCCTTCAGTCTAATTTTCGAATTGGTTCGCCGGCAACAGCCAGCGGAAGGGTCATGAGGAAACGGATCGATCTGCGAATGCGTCCGGAACCGGCGCACGTTAATCGTAACGACTTTCCGCTCGCAGCTTGCGACATCCGCCTCTCCGACAAGATTACTTTAGCTCATACGGTATGATCATATTATATGGTGGTCAAGAATGAGGCTGCTGGGCTGCAGCGAAGCGCAGAGCTTGACGAAGGACGGATGCCGGCGGATCATTTCAGACAACAATGGCTGGCACCCGCCGGCTGAAACGGGGCCGAGAGGCTCCTCAAGTCGATTATTTGCGGGAGGCTATTGTGATCAATTCATCTGCACTCGGCTTTACGCCCAGCGAAGATCCCTTTGTCGTCGAGCACGGCGGATTCTATCGCCGCTGGCTGTCGATGTTCGAAGACCTCGACGAGTTGAAGTCGCTGGTGGCGACGCTGGAGGCGACGACACAGGACAAGTGGGTGCCGGTTTGGCGCAATGCTGGCAGACGGCATGAGGATGAGGGCGACCGGCTGGCCGCCGCCGGCGAGAAAGACCGCGCGCGGGCTGAATATATGCTGGCCAAGACCTATTACGCCATCGGCCGGTTTCCCGGTGAGATCACACCCTTGAAGGCGGATGTCAGCGCCGACTGCGCACGCGCCTACCGCAAGGCCTGCAGTAGTCTCGACCCGCCGCTTGAGGTTGTGGAAATCTCCTGCGAGGGCCGCACTGTGCGGGCGCATTTCCGGGCGCCCCGCGCCGACGCCCCGGTCGCCGCCGTGCTGATCATGTGCGGTGCAGACGTCTTCAAGGAAGACCGGGGTTGGGCCGGCGAGATGGCGCTGGACAATGGCCTTGCTTCGCTTGTGATGGATGGCCCCGACACCGGTGAGAATCCGTTTCCCTGGGATCCGGCGTCGGTCACGGCGTGGATGGCCGCCATCGACTATCTGGCCGCCCGTCCGGAAGTCGATGCGGCGCGCATCGGCGCTTTCGGCATCAGCCGCGGCGGCTATTCGGTCATGCAGCTTGCCGGGACGTATCCGCAGATGGTTCGTGCCGTCGTGGCCAATGCCGGCCATCCGTTCGGATACCGAATGAGCGATGACGAGATGCAGGCCTTCATCGAGGCCCGCAACCGCCGCTCGGAGTTCGTCTTCGGAGAGCCGGGCGGACCACCGTCCTTTCCGCCCTGGTCGGTGGAGAAGGAGGAGGCGATCTTCTCAAAGTGGGCATTGTCGGAACTGGGCATCCTCGACAACATCACGCAGCCATTGCTGATGATCAACGGCAAGCTCGACCACCTGGCGCCGATCGGCAACATCTACTTCATGCTTGAGAGCGGCCCGGCGACAGGACGCGAAGCGCGCATCTATCCCGATGCCGGCCATTGCGCGTTCAAATATTTCAGCGAATGGGCTCCTGCCTCGTTCTCCTGGCTCGCCGAAAAATTGACTGCCAAGGATCCACGCTAGGCGGAGTTTATGTGATGGGATGGACGCCCCCTATCGCGGCGTCAGATGCGCCAGAATGGAGATGTTGAACCTCCAGACAAAAGGGGACGTCCATGACGGAGATTACGACA
>CALZIL010000236.1 GCA_945787495.1 uncultured Afifella sp. | reverse complement strand
GGAATGTTGACGCGCTTGCCGTTGACCTTGATGTGGCCGTGATTGACGAACTGCCGGGCGGCGAAGACCGTCGGCACGAATTTCGCCCGGTAGACGATCGCGTCGAGACGCGATTCCAGCAACCCGATCAGGTTCTCCGACGTATCGCCGCGCAGATGCGAGGCTTGCTGATAGGTCCGGCGGAACTGCTTTTCGGTGATATTGCCGTAATAGCCCTTTAATTTTTGCTTGGCGCGCAGCTGCACACCGAAGTCCGAAACCTTTTGGCGGCGACGTTGGCCGTGCTGGCCGGGGCCGTATTCACGCTTGTTGACGGGGCTTTTCGGGCGGCCCCAGACATTTTCGCCCATGCGGCGATCGAGTTTGTACTTGGCCGATTGGCGCTTGCTCATCTTGCATCCTTACCGTTTCGCCCGGCGGGTGCCGGGAATGATCGAAACGCGCCCTCCTCTGCCAGAACCAAGAAGGCTCCGGCTGACAGGGGTCTGGCGAAGCGCCAGCCGATTCCGACGATCATGAAGATGTCCGGAAAACCCCACGGGTGCGGCCCTGCAGACTTTGCTGCAACGCAGCGCGCATGTAGCCGCTCCGCCTTTTTTTGTCAAACGGCCTGCGCGGCGGTTTCAGTCCGTAATTTGAAATCCCGCAGAAGCCGGACGATTGCCGGGCCCACCGGTCGGCCACTGGTGAAGACAGCCAAATTGGTGCGTTCCTGATGAGGTAGCGCGGATCGTGCTTCCGACGGAGCCTGTGCGGCGGTGCCGAGCACTCGCGCCACTTGCCGGGCGATCGCCGGCGCCGGATCGAGCCAGGTGACGGGCCACGGCGCGGCGGCAGTCATCTGATCGATCAGCAACGGATAATGCGTGCAGGCCAGCACGACAATGTCGGTGCGCCGGCCGTCCTGCGTGACGAAACACGGGCCGATCTGCTCAGCCAGCGCATCCATATCGACCGCCTCGCCGGCCAGATGCCGTTCCGCCATCGCCGCCAGCTCCGGCGCGCCGACGAGGCGGACATCACAGCGCCCGGCAAATTGCGCGATCAGGTCACGGGTATAATCGCGCTTGATCGTGCCCGGCGTCGCCAGCACCGCGACAACGCCGCTCCGCGTTTGCGCCGCCGCCGGCTTGATCGCCGGCACGGTGCCAACGAACGGCACGGCGAAGCGCTCCCGGAGCGGCGGCAAAACCAGCGTCGAGGCGGTGTTGCAGGCGATCACCACCGCCGCCGGATCTTAAGCTGAGATAGCCTCGCCGATCAGCGCCACCACCCGGCCGACAAGGTCGTCATCCGTGCGCTCGCCATAGGGAAAGCCGGCATCATCGGCGAGATAGATGGCGCACCGCTCCGGCAGCAGCGCCTGAATAGCGCGCAGCACCGACAGCCCGCCAAGGCCGGAATCAAAGACCAGGACGGGACGAGGATCAGTCATTGCGGCCCTTGCGCTCATGCCGCCGTTCCAGCGAGGCGACGACGCCGCGCAGCACCTTGACCTCCGGTTCGGCAAACCCGGCGCGCTGCAGGATCGCCCGCAGATTGTGCTTCAGCGCCGTGCGCTTGTGGTCCGGCTTGAAATAGCCGGCCTCGTCCAGGGCGCTTTCCAGATGCTCCATCAGGCCGATCAGGTCGGCCTTGGAGGCTGGCGGATCGTCGCGTCGCGTGAGGCCGAAGCGCGTCGGCAAAGCGCCATCGAGGCCCGCGCTCATCCATTCGTAACTCATCAACAGCACGGCCTGGGCGATGTTGAGCGAGGCGAAATCCGGGTTGACCGGAAAGGTGACGATCTCGTCGGCCAGCGCGATTTCCTCATTGGTCAGGCCCCAGCGTTCGCGGCCGAACAGGATTCCCGTCGCCTCGCCCGATCCGTGACGCTGCCGCAGTCGCTCTGCCGCCACCCCTGGCCCGACGACATCCTTGGGCATGTCGCGGCTGCGCGCGCTGGTCGCATAGACGAACGACAGATCGCCGATCGCCGCCGCCAGATCGTCAAACACGGTGACGCCGTCGATGACATGGTCGGCGCCGCTGGCCGCCGCTCTTGCCCGCTCGTTCGGCCAGCCGTCGCGCGGCGTCACCAGGCGCAAATCGGTGAGGCCGAAATTAGCCATCGCGCGCGCCGCCGTACCGATATTCTCGCCCAGTTGCGGCTCGACCAGAATGACGGCGGGGCCGCCCTCACCGCCCGGCATGTCTTGCCGGTCATCAACCATGGCTAACCCGTCCTGCCGGCAACTCGGCCAGCAGCGGCCATTCGTCGTGTTTGCGCCGGTCGATGCGTTTGCTATAGGGGCGCCGACACATCTTTATGGCGCCTCGCGCATCCGCACGCGGGCCGGCCAGCATTTTCCGCAAAAAGGGATCCGTCAGTACCATGGCAAAAATCAAGGTCGATAATCCGGTCGTCGAGCTCGACGGCGATGAAATGACCCGCATCATCTGGGCATATATCAAGGACAAGCTGATCCATCCCTATCTGGATATCGATCTGAAATATTACGATCTCAGCATCGAATACCGCGATGAGACCGACGACCAGGTCACCATCGACGCGGCTGAAGCGATCAAACAATACGGCGTTGGCGTCAAATGCGCCACCATCACCCCCGATGAGGCGCGTGTCGAAGAGTTCGGCCTGAAAAAGATGTGGCGTTCGCCGAACGGCACGCTCCGCAACATCCTGGGCGGTGTCATCTTCCGCGAGCCGATCATCTGCAGCAACGTGCCACGCCTGGTGCCCGGCTGGACCAAGCCGATCGTCATCGGCCGTCACGCTTACGGCGACCAGTACCGCGCCACCGATCTCCTCGTGCCCGGCCCCGGTAAGCTGAAAATCAGCTGGGAGGCCGCCGACGGCTCCGACAAGAAGGAGTTCGATGTCTTCGACTTCCCCGGCAGCGGCATCGCCATGAGCATGTACAATCTCGATGATTCCATCAGGGATTTTGCCCGCGCCTGTTTCAATTACGGCCTGATGCGCAAATATCCGGTCTATCTGTCGACCAAGAACACCATCCTGAAAGTCTATGACGGCCGCTTCATGGATCTGTTCCAGGAGATTTTCGACGCCGAGTTCAAGACCGCCTATGAGGAAAACGATATTACCTACGAGCACCGGCTGATCGACGACATGGTCGCCGCGGCGATGAAATGGTCCGGCGGATATCTGTGGGCCTGCAAGAACTACGATGGCGACGTCCAGTCCGACACCGTGGCGCAGGGCTTCGGCTCACTCGGCCTGATGTCGTCGGTGCTGATGACGCCGGACGGCAACACGGTCGAGGCCGAGGCCGCCCATGGCACGGTGACGCGCCATTACCGGCTGCATCAGGAAGGCAAGGAAACCTCGACCAATTCGACCGCCTCCATCTTCGCCTGGAGCCGCGGCCTCGCCCACCGCGCCAAGCTCGACGACAATGCCGAACTGGCGCGCTTTGCCGAGACACTGGAAAAAACCGTCATCGAAACGATCGAATCCGGTGACATGACCAAGGACCTGGCGCTGCTCGTCGGCCCCGACCAGCCGTGGCAGTCGACAACCGGCTTCCTCGACAAGGTCGACGAGAACCTGCAAAAGGCGATGGCCTGACCGTTTCGGGCAGGCCCGCTCACTGCGAGCCAGTCAGGCCGCCAGTTCGCCGATTTTGCCGGCGATCACTTCAAGCGCTTCATCCGCCTTGCCCACGTCCGGGCCGCCGGCTTGCGCCAGATCCGGCCGGCCGCCGCCGCCGGACCCGCCAAGCGCCGCTGAGCCAAGGCGGACGAGGTCGACCGCGCTGATGCGGTCGGTCAGGTCATCGGTGACGCCGACGATCAGCCCGGCCTTGCCGTCATTGACGCCGACAATTGCGACGACGCCGGAGCCGACCTGCTGCTTGCCCTGATCGACCAGGCCGCGCAGATCCTTTGGCGCGATGCCTTCCACGGCGCGCGCCATCAAGGTGACGGAGCCGACCTTGCGCATCGCCGGCGCGCCCTCGCCCGGCGCGCCCATTGCCAGCTTCTTCTTGGTCTCCGCCAGTTCGCGCTCAAGCTTGCGGCGCTCTTCAATCAGCGCCTCGACCCGCGACACCGCCTCGTCCGGCCGCACTTTCAGCCGCCCGGCAACCTCGCGCAGCCGCCGGTCCTGTTCGCCCAGATAGCGCCGCGCGCCTTCCGCGCTCAGCGCTTCCAGCCGCCGCACGCCGGCCGCAACGGCGCTCTCAGAGACCAGCGTGACAAGGCCGATCTCGCCGGTCCGGCCGACATGAGTGCCGCCGCACAACTCCAGCGAATAACTCTTTTGCCGGTCACCGCCGTCCGCCGCCTCGCCCCCCGCTTGGCCCCCCACCTCGCCCATTGAGACGACCCGCACCTCATCGCCATATTTCTCACCGAACAGCGCCATGGCGCCGGCCTCGATCGCGGCATCCCGGTCCATGAGATGTGTCTCCACCGGTGCGTCCTGCAGCACGATCGCGTTGGCCAGGTCCTCCACCGCCGCCAGTTCATCCTCCGCCATCGGCTTGGGATGGGCGAAATCGAAACGCAGCCGGTCCGGCGCGACCAGCGATCCCTTCTGCACAACATGATCGCCGAGCGTCCGGCGCAGGGCTGCGTGAACGAGATGGGTCGCCGAATGATTGGCGCGGATGGCCGTGCGACGGGCGGCATCGATCGCCAGACGGACCGGCACGCCGGACGAAAACGACCCGGCCTCGACGGTGCCGTAATGGACAATGAGCCCGTCGGCCTTCCTCTGCGTGTCGGTGACGCGGAAGCGGTCGCCGGCCTCCGTTTCAAT
>CALZIL010000235.1 GCA_945787495.1 uncultured Afifella sp. | reverse complement strand
GACCAGACCTGCGCGGCGGAAAAACGCCGCCGGCGCAAGCGCGGGCTCTACCCCGATCCCGACAAGCGCGTTTTCATCAATTCGCTGGTCTGCGAGGGTTGCGGTGATTGCGGCGTTGCCTCCAATTGCGTCTCGGTGCAGCCGCTGGAGACCGAATTCGGCCGCAAGCGGGTGATCGACCAGTCGTCCTGCAACAAGGATTTCTCCTGCGTTAACGGTTTCTGCCCGTCCTTCGTCACCGTCCATGGCGGCGCGCTGAAGAAAGGCGCGCCAGTCAGCGGCGATGGCCTGCCGGATATTCCGCAGCCGCAGATCGCAGCGTTGACAGGAACCCATGAGCTCTTGGTCACCGGCGTCGGCGGCACCGGCGTCGTCACGGTCGGCGCGGTGCTCGGCATGGCGGCGCATTTGCACGGCTATGGCGTCGGCATCATCGACATGGCCGGGCTCGCCCAGAAGGGCGGCGCGGTTACGACGCATATAAAAATCGCGCCCAAGCCCGAAGACATCAACGCCATCCGTGTCGCGGCCGAACGCGCCGATACGGTGCTGGCCTGCGATATCGTCGTTGCCGGTTCGCAAAAGGCGCTGGCGGCAATCAGGCCGGGCGCCAGTCAGGTTTTCGTCAACACCCATGAATTCTATCCCGGCGATTTTACCCGTGATGCCGATTTCACGCTGCCGTCGCGACAACTGGCCGAGGCGATCGGCGAGCGCGCGGGGGCCGGCAAGGCGCATTTCATCGAGGCGCAGCGTCTGGCAAACGCGCTGATGGGCGATGGCATCGCTACAAACATGTTCATGGTCGGCTATGCCTGGCAGCATGGCGGCCTGCCGTTGTCGCGCGACGCTATCCACAAAGCGATCCGGCTGAATGGCGTTGCGCCCAAAATGAACATCACCGCCTTCGAATGGGGCCGGCGGACGGCGCATGATCCGGCATCGGTCGAATTGGCGGCCGGCATCAGACAGACGCCGGACATGCCGGCAGACGATCTGGAGACGCTGGTTTCCCGGCGCGCCGATTATCTGACCGCCTATCAGGACGCCGCCTATGCGGAACGTTATCGCGCAAAGGTGGAAGTGGTTGCCGATGCGGAACGCCGTCTGGCACCGGGCGGCAGCGGGCTGGCGGAGGCGGTCGCCAAGTCGCTGTTCAAGCTGATGGCGATCAAGGACGAGTTCGAGGTCGCCCGGCTCTACAGCGACGGTGCGTTCGAAAAGCAACTCGCCGAGACATTCGGCCGTTGGGAAAAACTGGAATTCCATATGGCGCCGCCGCTGCTCGCCCGGCGCGACGAGAAAGGGCATCTGATCAAGCAGCGCTTCGGACCGTGGATGATGCGCGCCTTCAAGCTGCTGGCGGCGATGAAGGGCCTGCGCGGTTCATGGCTCGACCCGTTCTCGCGCACGGCGGAACGCCAGTGGGAACGGCAGCTTCTGGCCGACTATGAAGAGCTTCTGAGCACCCTTTGCGGCACCCTTTCGGCCGACAATCACGCCGTCGCCGCTGAGCTTGCCGCCTATCCGGACAAGATCCGCGGCTTCGGGCATGTCAGACAGGCCCAGGCCGGGCCGGCGCTGGCCGAACGCGACCGGCTGCTGGAGGCGTATTTCGGCAGCCAGCCTGCCGAACTGGCCGAAGCGGCGGAGTAGCGCGCCCGCCGCGTTTTTGCCCGTCCTTCAAGCGTGCCGCCCCATGCGACCTTTGTCATGCTTGATTTGCCATAGGGCGGGTCTAGAGTGACCTCACAATAATGGATGAAAGAGCGCGGCGCCGATGCAGCCCGCGCCGTTTGGGAGTGAGGAACGCGTCATGACGGATGGCGTTGCGGCGGCGGTTGCCCGTAACGACACCTTTCCCAAGCTGCTTTTGCGCAACGCAGCCATCCGCGGCGATCGCCCGGCTATGCGCGAAAAGGATCTCGGCATCTGGCAGGTCTGGTCGTGGGCGCAGGTGCTGGAGGAGATCCGGCCGTTCACGCTGGGGCTCGCCGACCTCGGCATCAAGCGCGGCGACAAGGTGGCGATCATCGGCCAGAACCGGCCGCGGCTCTACTGGTCGATGTGCGCCATCCAGGTGCTCGGCGGCGTGCCGGTGCCGCTTTATGCCGACAGCGTGGCGGAAGAAATGGCCTATGTGCTCGCCCATGCCGAAGTGGTCGCGGCGATAGTCGAGGACCAGGAACAGGTCGACAAGGTATTGTCGGTTTCAGATGACGTGCCGAACCTCAAAAAAGTGATCTATGACGAGTTGCGGGGCCTGCGAGACTACGACCACACCAATCTGCACAGCTTTGAAGACGTGCAGGCGATCGGCCGGGGCAGCATGGACAAGGACCCGGATGCCGACACCCGCTTCAAGGCCTGGATTGCTGAAGGCAAGGGCAGCGATCTTGGCATCCTGCTTTACACCTCCGGCACGACCGGCCGGCCCAAGGGAGTGATGCTTTCCTTCGACAACCTCGTCATTTCGGCCAATAACGGCAATCAATTCGACCATCTCGACGATCACGACGAGATCATCGCCTATCTGCCGCTCGCCTGGGTCGGCGATCATGTCTTTTCCTATGCCCAGTCCTATACGGCGGGCTTTTGCGTCAACTGCCCGGAAAGCCCGGAAACGATCAACGAGGACCGGCGCGAAATCGGGCCGACCTATTTCTTTTCACCGCCGCGGGTGTTTGAAACGCTGCTGACGCTGATCATGGTGCGGATGGAGGATGCCGGCGCTTTCAAGCGCCGCATGTTCCATTTCTTCATGGATGTGGCGCGCCGGTCAGGCGAGAAAATCCTCAACGGGATCAGCGTGCCGTTCAAGGACCGGCTGCTTTACCGGCTCGGCGAAGTTTTCGTCTACGGGCCGCTGAAAAACCGCATGGGCTTTTCCCGTCTGAAAGTCGGCTACACCGCCGGCGAGGCGATCGGGCCGGAAATCTTCTCTTTCTACCGTTCGCTCGGCCTCAATTTGAAACAGCTCTACGGGCAGACCGAAGCCTGCGTCTACGTCACCATGCAGCCCGATGGCGAGATCCGCGCCGATACGGTCGGCAAGCCGGCGCCGGATGTGGAGATCAAGATCGCCGAAAGCGGCGAGGTGCTGTACCGCTCGCCCGGCGTTTTTCTCGGCTACTTCAAGCAGGACGATGAAACGGCGGCGACCAAGACGGCGGAAGGCTGGGTCCATACGGGCGACGCCGGCTTTTTCGACGATACCGGCCATCTGAAGATCATCGACCGGGCCAAGGATGTCGGCAAGCTCGCCGATGGCGCGCTGTTTGCCCCCAAATATATCGAGAACAAGCTGAAGTTCTTTCCCAACATCAAGGAGGCCGTGGCCTTCGGCGATGGCCGCGACATGGTCTGCTGCTTCGTCAATATCGACCTGACCTCGGTCGGCAACTGGGCGGAACGCAACAACATCGCCTATGCCAGCTATCAGGAGCTTGCCGGCCATCCACGCGTCTATGAGATGATTGCCGGCCATGTCGATCAGGTGAACCGGGATTTGGCGCATGAGCCGATGATGGCGGGCTCGCAGATCCACCGCGTTCTGGTGCTGCACAAGGAACTGGACGCTGATGACGGCGAACTGACGCGGACGCTGAAGGTGCGGCGCGCCTTCATTGCCGAGCGTTATGGCGAGCTGATCGAGGCGCTCTATGACGGTTCGGCGGAAAAGTTCGTCAGTACCGAAGTGACATTCGAGGACGGCCGCAAGGGCGCCTTGTCCGCCACCATCCAGATCCGCGACGTGGAAACCTATCCGCCCGAAGCCAACGCCAATGCGGCACTGCCGGAGGCGGCCGAATGAGCATGGAAGCGGTGGCAAGCGGGCCGGATCCGGCGCCGGTGGCAAGGCAGGACGGTCAGGACATTCTTTTGAATGTCGAGCACGTTTCGCTCGCCTTCGGTGGCGTCAAGGCGCTCACCGGCGTCTCATTCGATATCAGGCAAGGCGAAATCCGCGCCATTATCGGACCGAACGGCGCCGGCAAGACGTCGATGCTCAATGTCATCAACGGCTTTTATCACCCGCAGGAAGGCACCATCACCTTCAAGGGCGAAAAGCGCGCGCAAATGAAGCCGCATGACGCCGCGATGCAGGGCATCGCGCGGACGTTTCAGAACATCGCGCTGTTTAACGGCATGTCGACGCTCGACAACATCATGACCGGGCGCGGCACGCTGATGAAACGCAACATTTTCTGGCAGGCGCTTTGGACCGGGCCGGCGCAGCGCGAGGAAATCGCGCACCGCGAGGCGGTCGAGACGATCATCGACTTTCTGGAAATCGAGCATATCCGCAAGGTGCCGGTCGGCCGGCTGCCATACGGGCTGCAAAAGCGGGTCGAGCTTGGCCGGGCGCTGGCGATGGAGCCGGCGCTGCTCCTGCTCGACGAGCCGATGGCTGGCATGAACCTGGAAGAAAAGGAGGACATGAGCCGCTTCATTCTCGACGTCAATCAGCAGTTCGGCACGACGATCGCGCTGATCGAGCACGATATGGGCGTCGTCATGGACCTCTCCGACCGTGTCGTGGTCCTGGATTACGGCAAGAAGATCGCCGACGGGACGCCCATCGAGACGGTGCTGAACGGCCTGATGGCCGGGGTGATGTATTCGCTTGTGGCGCTCGGCTTCGTGCTGATTTTCAAGGCGTCGGGGATCTTCAACTTCGCGCAAGGCGTGATGGCGCTGTTCGCGGCGCTGACGCTGGTCGGCCTGCAGACCGGGCAGGTGCCCTTTTCGCATCTGATCAATGCCGTGTTCGGCACCGAAATCCATAATTGGGGCCTGGGCCTGCACAGCATTCTGGCGATCGCCGGCACCATGGCCATCATGGTGGCGATGGCCTTCGTGATCGAAAAATTCGTGCTCAAATATCTCGTCAACCAGGAGCCGATCATCCTGTTCATGGCGACCATCGGGCTGGCCTATTTCCTGGAAGGACTCGGCGACCTGATGTGGGGCTCGGACGTCAAGGTGCTCGATGTCGGCGTGCCGTCGGGCGCCTCGTTCTGGTGGGAGGATGTGACGCGGCAATGGGCCGTGGAGGGGTCGGACTATTTCGGTATGTATATCGACAAGCTCGACGTCACGGCGACGATCGTCGCGGTTGTGCTGGTCATCGCACTCTCCGTGTTCTCGCAATACACGAAGATGGGCCGGGCGCTGAGGGCCGTGGCCGACGACCATCAGGCAGCTTTGTCGGTCGGCATCTCCTTGCGCACGATCTGGATCATCGTCTGGTCGATTGCCGGCTTCGTGGCGCTGGTCGCTGGCATCATGTGGGGGGCGAAATCGGGCGTGCAGTTCTCACTCTCGCTGATCGCGCTGAAGGCGTTGCCGGTGCTGATCCTGGGCGGCTTCACCTCGATCCCCGGCGCCATCGTTGGCGGCCTGATCATCGGCGTCGGCGAAAAGCTCGCCGAACTCTATATCGGCCCGTTCGTCGGCGGCGCCATCGAAAACTGGTTCGCCTACATGCTGGCCCTCGCCTTCCTGCTGTTCAGGCCACAGGGCCTGTTCGGCGAAAAGATCATCGAGAGGGTGTGATGCATCAAAGCCGGCTCGGTGTCTTCGTAATCGATTGCAGGACGGAGGATCTGGCCGATGCGGCCGCCTTCTGGGGCGCCGCGCTCGGCCAGGACATCAAGATCGACGATGACGGCAAATATGCCCGTGTCGGCAAAAATGACAGGTATCCGTGCGTGCTGCTGCAGGCCGTCGATCATGACTCGCGGGTCCATATGGACATTGAGACCGATGACCGCGAGGCGGAAGCGGACCGGCTGAAGAAGCTGGGCGCGAAAGAAATTGCGCGGGTCAAAAGCTGGATCGTCATGGAAGCGCCGACCGGGCACCGCTTCTGCCTGATCGATCCCCAAGCCGGCGATTTTCCCGAAGGTGCTGCCGTCTGGGACGAGGAAGGCTGAGCGATGCTTTACCGCGAAGTCGGTGACTTCAAGACCACTTATCGGGCGGATCAGCAGACCTTCGCGATCCGTTCAGAGCGCCTGCTGTTCTGGAGCTTCCTGCTTGCCGCCTTCCTGGTCGTGCCGTTTTTCATCAACGACTATTGGGAAAAATCGGTGCTGGTGCCGTTCCTGGTCTGGTCGATGGCAGCGCTGGGCCTGAACATCCTGATCGGCTATTGCGGCCAACTCAGTCTCGGCACCGGCGGCTTCATGGCTGTGGGCGCCTATGCAGCCTACAAGCTGATGACGGCCTTTCCGGAACTCAACATCCTCATTGTCATTGTCCTGTCAGGCGGCGTGACGGCGATGGTCGGCGTGATTTTCGGCCTGCCAAGTCTGAGGATCAAGGGCTTCTATCTGGCGGTGGCAACGCTGGCGGCGCAGTTCTTCCTCGTCTGGGTCTTCAACAAGTTCCCCTGGTTCTACAATTATTCCGCCTCCGGCCAGATCACCGCGCCGGAGCGCACGATCCTCGGCATTGCCGTCACCGGACCCAATTCGCCGCCCTGGGCGACCTATCTGGTGTGTCTCACCATCGTCGTCATCTTCGCCTTCATAGCCCGCAATCTGGCGCGCGGGCGGATCGGACGAAGCTGGATGGCGATCCGCGACATGGACATTGCTGCCGAGATCATCGGTGTCGAACCGTTAAAGGCGAAGCTGTCGGCCTTTGCCGTCAGCTCGTTTTATGTCGGCATTGCCGGGGCGATGTATTTCACTATCTGGTTCGGCGCCGTGGAGCCGACGGAGGCCTTCGGCATCAACCAGTCGTTCCGGGTGCTGTTCATGGTGATCATCGGCGGGCTGGGGTCGATCTTCGGGTCTTTCGCCGGCGCTGCGTTCCTGACGCTGCTGCCGGTGCTGTTGAAAAACCTCATGGTCGGCCAGCTTGGCTGGGCGACCGACCTTGCGGCGCATTTCGAGATCATGCTCGTCGGTGCGCTGATCATTTTCTTCCTTATCGTGGAACCGCACGGGCTGGCTCAGCTCTGGCGCATCACGAAGGAAAAGCTGCGTCTGTGGCCATTTCCGCATTAGACTGGCCCAGGCGAAATCAACCAACCCCGGTATAAGGGGCGCAAACGTGTAGAAGAAAGGGAGAACGATATGAA
>CALZIL010000234.1 GCA_945787495.1 uncultured Afifella sp. | reverse complement strand
CGGGTTCATCATGGAACCGTCCGCCATCTCCATCTTCAGAAGGATCGGCGCGACGATCGGCACGACAATGAAGACGATTTCCAGGAAATCGAGAAAAAAGCCCATCACGAACATCACCAGCATGACGGTGAGCACCGCGGAAAACGTGCCGCCGGGCAGGCTTTTCAGAAAATCTTCGACAAAGTCGCCACCGCCCAGCCCGATAAAGACCAGTGAGAACAGGCGCGCGCCGATAATGATGGTGAAGACCATCGCTGTAATCGTCATGGTCGACTGACAGACGGCGGCGAGGATCCGCTCACCGTTCCGGTCACGTCTGCGATAAGTGCGCATCAGGGCAGTGGCGATGCCCCAGACAAGGCCGGCGGTCAGCGCAAGCGCGGCGAAGATCGCCGTCCATTCGCCAGTGGAAACCACCGCGCGCCGGGCGCGCAGGTCGAACATCACACTCAGCGCCAGCAAACCGGCCATACACAAAGCGGCGATCAGGATCGGCCGGCCGCGCGCCGCATCGAGCCGGTAGCCGGCCAGCATCGTCGCGCCGACAGCACCGACACCGGCAGCCTCCGTCGGCGAGGCGAGGCCAATCAGGATGGAACCGAGGACCGCAACGATCAGGAGTATCGGTGCAGACAGCGCGCCGCCGATTTGTCGGAAAGCGGCGAGGCCGGTCAGCGTCGCCTCGTCGCGCGAGATCGCCGGTGCCGCCTCCGGCCGGAGCATCACCAGGCCGATCTGATAGAGGATATAAAGCCCGACCAGCATCAGCCCCGGTAAAAGTGCGCCGGCGAAAAGGTCGTTCACCGAGACCGTGCCGGGCGCGAAAATGCCCATTTCGAACTGGGCGTTCTGGAACGCCGCCGATAGCTGGTCACCGAGCAGGACAAGCACGATCGAAGGCGGAATGATCTGGCCGAGCGTTCCCGATGCGGCGATGGTGCCGCAGGCAAGACCCTTGTCGTAGCCGCGCCTGAGCATGGTCGGCAGCGACATCAGGCCCATCGTCACGACGGTCGCGCCGACAATACCGGTCGAGGCCGCGAGCAGCGCGCCGACCACGCAGACGGATATGGACAGGCCGCCGGGCAGGACGCCGAACAGCCGGCCCATATTCTCCAGCAGGTCTTCGGCGATCTGAGAGCGTTCCAGCATCACCCCCATGAAGATGAACAGCGGCACGGCGACCAGAACCTCATTGGTCATCAGCCCGAAGACCGATTGCGGGAACGCCGTCAGTAGCGAGATGGGAAAGACGCCGATGGCGGAGGCAAACAGCGCAAAGCCGAGCGCCGTGCCGGCCAGCGTGAAGGCCACTGGAAATCCAGCCATCAGCAATGCGCAGGTGACAGCGAACATGACAAAGCAGAGAATGAGCGGGTCGATCATCGTCTGGTCTGCGTCCGGGCGCGCAGAATCAAAGCAGGATATCGGGCTTATTGCCCGCTGCGCTGTAGGTTTTCGCCTGTCCCGTGATCACCAGATACGCCCGGCCGATCATGGCGATCCCCTGCAGGCCGACAAGCACGGCGAACACCCAGATGAAGGTCTTCAGGGCAAAGATCAGCGGCAGGCCGCTGACTTCGGTGGATTTTTCCAGGACCCGCCAGGAACTCAGAACATAACCGAACGACAGCCAGGCCATGGCGATGCATACCGGCAGCAGCAAAAACAGCCCGCCGAAGAGATCGACCAGAGCTTTGGTCCGCGGCCTTGCCTGCCGGTAGACGATATCGACACGGACATGCGCGTCGGCACAAAGGGCAAAGCCGGCGCCGGTCATGAACAGCACGGCATTGAGGTACCAGATCGATTCCTGCACCGGGATGAAGCCGACGGCGAAGACGTAGCGCAAAATGACGGTGGCGAACTGGATGAGCGCGATGACGATCGCCAGCCACATCACCGTGCGGCCGATCCGGTAGTTCACCGCATCAATGAAACGGATCACCTGTCGCATGGGTCACCGCCCTTTGTGATCAGGCCATAGGGTGATGAGGCCGCGGATGCCTCGCAAACCCTATTCAAACTGGCTGCGAAAACTGCCATGTTAGCCAATCACTGTATAGGTCATGGACAGACAAACGACATCATGAATCCCGTCATTCTTGTCACCGCCGACGTTCGCGAGGTCGATCAATATACCTTGCACGCGGCTATCGATATCTATCTCAAAGCGCTGGCGGGCGTTGGCGCAACGCCGCTCATCCTGCCCAGTCTTGCCGGCGATATCGACCTTGATTCCGTTCTCGGCCGCGTCGACGGCGTGCTGACGACAGGCGCGCGCAGCAATGTTCATCCCGGCCATTATGGCGACGAGCCGACGACCGGCCACGAGCCCTACGACCACGACCGCGACGCCACGACCCTCGATCTGATCCGCAAGACGATCAAGGCGTCTGTGCCGCTGCTGGCGATCTGCCGCGGCTTCCAGGAACTCAATGTTGCGCTTGGCGGCACGCTGGATACGGAAATCCACGAGCTTGAAGATCGCGCCGACCACCGACCGCCGGTTTCCGATGACCACGATGTTCGCTTTGGCCTGGCCCACGAGGTCGACCTTGAACCGGGCAGCACTCTGGCAGCGATCCTCAAGACGGAGCGGGTCGCGGTGAATTCGCTGCATCGCCAGGCGGTCCGCGACCTGGCGCCGGGCCTGATCGTCGAAGCTCTGGCCGATGACGGCACGGTCGAGGCCGTCCGGGTCGCCGATGCGGGCGCCTTCGCGCTCGGCGTCCAGTGGCATCCTGAATACTGGGCCGGATCCGATCCGCCGTCACGGGCGATCTTTACCGCATTCCGCAATGCCGCCGCCGAGACCATGGCCCGGCGCGCTGGCGATTCCCCTCTGCCGGCGGCGGCGGAATAGGAGCCGGATATGGCCGACCATGACCACGACCATTCCCACCTCTCCGACATGGAGATCCGCGTCCGCGCGCTGGAAACGCTGCTGACGGAAAAGGGCTATGTCGATCCGGCCGCCCTTGATGTCTTTATCGATACCTATGAGACGAAGATCGGGCCGCGCAACGGCGCCCGCGTCGTCGCCAGGGCCTGGGCCGATGCCGATTACCGCAAATGGCTCCTCGACGATGCCGCTGCGGCAATCGCCACGTTCGGCTTTACCGGCCGGCAGAGCGAGCACATGGTCGCCGTGGAAAATACGCCCGACACCCACAACATGGTCGTTTGCACGCTGTGCTCCTGTTATCCGTGGGCGGTGCTCGGCCTGCCGCCGGTCTGGTACAAGGCGCCGCCCTACCGCGCCCGCGCCGTCGCCGATCCGCGCGGCGTACTCGCCGATTTCGGCGTGAGCCTGCCGGAGACAACGGCGATCCGCGTCTGGGATTCCACCGCCGAAGTGCGTTATCTTGTCGTTCCCATGCGCCCCGCCGGCACGGAAGGCTGGAGCGAGGAACAACTCGCCGAACTCGTCACCCGCAATGCCATGATCGGCACCGGCCTGGCGCTTTCGCCGGCAGAGGCGGCAAAATGAACGGCCCGCATGATCTCGGCGGCGCCCACGGCTTCGGCCCGGTGATCGCCGAAGACAATGAACCGGTCTATCACGCCGACTGGGAGAAGAGAGCTTTCGCGCTGGTCATGGCGATGGGCTATACCGGCGTCTGGCACATCGACACCTCGCGCCATGCCCGCGAACGCACCCCGCCCGCGGAATACCTAGCCTCGAGTTATTACCAGATCTGGTTCACCGGCTTGAAGCGCCTGCTTGTCGAACATGGGCTGGTCAGTGAAGCGGAGATTGTGGCCGGCAAGAGTTTATCGCCGCCGGCGTCACTTCCTATCGTGCCGGCCGAGGGTCTCGTTGAAAAGCTGATGGCGGACGGCTCCTATGAACGGCCGGCCGCCGCGCCGGCCCACTTCAAGAACGGCGATTCAGTTCGCGCCCGCGTCATGAATCCGCATGGCCACACCCGCCTGCCGCGCTATGTCCGCGGCCGCGCCGGCACGGTTGCCGCCATCCGTGGCTGCCATGTCTTTCCCGACGCCCATTGCGGCAGCGACGAGGAGGACCCGCGCTGGCTTTATTCCGTGTCCTTTGCCGCGCCGGATGTGTGGGGGCCGCAAGGCCGCGCTGGCGACGAAATCCACCTCGATCTGTGGGAGCCCTATCTTGAGACGGCCTGAGTCAGCCAGAATCGCGCTCGCCCATATTCGCTCCATTCCGCGCGACGATGACGGCCCGGTCTTTCCGGCGCCCTGGGCGGCGCGCGCCTTCGCATTCACGCTGGCGCTTTACGAGCGCGATGTCTTCACCTGGCCGCAATGGGCCGAGGCGCTCGGCACTGCCATTAAAAACGGCCAGCACGACAGCGACCCGGAAAGCTACTGGCTGTGTTGGCTGAACGCCCTGGAAACCCTGCTTGCGGTCAAGGCCGTCGCTGACCCCTCCGAACTGGCCACCCTGCGGTCGGCCTGGCGCCAGGCGGCGGCGGAGACCCCGCATGGCGAGCCGATCGAACTGCAGAACCGCGTCCGCGACGGGACCGCTCAGCCGTAAAGCGCGCCACCCAGAAGCACCAGGCCTAAGCCGGTGATCGCCAGGGCGCCGAGAACTTCAAGGCCAAGCACGATCTGTCCGGCGCGGCGGGTCTCGCCGCCGGCCAGCCGCCCGGCTAGACCCTTGGCGCTGACCGCCAGCGTTGCCAGCACGGCAATGGTAATGGCGGTGCCCAGGCCCATCAGGAATGTCGAGGCGACGCCGGCCCAGAACAGCCCCTGCGCCAGCGCGAAGACCAGCACGATCAGCGCCCCCGAACACGGCCTTATGCCGACCGACAG
>CALZIL010000233.1 GCA_945787495.1 uncultured Afifella sp. | reverse complement strand
ACTCAAGAACGCCGACGGCAAATAAGGTGAGGAAGGGGACGACAACGATCGCCTCAGTCATCGCAACACCGTCCTGTTCGGCGAAAAAATCAGCCGCAGCTTTGCGTATTTGCGGCATATGGCCAATCATCGCACCAACTCGGCCTCTTCGCGCAGCAACTCCTCGACGGTGCCCAGCCCGCCACTGCCCGTAAGATCGATCATTTCGAGGAAAATACTCCTCTCGTTACCGTTGGTTTCGACGGGTCTCGTCATGAACATACGCGCGAATGCTACGGCTTCAATATCAGTCGCTGCGCCCTGCAATTCTTCCTGTTGATCTATGCAATTAACGACAGCGGCGAAAACGACCCTTCGATCTTCCAAATCGGGAGCAGCGTTAATCCCCTGACAGATCGGTGCGCCATTCTCGCCATTCGGCGCAGTTTCCATGACAAGAGGGGGAGGATTAGGAGGAATAGCATTCTGTAACTCGTGCAGGTACACGTCGTAGCGTGAGGGAATGGGGGGTACGCCTGCGGCCGGCCAACTCGGCGTGGCGATATTGGGTGCCGGAACAAAAGTTAAATTCGAACCAAGCGGGTAAGTTTCCGGATCTTCACCCATCATTTCTGCCTGCGTATGGCCACCGTGCGTGATGTCCCAATACAAATCCAAATCCCAATTCGCCGGAGTCGCTGAAATCGAGCCGCCGCCGATATCAATAGGTTCATCAATGCCCTCAGGAAAAGCCATGGCAAGAAGGTGATTTTCTTCTGGCTCATAATTTGAGCAGTCTGCGCCATTGACCGGTTGTTTCTGTCCTTTGCGCACATTCATATCCGGACGGTATGCCGGATTGTTATCGTATTGTCCGAACGATCCTCCGTAGAGGCCCATACGGGTATTAAGCCCATTTTTTACCGGGCCAACATTCTGGCCCGGTTCAGTATCGAGACCGTCCTCCTCAAAGCATACTCCGGGAGCACCCGTAGCCAGCGCATGGGCTAAAACATTTGCGCCATTGCCGAAGGTACGAAGGAAGCCAAAATTGCCTGGTCCGGGCGGATTACTGGCGTCGAATCTTAAGATCATCTGGCGGGCATAGAGATTGCCGGCGGCAAAGTTTGCATGGATATCCGTTGCCGGAGTTGGTGAACCCCCGCCGGGATCTTCAAATGGATTGCAGACATAGATCGGGGTGACGTCGCAGGCAGCTGCTGTATAGGTGGCCACGGCTTCCGTATTGACTGCGACAGTCTGACGGCCAGCAAAACCAAGCGGGAAAATGGTCTGCACACTCTGATCCTTTGCCACGACATGGGCGTAGAGTGCCTCGTTCGATTGCTCTGCCACGGTCCCGCTGACTTCATGCACGGCAAGATCGATCGGATCGTCGTCTGATGCCGGCAACGACTTGAGGAACCTGACCACAACAGCGCTCGCCGCCGCATCGGCAGGATCGTAAATCATATCGATTCGCGAACCCAAGGGTAAGCCGTCGCTGCCCCCGGCAAAAAACGCGTCGTTAGAAAACGCGTCGTCAGAGCCCAATTCCGCTATGGCAAGCTGTGCTCTGGGAATGGCATCATCGCGGCCATCCAGCTCCCGCGCTCCGGCCAGCGCCATCGCATCCACAGCATTTTGAAGATCGGTATGTAGATTGCCGACACGCGAAGCGTCGATCACCCAGGCGGCGATGGCAAGAAAAAATGGCAGCGAAATGATTGTAAGGCTTATGGCAAAGCCATCGGTTTCGTGCAAAAAGCAACTGAGCGCTCTTTTTCGGCGCCCATCAATGCCCCCAGCCAACTTGCTTTCGTACATTGTTTATAGCACCTTTCTGAACTCAAACTTCGTGTCGCCCTCGTTGCCGCAAAAAAATAATATATCACGCGCATCATTGCGTTGTTAAGTTTTTCTTTACCAATATGGTTAGCTGTCGCTTGCCTGCGCCCCGGCGCTTACTCCTGCGCGTCCAGCAATGCGGCACCTGTCGCCGGCTTGGCCACCACGACATCATCGTCTCCAGGCACGATATAGCGCCCATAAGCGTCCTGAACCTTTTGGGGATCGACATGGATGTGCGTGTCGTTGGCAGACGCCGGGAATGGATTGACCGTGTGGATGCCGAGATTGGCCTGTGTCGCATTCCCGAGCCCCAGCGTAACCGAATCCCGATTATTCAGGTAATCGGCACAGCCAGTTAGAAGCGACGATCCCGCCAAGATGACAAAGAGACTATTTCTTGACCGCATATCCATCCCCAAATTCCAGATCCATCCTGTGTCCGTAGGGACCGACGATACCTTCGCCCGTTCGGAACTGGCGGATCATGTTCTTGTCAACTTCCATAAGCCCCAACGCAAAGAGCTGGAAATCATTAGCAGGCAGCGTCTGATCAAGCGGCGAATGAAGATCCTCGCCGGGCCTTGCCGGACGCACCAGCCGCGGCGTGACGACGATGACGAGGTCGGTCTCTCTCTTGCGATAGCTGGTTGACCGGAACAGGGCACCGAGAACCGGCACCTGACCGAGCCAGGGAACCTGTTCAATATTGCTTTCGTTGGACATCTGCAACAGGCCGGCCATGGCAAAACTTTGGCCGTCACGCAATTCAAGGACGGTTTCCGCCGTGCGCGACAAAAAGGCAGGATTGGTAGAAGCAGCGAACGATAAGTCTACCTCGCTGACTTCCGAGCGAATCCGAAGATTGATTTTATCGTTGTCGAGCACAGTCGGCACGAAACCCAGCACCACACCGTAGGGCCGGTATTCAGTCGATGTCGCGACGCCGCCAGCACTGGAAATCGCCGAGGTGATTGGAACTTCACCACCCGCATGGAAATTTGCTGTCTCACCGCTAATGGTCGTCAAATTCGGCTGCGCCAGCCGGCGAGCCAGCCCTTTCTTCTCAAGAGCATCAATGATGACGTCGATACTCACGCCGCCAGTTCTAAGAACATTGGCGACAAGTGTGCCGAAAGGTACGCCTTGCTGATTGGTCCCTGATGTGCCGCCATCTGCGAGAAAGGTTTCTGCGACACCGCCTTGGGCGTTTACGGCTAAGCGCGAACCAGTGCCAAGCAGGGACGTGCCTCCCTCAGCCCTTATATTCACGCCAAGGTCTTCGCCGACACTGCGCGCAGCCTCAAGCACGCGAACTTCAAGTGAAACCTGTTGTGTGCCGCTGACGCCAAGTGCGTTGATCACCGGCTCGGCGGAAAACTGTTGCGCGGCCGTAATCACCTTCTGTTGGTCGACAGCATTTTTGACCGTACCACTTAACCGGATGCGGTTGCCGACATTGGAAACCCGGATTTTGGAGCCCGGCACAACGGCGCGGATGGCCGATTCCACATCCCGAGAATCCTGTTGTACGCGCACTTCGACAATACCGAGCAGGCTTCTTTCAGCGTCATAGATTGCAAGGTTGGTAAAACCGTTTCGCTTGCCTTGGATATAAAGCGAACGGGAGGAGAGCGGCACGACGTCGGCGATCTCGGGGTTGCCGACGACGATGTCTGCAAATTCAATGTTTGTTACCGCAGTGACCGTTGTCCCTGGGCGTAACGCGGCTTTTGTGAAGGTTCCACCGCCGAGCGAAATGCGGAGCTCCTGAGCAAACGTCGGTGCAGTCAACCCGACGGCCAGCACGACTAAAAAGAGCAATGCAGGCAAAATCGTGTATCGGTTCCAAACCCGTCTACTCAAAACCCCTGAGCCACCCATAATCAAATACCCCATAACCCGCAACTGCCGGAATGCCTTAGCTCCAGCCTGGTATCTAACCTATATCAGCATATTTAACGATAGCTTGAGACCCCAAAATTCCGAATCTTGCCCTATTTTGAATGCACTGTTGCCAATTTGTCAGTTCAGCGCAATCTGCTCTCCAAACCCAAAAGCGCTTTTCGTGACCACGGTATCACGAACAGCGCTCTCAAACCTGATATTCACCGGCTTTATACCCAAAAAGCCGGTTCCCAATTTCTGAAAATGCGCTCTATTCGGCTAACCTTTTAACTTTGTACTCGGCGCGGTTGGCATTCCTGTAAACTCCGACACCGGTAAACAACCCAGTAGCGTTTTGCACCGGTTTTGGCGCCTGAGTGGGATTGGCGAGCTCGGATCGCACCTTTTCGAAACGCTCGTTGACATTTTCATCGACATTGCGCACCAGCTGCTCAAGCCTCGCCAGGCGTTCCTCGCTCTCTGTGCGCATCTTTTCCTGCTGCAATGCCTGCGCCGTCGGCCCGCCACCCAGATCGGTTATATTGATTGGCTGTATGTCCTCCACATCGGCGGATGCTATGTTGCGAAGGGCCAGCGACAATGTGCCGACGGTAGCGGCCAGCGTCAGCTTTTGCGCCTCAACTATCGACACTTCAAAAGTAACAGTCCTTACGACGGAGGGCTTGTCGGAGCGATCATCGGCGTTTTGAGCCACCGCCAGAACCTTTACGCCTTGCAACAAGACGTCAGTGTAAGGTCCTTGTTGTCTGGATTGTCGCGTCAACATAATGTCCACGCGATCACCTGGAAGCACGAAACCGGCAACGCCGAGAACGTCGTTCACCCGGATCGCAACCGCCTTCATTCCGGCCGAAAGTGCCGACGACAGGGTTGCGCGCTGACCCGGGCCGGTGATCTTGGACGTCAGTATTGGTTCTTCTCTCTCAATGGCGGACATCACGTAGCGCGGGTCACCGCTTGTGCCGATAATTTCCTCAATGGTGCGGAAGGAACCTTCGGGAAGCGTGACGTTCGGCCAATCAATAACTTTTAGATTACCGGGCTCAACGAGACGGCCAAACCGCATTGGCTGCGCTGCGACAACGAT
>CALZIL010000232.1 GCA_945787495.1 uncultured Afifella sp. | reverse complement strand
ATCGCCGCGCCGATGAGAATGCCGATAACGGCGAAATTGACGCCAAGCCGGCGCTGCACAAGGTCTCTGAGAACCAGCGCCAGCCCGATCATCACCACACCGCTCGGCGCCATGACGCCTGGCGCGACGGGAATGAGGCAGGGTTCGCCCGGTGGACAAACGGTGCCGAGGTTACCGATCATCCAGTTCGCCGCCGGCACACAGGCGATGAAACCGGCCAGGAACAGGGAACCCTCAACTTTCTGACGTTTTGTCAGCATCAGCGTCTTTCCAGAAAAATTGCCTTGGAATATTTGCCGGCTTTCATCCTGCCGGTAAAAGCCGGCCAGCGTCTTATCCCCGGCCGCGATAGGGTGCAACACCCTGATCGGGCAGCCACAGCCCGTCCGGCGGCGCGCCGCTTTGCCAGAAGACATCGATCGGAATGCCGCCGCGCGGATACCAGTAGCCGCCGATCCTGAGCCAGACGGCCTCGGTTACCTCTAAGATCCGCTTGCCGATCGTGACGGTGCAATCCTCGTGAAAGGCGCCGTGATTGCGGAAACTGGTCAAAAACAGTTTCAGGGATTTGGACTCCACCAGCAGCTTTTTCGGCACGTAATCAATCACCAGATGGCCGAAATCCGGCTGGCCGGTGACCGGACAAATGGAGGTGAATTCCGATGCGGGTTGGGCACGACATCCAGCCTCGCCTCTTCCGGCGAAGCGGGAATGGTTGCCGGATGGCCCAGCGCGGCAGGTTTTTCGTCCTCGCTCACGTCAATCCAGCCCCAGTTTGTCTTTTAAAAGCTTGTTGACCGCCTGCGGATTGGCCTTGCCCTGGCTCGCCTTCATCACCTGACCGACGAACCAGCCGATCATTGACGGCTTTTCGGCGACCTGCGCCACCTTGTCGGCATTGGCGGCGATGACTTCGTCGACGAGCTTTTCAATCGCGCCGGTGTCGGTGACCTGCGTCAGGCCGCGCGCTTCGACGATGTCCCGCGGGTCACCGCCTTCTGAGAACATGATCTCAAAGACATCCTTGGCGATCTTGCCGGAAATGACGTCTTCGCTCTGCAGGTCGAGAAGCGCGCCGAGCTGAGCGGCGGAAACCGGAGTCGTTTCAATCGTTTCGCCGGCCTTTTTGAGATGACCCAGCAGATCGTTGATGACCCAGTTGGCGGCCTGTTTGGCGTCGCGGCCGTCAGCCACCGCCTCGAAATAATCGGCAATGGCGCGGTCAGAAACAAGAATATCAGTGTCATAGGCCGACAGGCCGAAGTCGCTCTGGAACCGTTCACGCTTCTCGTCCGGCAGTTCCGGCAGGTCGGCCTTCAGCGCCTCGACAAAGGCGTCGTCGAATTCCAGTGGCAGAAGATCCGGGTCGGGGAAATAGCGGTAATCATGCGCTTCTTCCTTGGAGCGCATGGAGCGGGTCTCGCCCTTGGCCGGATCGAACAGCCGGGTTTCCTGGTCGACCACCCCGCCGTCCTCCAGGACACCGATCTGGCGGCGCGCCTCATAGTCGATCGCCTGGCCGGCAAAGCGCAGGGAATTGACGTTCTTGATCTCGCTGCGGATGCCAAACGGCTCGCCGGGCCGGCGCACGGAGACATTGACGTCGGCGCGCAGATTGCCCTTTTCCATGTCGGCATCGGAGGTGCCGAGATAGCGCAATATGGTGCGCACCTTGTTGATATAGGCCTTGGCTTCTTCTGATGAACGCATATCGGGCTTGGAGACGATCTCCATCAGCGCGACGCCGGAGCGGTTGAGATCGACATAGCTCATGGTCGGATGCTGGTCGTGCAGCGACTTGCCGGCGTCCTGTTCCAGATGCAGGCGCTCCACGCCGACGCGGATCTCCTCGAATTCGCCTTGTCTGTCCGGTCCGACCTCGACGATGATCTCGCCCTCGCCGATGATCGGCTGATCGAACTGGGAAATCTGGTAGCCCTGCGGCAAGTCCGGATAAAAGTAGTTCTTGCGGGCAAAGACCGAGCGATGGTTGATTTTCGCCTTCAGCCCAAGCCCGGTGCGCACCGCCTGCTTGACGCATTCCTCGTTGATCACCGGCAGCATGCCCGGCATGGCCGCGTCGACCAGGCTGACATGGTCGTTCGGTTCGCCGCCAAACTCCGTCGAAGCGCCGGAAAACAGCTTGGAGGCGGACAGAACCTGGGCGTGGACTTCCAGGCCGATAATGACCTCCCAGTCGCCGGTGGCGCCGGAAATCAGGTTCTTCGGGTTGGTATTGCGGGTCTCGGCAATCGGCATGGCGCGATCCTGGCAGGATGTGTCAGGCGCGTTCTGCCAATGGCGGACGGGCGCGGTCAAGCGTTTCCCGCCGGCAAGAGTTCAATTCAGAGGAAACCGGCGTACGAAAAATGGGCCGGGCGATGCCCGACCCGGCCCGACTGGAGATCGGACATTTTGCCCGGTTCAGAACCGCGCCATCGGACGGCGCGGTACGCTTTACGGCAGCAAAATTCGTGGCTGCAATGTTATCTGCAGCAATATTCCGGCGGCGGCGGAATCTGACCCGGCAGCAGCGTCTCGCCGGTCACGCAATAAAAGAACGGCGTGCGCGCCGGGATGGTCGGCCGGCCTCTTGCATCAAACAGCACAACATCGTCGACATTTTGGCCGCAAATATTCGTCGCCTGCCGGCCATCGGTGGTTCCCGGCAGGTCCGCCGCACCGGCCAGATCGGCGCCGCCCAGCATCGTGCCGGCGACAAGTCCGCCAATCGCGGCCAAGGCGGCGGCCTGCCGCATTGCCTGGATGACTGTCTCAAACATCACTCAACCCCACTCGTTCGTATCCCATGCAGGCGTTAGCCCGCTAATTACGCAGTGTGAGCGCGCGGGTCTACGGAATGGTTAAGGCGCGGAACAGAGTGGCGGTAACCTTTGGTTATGGTGAATGAAAGGTTAAGGGCGAGGTACGGCGATACGGCGATACGGCGCTGCCGCGTTCAAATTTTCCGATCTTGACGCAAATCAACGACTGACGGGCGCGGTCGGCCGATAATGTGAAAATCAAGCCGGGCCGAGGCCACGCGGGCCATTGCGGCAATTTTCCCGCCCTCCCGGCTTCCAATCATCACGGAGGCGATTATGCGGAGGCTTTCGGCATTTTTGATCATTTTCGCTCTCGCCGGCGGTTTTGCAGCCGCCGAAGAGGTCGAACGGGCGGTTCTGGGCGGCGACACCTTCGTCGCCGGCGGCGATGCGTCGCTCGACACGCCGGCCAATCGCGACGCGTTTCTCAGCGGTTTTTCCGTCGAGGCCGATGCGGCGATTGCTGAGGACGCGCATCTGTCCGGATTTAATGTGGAGGTTTCCGGCCCTGTTGGCGGCGATCTTTATGCGGCCGGATTTTCCGTCGAGGTGGACGCCGATGTCGGCGGCGACCTGACGGCGGCCGGGTTCAAGATCAAGATCGACGACAATGCCGATATTGCCGGCAATGCCCGGCTGGCGGCACGGACGATCACGTTTGAGCCGACTTTGGCGGGAAGCCTGATTGCTGCTGCCCAAACGCTCACTCTCAATGGCACGGTCACAGGTGACGTGGACTTCAGCGGCGCGGGACTCGAATTTGGCGACGGCGCGACGATCGCCGGAACGCTGACCTATCGGACACCGGAGCAAATCGACATTCCGGCATCGGTCATTGCCGCCGAGAGGGTGCAATACAAGACGCTCAAACTGCCTGACGCTGCGAAGGCCATGGAACGCCGCTTCCCGTCGGCCTGGGGCATCTTCTTCGGATCGGTCATGGTGCTGGCCTTCCTGGTGATTGTCGCGGCGCTGTGCCTGGCCTTCGCGCCGGACCGCGTTGAACGGCTGCGGGCGGCAACGATGCGCCGGCCATGGATCGCCATCCTGTTCGGTTTCCTCGGATTGGCCATGCTGATCGGGCTGGTGCCGGTCAGTGCGATAACGCTTGTCGGCATTCCACTGGTCCCGGTCGTGCTGCTGGCCATTGTTGTCGTCTGGATCCTCGGATATCTGCTCGGCGTTTATGCGCTGGCGTTCCGGGTGATCACGGCGTTCCGTGAGCTACCCGACACGCTGGCCGCGCGGATTATCGTGGTCGTCATCGGTCTGATCGCCGTTGCGATCCTCAACTTTATCCCGGTGATCGGCTGGATGATCAATCTCGTCATCCTGTTCCTCGGCCTTGGCGCCCTGTCGGCGGCAATGTTCGGGCGCCTGCTGGCGCGCACCGGGACGGTGGAAAGCGAGGCGGAGACCACCGAGGCGTGAGAGGGCTGACGGAAATCAGGCAGCGGTCGAACAAACGTTAAGCGGTTGCTGCCTATTGAAGCGCGGCGGTGATTTCGGCGCGCTCGGTGTCGAGATCAACAGCCGGGAACGGCCTGCCGGCGCGGCGGTACCAGTAGCGGGCGTTCATCTCGTCGCCCTCGATGCGGTGCAGATGGGCGTGAATCCACGCCGCCTCCGGCGACGGATCGTCCTGGACAATGCGGTGCGCGCCGTCCCAGTCGTCTTCCGCCAACGCCTCAAGCGCCGATGCAAGGCTGCTCACCACCACCTCTCCGGCACGAACCGGCCGGCGGCGTCTTCGATCACCTGACCGGTCCTGAACAGCATTTCCTCGTCGAAGGGCCGGCCGATGAGTTGCAGGGCGAGCGGCAGGCCGGCATTGTCGAGGCCGGCGGGAATGGCGATGCCGGGCAGACCGGCCATGTTCACCGTCACCGTGAAAATGTCGTTGAGATACATTTCCACCGGCGAGGCGGTGGCCATTTCGGCGATGCCGAAGGCCGCCGACGGCGTCGCCGGTGTGAGGATGGCGTCGATGCCGGCACTGAACGCGTCCTCGAAGTCCTTCTTGATCAGCGTGCGGACTTTTTGGGCGCGCAGATAATAGGCGTCGTAATAGCCGGCGGAGAGCACATAGGTGCCGATCAGCACGCGGCGCTTGACCTCCTTGCCGAAGCCGGCGGCGCGGGTGTTTTCATACATGTCGATAATGTCGTCGCCCGGAACGCGAAGGCCGTAGCGCACACCGTCATAGCGGGCGAGATTGGACGAGGCTTCGGCCGGCGCGACGATGTAGTAGGCCGGCAAGGCGTACTTGGTGTGCGGCAGGGAAATCTCGACCGGCTCGGCGCCTTCGGCCTTCAGCCACTCGATGCCCTGCTGCCACAAGGCCTCGATTTCCGGCGGCGTTCCGTCGAGCCGGTATTCCGCGGGAATGCCGACCTTGAGGCCGCGAATGTCGCCGCTCATCGCCGCCTCGTAGACCGGCACCGGACGGTCGACCGAAGTCGAGTCCTTGGGGTCGTAGCTGGCCATGGCCTGCAGCATGACGGCGGCGTCGCGCACGCTGCGCGTCATCGGTCCGGCCTGGTCGAGCGACGAGGCAAAGGCGACCACGCCCCAGCGCGAACAGCGCCCGTAGGTCGGCTTCATGCCGACGATGCCGCAGAACGCGGCGGGCTGGCGGATCGAGCCACCGGTATCGGTGCCGGTCGCGCCAAGGGCGACGCGCGCCGCCACGGCGGCCGCCGAGCCGCCCGACGAGCCGCC
>CALZIL010000231.1 GCA_945787495.1 uncultured Afifella sp. | reverse complement strand
CCGGATTGCCGTGAAGAAAATGCTGGGCTCTTTGCAGGATCGTCTTTTGCGGGGATTCGAACGAAGCGACGCTCTGGTCGCCTTCACGAACGGCGGCATCGATAGGCTGCGAAACCTGCGAAGCGCCGGGCATGTCGCTCATATTCTTTTTCTCCCCTGCCGCAAACAGGGCGACCGAAGCCGCCCTGCAATTTTCAAGTATTCGGTACCAAGCCGATTAACTCAACCCCAGCACTTGGCCAGCCCCTGGTCGGTATCAATCGATTCAACACCGTCAACCGGATCGTCGGTAATCAGAGCGACACCCGTGTGATAAAAATCGAGACCGGGTGTCGGATCCGGTTTCTTTCCGGTGTCCGCCCAGGTCTTGATTGCTTCCATACCCAGCGAGGCCATCAGAAGCGGATATTGCTGCGAAGTCGCACCGATCACACCGCCCTTTATGTCCTGGACGCCCGGGCAGCCGCCATCGACCGAAGTGATCAGGACATCTTTCTCGCGGCCCACAGCCTTCAGCGCTTCGTAAGCGCCGGCGGCCGCCGGTTCGTTGATCGTATATATGAGATTGATGCCCGGTTCCTTTTGAAGAAGATTTTCCATCGCGGTACGGCCGCCTTCTTCATTCCCCAATGTCACGTCCTGCCCGGCAATGCGCGGATCGTCTTCGTCGCCCCATTTGTTGATGTCCTTGGTGTCGATGCCAAAGCCAGTCATGAAGCCCTGATTGCGCAAAACGCCGACGGTCGGCTGGAAGTCCGCGATATTCAGGAATGCAATCTTCGCGTCCGCGGCCTTGTCACCCAACTGCGCTTTGGCCCAGGCGCCGATAAGTTCGCCGGCCTTGAAGTTGTCAGTCGCGAACGTGGCGTCCGCGGCGTCGATCGGATCAAGCGGCGTATCGAGCGCGATGACCAGAAGACCGGCATCGCGTGCCTGCTTCAGAACCGGTCCGATCGCCTTCGTATCCGACGCCGTGATCAGTATGCCTTTCGCTCCGGAGGCAATACATGTCTCGACAGCCTGGACCTGCCCTTCGTGATCGCCCTCCACTTTGCCCGCGAACGACAGGAAAGTCATGCCAAGCTCCTTGGCCTTGGCTGCGGCGCCTTCCTTCATCTTGACGAAGAACGGATTGATCTCGGTTTTCGTGATGAGGCACGCTCCGGTCTGGGCGACAGCTGAGCTGGCGGTCAGCGCGGCGACTGTCGCAAAAGCGGCAGCGGTAATTGCATGTATGGATTTCAGCTTCATTGTTTCCTCCCTGAACTGGAATGGCTTGACGATTCCAGACCCTGTCCGCAACTCCGGCGGCGGCATTGCCTGTCAACCGACCGATCAAATGTAACCACAGGTGTCGAAAGTCTGTCAATAAATAAATCCATTTGATTTAATAATTGACTGTAACCGACGCCTAGCCCATCATTTAGCGATGAAAACGGGCAAGAATCCGAACGGGACATGACGCAATCCGACGCCAATTCCGCTGAATCCGGAGATGCTGACGGGCCGGCATCAAGCCCGGAACTGGGCGATGATCCCGTACGCGTGCAGGACCGCCACCGCGGCTCCAATCAGGTCGGCATGCGCCTTTACAATGAGCGCCTGGCCTTATCGCTGATCCGCCAGCAGGGCAGCCTGCCGAAATCGGAAATTGCCCGGCAGACGGGCCTGACTGCCCAGACGATCTCGGTCATCTTGAAGCAATTGGAAGCCGATGGGCTGGTGCGCAAGGAAAAGCCGCTGCGCGGCCAGGTCGGGCAGCCGCGCGTGCCGATTTCGCTCAATCCCAATGGCGCCTATGCGTTTGGACTGAAAATCGGACGGCGCTCGAGCGATCTGGTTCTCATGGATTTCGTTGGCACTGTGAAACGATCCATTCACGAGACATTTGCCTATCCGACACCGGACGGTCTGAAGACCTTCGTGCGGGACGGCATCGCGTCGATGACCGAGTCCCTTTCACAGGCGCAGAAAACGCGTCTTTCCGGCATCGGCATTGCCACGCCCTTTGAACTGTGGAGCTGGGCCAGCGAAGTCGGTGCGCCAAGCCAGGTCATGGATCAATGGCGAAGCTTCGATACCCGTCAGCAAATAGAGCGCCTGACGGGTCTGAAGGCCGAGCTTTACAATGATGCCACGGCGGCCTGCGCGGCGGAACTGTTTTTCGGCAATCCGTCGCAATATCAGGATTTCCTTTATCTCTATATCGGCTCCTTCATTGGCGGCGGCGTCGTTATCGGCGGCAATCTTTTTGCCGGCCCGACCGGCAATGCCGGGGCAGTCGGATCGATGCCTGTCCCGGCCGGCAACGGTGCGACAGGCACCCGGCAGCTGATTACGGCAGCATCGAATTATTCCCTGGAAAAGCGTCTGCTTGCCGCCGGCCGCGACTCGTCCGTCATATGGCGTTCACCGGACGACTGGGGCGACCTGGGAACCATCCTGGACGACTGGATCAATGACGTCTCTCCGGCGATTGCCTGTGCCATAGTGTCGGCAATCTCCGTGATCGACTTCAGCGCGGTGCTCATCGACGGCGCGTTCCCGGCAACCGTCAGGCATCGTATCGTTTCGCGAACCGGCGAGGCGATGAAGCGGCTGGACAGGCAGGGCCTGTCGCCGGTCGAGCTTGCCGAAGGCACGCTTGGTGGCAATGCTCGCGCGGTCGGCGCTGCAAGCCTGCCATTGCTGGCGAATTTCGCTCCCGACAGCGATATTTTGCTGAAGGGCGCGAGATGATTCTGTGCTGCGGAGAAGCCTTGATCGACATGCTGCCGCGCGATCTTGTCACCGGCGGCACCGGCTTTGCGCCGCATCGGGGCGGATCGGTGTTCAATACGGCGATCGCCCTTGGCCGTCTCGGCACCGAGGCCGGATTCCTGTCGGGCATTTCAACCGACATGTTCGGTGAACAGCTGATCGCCAGCCTTGAAGCTTCGGACGTCGACAGTTCGCTTTGCGTCCGTTCGAACCGGCCGACGACCCTGGCCTTTGTAAAACTCACCGACGGTGAGGCGGACTATGCCTTTTTTGACGAAAACTCGGCCGGGCGGATGTTTTCCGAGAGCGATCTGCCGGAGCTGGGCGCCGCCGTCACTACCCTGCATTTTGGCGCCATCAGCCTGATCGCCGAGCCCTGCGGTTCGGCCTATGAGGCGTTGACGCGCCGCGAGCACGGATCCCGCGTCATTTCGCTCGACCCCAATATCCGGCCAGGCTTCATCGCCGACCGGCAGACCCATCTGGCGCGGCTGCAGCGGATGATCGCCATGAGCGACATCGTCAAGCTGTCCGATGCGGACCTGGCATGGTTTGACGGGAGCCGCTCTTTTGAGGATCAGGCGCGTGACTGGCTGGGACAGGGCGTAAAACTGATCGTTTTGACGCGCGGCAGGGAGGGCGCGATCGGCATGACCCGGAACGCCCGCGCCGATGTCCCGGCAGTGCCGGTCGATGTCGTCGATTCCGTCGGCGCCGGCGATACCTTCAATGCAGGTTTGTTGGCAGCGCTTGAACGGGGCGGATATCTGGCCAGGGACAGACTCGGTTCGCTCAATGACACGGCGATTGAAGATATCTTGTCCTTTGCCGCAAAGGCGGCCGCCGTCACCGTCTCACGCACCGGCGCCGATCCGCCATGGGCGCACGAGCTTTAAGAAAAATTACGAAAAGAAGATGTCCTCCAGCGTGCGGCGCATCACCGACGCGTCGACGTCGACGCCGGTCCAGTATTTGATACCGATGACGCCCTGATTGACCAGCATGCCCAGGCCGTCGAGCGCCCGGCAACCACGCGCTTCGGCATCGCGGATCAGTCTGGTTCTGGGTGGATTGGGGATGGCGTCGGCGACGACCATGTCCGGCGACAGAGACGCAACGTCGAGATCAAGCCGGCCGTCGATATCGGGGTAAAGGCCGATGGACGTGGCGTTGATGACCATATCGGCGTCTTTTGGTACGGAAAATGTGCTGTCCCACACGACCTGAACGGCCGAGACCGGTGTTCGCTCATTGAGGAGATCTGCCAGCACGCGGCCGCGTTCATTGCTACGGTTGACGACGAGAATATGCCTGGCCCCGGCCAGGGCAAGTTCGACGCTCACCGCCCGCGCTGCGCCGCCGGCGCCGAACAGAACGACGGATTTACCGTTCGGATCGATCGCCTCGCGTAGCGCCTGAACAAAGCCCTTGCCGTCGGTGTTTTCGCCTATGTACTTGTCGCCGCGCCGGACGACCGTGTTGACGGCCTCCATAATCCCGGCCGATTCACCCAGCCCGTCCAGATGGTCGATGACGGCGACCTTGTGCGGGATCGAGCAGTTGAAGCCGGCCCATCCCATGGCTTTGGCGCCGCGCACGGCGCTGCCCAGAAGAGCCGGCTGGACCTCGCAATTGATGTAGCGCCAATCAAGTTTGTGATGGCGATAGGCCGCCTCGACCATCGCCACCGTCGGGTTCTCTGCCGCCGGCATCGCGAATGACCCGGTCAACTGACTCAGGAAATTCGGTGCTTCAGCGATCGCTCCACCTCCCCATGGAAATCATGCGCCCCGGTCAATTCTGCCCGGGCCTGTTGTTCAGGGATATTCCCCTCGGTCATTGATCACAGCGGACAGCGGATCACGGGCACGCTGCCCGGTCAACAATAAGGCAAATTGATTTGTCTGATGCTATTTTGGCGATGTCCGTTTCGGGTCAAAAATGGAAGTCGCGAAACTCGATTCTGATGTCCGTTAAGCCCATTTTGTTGATTTAGTCGGTTGTTGACGATTTTCCGGTGTCCGTTTCTGGTAGGGGCGGATTTTTTGTTTGCCGCTTTGGGCCTATGCTCGTTGCGGGCTGTTTACGACGGCTGTTTGAGTTGAACGAGATGGCTTTGTCTCATGCTGGCTCCAGGGTTGGCGGTAGTTTTGGTCTCAGTTTGGCGAGTTTTCTCAGGTTCTGGGCGGTGGCGGCGAGCAGGAATTCGTCGCGTGCGCCATAGGGGCCGCGCAAGCGCAGCCGGCCAAGCTTCAGGATGCGCTTGAGGTGGGCGAACAGCATTTCGACCCGCTTGCGCTCTTTGCGGGATTGGTCATAGGCCGGCGTGTCGTAGATGGCCCTGGCAACATCGCGGGCATCTTCGTTGATGTCGCGCGGGATCTTGCGTTGAGGTGTCTTCGGACAACATCGCTGTTTGAGCGGGCAAGGCCTGCAGTCGTAGGTGCTGGCCAGATATCGGTAGGTGTTGTCATAGTTCAGGCGACCGGATGACCGGAGTGTCTTGCCGGCGGGGCAAATATAGACATTGCGCTTGCCATCCCATTTAAAATCGCTGCGCGAGAACGTGCCATCCTCACGCCGCGCCCGATCGAACACCGGGATATGCGGGGCAATGCCCCTCTCCTTGACCAGCCAGGCCAGCATGGCCGCCGTGCCATAGGCGGTATCGCCGGCCAGGCGCTTGGGGTAGAGGCCAAACCGCTCCCGGGTCCGCTCGATCATGGTGCGGGCCGCACCGACCTCTGCTTGCCGAATGGCGCGCGTGGCTTCCACATCGACGATGACGGCGTTGTCGGTATCGATCAAATAGTTGGTCGCATAGGCAAAAAAGGCCGGGCCTCTCAGGGCGCCGGTCCATTGCGCCGCCGGATCGGACGGCGAGATGAACTTGGGTCTCTTCTCACTGGCCGCACCAAAGGCCGCATCGTCCAGGGTGGCGAGATAGTCTTTGACGGCCTGGACGGCATCGGCCGGGATATCCTCAACGCGCCATTCGTCACCAGGCACAGAGCGCTGCTTGTTGGCGTCAGCCTGGATAAGGCTGGCGTCAACGGCAAAACCCTCACCGCCAACCAGACCTTCATCCATGCACCGGCGCACGGTCGCTTCAAAGACATGGCGCAGGATGTCGCTGTCGCGGAAGCGGCCGTTGCGGTTGACAGAGAATGTCGAATGATCCGGCACCTTGCCGTCAAGGCCCAACCGGCAGAACCAGCGGTAGGCAAGGTTCAGATGAACCTCCTCGCACAGCCGCCGTTCGGAACGGATGGCAAAGCAGTAGCCGACAATCAGCATGCGGATCATCAGTTCCGGATCGATCGAGGGCCGGCCAATCGTCCTGTAGAAAGGCCTCAACATCGCTCGAAGATCGCTGAGATCGAGAAACCGGTCGATCTGCCTCAAAAGATGATCATTGGGAACGTGATCGTCCAGGCAGAAGTCGTAGAAAAGCCGCTCTGGAGCTGCTTGTAATCCCATCATCGTCCCGTCCTCCCGGCAAATCACTCGGAAAACGGAATCACAGCCACTCCCGCCAATCAAGACCGACTAAATCAACAAAATCTGCCA
>CALZIL010000230.1 GCA_945787495.1 uncultured Afifella sp. | reverse complement strand
CCGGCAGGCCCTGGTCCAGACCTGGCTGACCGGCATCGGCATCAATCTGCTCAACCCGAAGATCGTGCTGTTCTTCGTGACCTTCCTGCCGCAATTCGTCTCCGTTGGTGATCCGGACGCCGCCGGCAAGCTGGCCTTTCTGGGGCTCTATTTCATGGTCGTGTCGCTGCCGATCACCAGCGCCATGGTCTTTACCGCCGACAAGTTTTCCGCCCTGTTGCGCAAGAGCCGGCGGGTGACGCGGACGCTGGACTATCTGTTCGCCGGCATCTTCGGCACCTTTGCGGCAAAGATCCTGCTGACCCGGTCGGGGTGAGGCGGCGGGCGCGTGTCGGTGCGGAGCGCACGATCAGAGGCGTTGGGTGTTCTCTCGAACCGTCCTCATCTTTTCCAACGACAGCCGCTGCGCCCGGGCAATTTGAGCCCGCGTCATGTCCTTGGCGATCCTTACGCGATGCTTGACCATGTGGTCGTTACCCTGAGCGATCGCCATGCTCATCCACATATAGGCCTGAACATAATCCTGCTGCGCGCCCGTTCCATGTGCATACATCAGCGCAAGATCGAACTGCGCGTAGTCGTGGCCTGATTCAGCAGCCATTTCGTACCACTGCACCGCCGCAAAATCGTTTTGGATCACGCCCCAGCCATTGTCATACAAAATGCCCAGTCTGTACTGGGCCGCGGCATGGCCCTGCTTTGCCGCGGATGTGTACTTTTTGACGGCTTCACCATCACTTTGCGGAACGCCACGGCCGTATTCATGGAGATTGCCGATTTGATATTGCGCATTGGCGTGACCGCGTGCCGCCAATGGCCGCCATTCACGCAACGCCGATTCAAAATCATGACGCTTCAACGCGTCCATGCCTTTGTCAAAATCCTGTGCCGATGCGGATAGCGGGAAAGACAAGAATACGGCGATGATTAGCAGCGATCTCATGGCGTAATCCTATCGCCGCGTTCCATCCGAGCCAAGGCTGCATGTGGCACAACCCTGTGAACGCCGGCTGCTCTCAAGGTCCGCCAATGATCCGGAAACGGGCAGTCTCGTCGCCCCTGCCAGGATGCCAGTCATGTCCACCCACTCACCCGGTCTGCTCGTCTGTGGTATAATTCATCGATCAGATATCGGATCGCCGAGCGGGAATTTTTCCATCATCGGGAGACGGAAATGGACAAGCACAAGATCCGGATTGAGCAGCACAGCGGCCTTGGTCTGGTGTGGTTTGCCGGCTGGTTGTTCACTTTAGGCTATCTGAAATTGTCATTCTGGAAGGGTGTCCTGGCCTTGTTGGTCTGGCCTTATTATCTCGGTGTAGCACTGGCCCTTTGAATTGAGAGCCGTCGCAATCGGTTTCCACGAATTGAAGCAATGGATATGTCTTGCCCCGGATGGGGTGAGCCGGGTCTGGTCGGCGGTCGTGTCCCGGTTCGGCAAATGGCGGCACTGCGCTGCACACGGATGCCGGCAAGCCCGGCATACTTTGTCCGCTATTGGATTCGGAAACTGACAGTCCCGCCGCGCGGCGATCTAGGCGGCGATTGATGCTCAACCGAAGTTCAATGATTTTGAGTGCAGCGCGTTTTTCTTGTACTTCTAGCTTTTCGGACTCAATTCGAGATCATGTGAATTTGTGATGACTGACCAAGCGATAATCAACAATCAAAAGTTAGCAGGCATTTTCATGCCATACGCCGTAAAGCGTATACAGAAAATCAAGGATGGTGAAAGGAAACTTGTCCATTACACGTCAGCTGCAAACGCCATAAAAATTATAAATTCTGGCGAAATTTGGATGAGGAATTCAATGTGCATGGCTGACTTTTCGGAAGTTCAGCACGGACATGACAACCTAATTGATTTCTTTACGGATGATGGCAGAAAACAACGATTTTTCGACGCACTTAACAATTGCCACGATGGAGTTGCGCAGGAAGCAATTAAATTATTCGACGATCATTGGAATTCAATTTCCACGAACACATTCATTACATGCGTATCTGAACACGATCCTATTTCCGAAGATGCTCACGGTCGTCTTTCTATGTGGCGTGCATTTGGCAAAGGCGAGGTAGGCGTGGCTTTTGTCCTTAATACCGAGGCATTTCTATCCGAGTCTGATGTTTTGAAGGCATACAGCAGCCCCGTCTCGTATTTGACGAGAGGAGAATTTGGTGACGCAATGCAATCGGTGATCGCTGGCATTGAACGGGAACAGGAGTTTTTAAAATGCACTCCCCGCGATCAGATATTAAGTTTTACCTTTAATATGTTACTTTTTGCCACAACGTGTTCAAAGCACCCTGGATTCCTCGAAGAGCAGGAATGGAGAATTATTCACCTGCCCGATCAACACCCATCGACCGTTCTTAAGAAATCAATTGAGACAGTAGGCGGAATTCCACAAATTGTGTATAAAATTCCACTGCAAGATATTCCAGATCAGGGATTCGTGGGTGCAGAAATTCCGAAACTCGTGAACAAAGTCATCATCGGCCCATCCGAATTTGACGTCGCAGTATATTCCGCGCTGGAGTTGGCCTTGGGCGCAAATGGCGTTGAGAATCCCGGAAGCGTAATTGGTTTTTCAAGCATTCCCTTGCGCGGCTGATCCTTGGTTTTCGTTTAAGGACTGCTCTCAGCACAACCCCGCCGTGAACGCCAACTGCTCTCAAAGTCCGCCCTTAAGCAAACTGCGACATCACTGAACCGGCGGGCGGCTTGACTTCCGCCGCCTTTTCCGGAATCAATAAGAACAAAGATAGAACTTTTTGACGAAAAAGAGATCGCCATGGCGTCTGCCGCCACGGCGCGGGGGGTGCTTTGCCGTCTGCGCCGCGACATTGCCCGTATCGAAGGCCGGCTGGCGGCAGCCGACCGGCTCGCTTTTGCCAGCGAAGGCGGCGTGGGCGAGGATTCCGATGCAGTTGCGGGGCAATCGGGTGGTCCGGTACTGCCGGCGGCTAGCCTTGCAGAGCGTTTTTCGCTTGGCCTGCCGTCGCTGGACGCCGTTCTGGGCGGCGGTCTGGCGCGCGCCGCGCTGCACGAAATCCGCGCCGCGGAAAGCCGGGACGAACCGGCCGCCAGTGGCTTTGCGCTGGCGCTTGTGGCGCGGCTCTGCGCCCAACAGGATGCGGCCACCGGCGACACGATGAAGCCGCCCGGCAAGCTGCTGGACCGGGCCCCCGACATTTTGTGGATCAGCGAGGCCGGCAGCCGCCGCGAGGCGGGCGCGCTTTATGCCCCCGGTCTGGCGGCGCTGGGGCTTGATCCGGGGCGCATCGTCGAGGTCGCGGCGCGTCGGCCCGGCGAGGCGCTGTGGGCGTTCGAGGCCGGGCTTTCCTGCGCCGGCCTTGCCGCCGTCATCTGCCAGGTGCGCCGCCCCGCCATGCGGGGGCCGGACAAGGCGTTCGATCTGGCGGCGACGCGGCGGCTTGCGCTGAAAGCCCGCGAGGCCGGCGTCTGCGGGCTGCTGGTGCGGCTTGCCGCGCCGGTCGAACCGGGCGCTGCCCAGACCCGCTGGCGCATCGTTGCAGCGGCATCGGGTCCGGCCGGGCATTTTGCCGGCGGTATTGGCCGCACGGCCTGGCGTCTGCGGCTTGAAAAGAACCGCGGCGGGCGCACCGGCGCCTTTACGGTGGAGTGGAACCCTCATGAACACTGTTTCGAAAGATCGGGCGGCGGCGCCGGGCGCAAGGGCGCGCCAGCGCATCCTCAGCCTGTGGCTGCCCTATCTTCCCACCGACCGACTGCAGCGTGAGGCCGGGGGCCCAACATGGCGGGCGGCCCGGCGGCTCGGCGATGCGCCGGTCGCCATCGCCGGCAAGGTCGACAACGCCCTGAAGCTTGCCGCCATTGACGAGACGGCGGCGGCGCGCGGCCTGCGCTTCGGCCAGGCGCTGGCCGATGCCCGCGGCGCCGTGCCCGCCCTTGTTGTCCATGAAGACGATCCCGGCGCCGATGCGGCGCTGCTGCAAGCCATTGCCGAATGGTGCGAGCGCTATACGCCGCTGGTGGCGCTTGACCCGCCCGACGGCCTTTTTCTCGACATTACCGGTTGCGCCCATCTGTTCGCGCGCGATGAAAAGCACGGCGGAGACGGCGAAGCGCAGCTTGCCGCCGATCTGAGCGCGCGGCTCAGCGCCCGGGGTTTTGCCGTCAGGACAGCCATTGCCTCGACCCCCGGCGCGGCCTGGGCTTTTGCCCGTCATGGCGGGGCCCGCCACGGGGATACGCAGCAGATCGCGCCGGGCGCGGAGCGGCAGGCGCTGGCCGGTCTGCCGGTGGCGGCGCTGCGGCTTGAAGCCGGGCCGCTGGCGCTTCTGGATCGGCTTGGCCTGAAACGCATCGGCCAGCTTGTCGGCCAGCCGCGGGCGCCGCTGGTGGCACGCTTCGGCAGCGCTCTGGTGACCCGCCTCGACCAGGCGCTCGGCCATGAAGACGAACCGATATCGCCGCGCCTGCCGGCGCCGGCGCTGAGCGCCGAGCGGCGTTTTGCCGAGCCGGTCGCCGACATGGATTCCATCGGTGCGACGGTGCGCTCGCTGGCGGCGGCGCTGCAGCCGGCCCTGACGCGCCGCGGCGAGGGCGCGCGGGCCTTGCAGCTCGTGCTTTTCGCCAGCGATGGCACTGTTGCCCGTTTCAGCGTCGGCACGGCGGCGCCGCTGCGCGATGCCGGCCTGATCGCGGCGCTGTTTGCCGAACGGCTTGCCACGACAGGCACGGACGAAACGGATTTCGGCGCAGGCAATGGAAATGCCGCCGGTTTCGACATGGTGCGGCTTAGCGTCGCCGAGAGCGAGCCGTTTGCCGAAGCCCAGATCGACCTTGCCGGACAGGCGGGCGGCGCGGCCGACCGCAATCAACTGTTCAGCCGGCTCGGCGCCCGGCTCGGCGAGGCCAGCATCACCCGGCCGGTCGCCATCGATACCCATATTCCCGAACAGGCAGTGCGGGCCCGGCCCGTTGCCTCACACAGTGTCCCATCGCGGGGCGTGGCCGCCGTCGATGCCTTTGCCGGCCCTTATCCCGGTCATCCGCCGGAGCGGCCCTTAAAACTGTTTGAGCGGCCCGAGCCGGTCGAGGTGGTCGCCGAGGTGCCGGAAGGCCCACCCGTGGCCTTCCGCTGGCGGCGGGTGCTCTATCAGGTGGCGCGGGCGGAAGGGCCGGAGCGTATCGCGCCTGAGTGGTGGCGCGACGATGTGGCGGCGCAGAGCCTTGAGGCGCAGAATCTCGCGGCGCAGAACCTGGCGTCAGTGGCGCGCGACTATTTCCGTATCGAGGATCAGGAAGGCCGCCGTTTCTGGCTATACCGGGACGGACTATATGGCGGCGAGGCCGGTGACGGCGCGAATTGCGGCGCCATCCGTCCGTCCTGGTATGTGCATGGCCTCTTTGCCTGACCCCAGGCCGTTTATGAGGTCATGACTTAACGGCCGGCGATCCCGTCCATCGCCTTGGCCAGCGCGATGTCCTGCTCGGTCAGGCCGCCTGCGTCATGGGTCGACAACGTCACCTCGACGGTCTTGTAGACGTTGAACCATTCAGGGTGATGGTTCATCTTTTCGGCGACCAGCGCGGCGCGCGCCATGAAGCCGAAGGCCTCACCGAAATCGGCGAAAATGAATGTCCGGGAAATGGCGTCGTTGTCTGCTTCCTCGGCCCAGCCGGGCAGCTCCGCCAGCGCCTCGGCCCGTTTGTCACCGATCAGTTTTTCCGCCATCGTTGATTCCCTTTCTCCTCTCTTGAATGTCTATTGAACGCTCAGGTCCGCCATCATGCCACCGGCTGACCCAAATTCAATCCTCGTCCCGTGTCCGGGCAATATCTGCCGTTCTCCGATGGCGCAGGCAATTCTTCAAGCACCAATCGCAAATGCACACACCGATGCGGCGCGGCTCAGGCGGCCAGCGGATAGGCTTCTTCCATGACATAGGGGCCGCCGCCGCGCGAGGCTTTGGAGG
>CALZIL010000229.1 GCA_945787495.1 uncultured Afifella sp. | reverse complement strand
CCGTCCAGGCTGTATCGCCGGGCGTCACGGCAATCTCACAGTTGCGGCCCCTTCTTTCGAAGGGACGGGCGAAGCTGTCGAAAGCCTCCTGTCCCATGCTACCGGCACGGCCCAGGACGCCGGCCCCATCCCCGATGGCTCGGCACGCGCACCGGACCTCTCATCGACAGGGCACGGGCAAAATATCATGGGGGAACAGGTGTTGGATAAGTCCGGGCGATTTTTTTTCGTGCGGCCCCCGCGACCGTCATCCGCGCCCTTTTCTCACCGTCATTCTCGTCCTCCGGCTTGACCGGAGGATCAGACCCGAGAACCCAGGATCGGGCCGCGCCAAGCGCGACGGGTATATGCCGGGTCCTCGCCGCAAGGGCGAGGATGACAGTGAAAAGAGCGGTCGTTGACGACTGGCAGGAGTGGAATTCCACAGGCAAATGGGTTTGCCCGCTCAGGCAGCCGCGATGGCGTCCTCATCACCGGCATCGCTGCCGAGGTGTTTGCGAATGATGCCTGTCAGCGTGCCGGGCGAAACCGGTTTGGCTATGTAACCGTCCATACCGGCCTCAAGACACATCTCCTTATCGCCCTTCAGCGCATGGGCTGTGAGGGCGATGATCGGCGTTGCCGCCATGTCATGACGGGCCTCGACGGCGCGGATTGCCCTGACGGCCTCAAGGCCGTTCATGTCCGGCATCGAGACATCCATGAGAATGAGTTTTGGCCGGCGCGTGGCGAACATTTCCATCGCCTGACGGCCATCGGGGGCAATGGCGTAGCTGAATCCGGCATCCTCAAGGATCTGGGCGACAACCGACTGGTTGACGTCGTTATCCTCCGCAACGAGCACGGTTACCGCCGGACCCTCGCGTCTATATTCGGGGGTTTCCTTGCGGTCGTCATCGGAGCCGCCGACATTCGGTGTGCCGGCGAGCTGTTCAGTGGTCTGGGGCGCGGAAAAATCCGGAACGTCGTCTTCTGCGGCATTGCGGTTCACATCGTGCAGGACGTCAATGATCGTGTCGAACAGCAGCGAGGACCGAGCCGGTTTGAGGAGATATCCCTTGATACCGCGTTTGCGCATCTCCCGTAAGTCGCCGGGCTGATCGACGGAGGTCAACATGACAATCGCCGTACCGGCGATAGCCGGCTCTTCCTGCACGGCAACGACCACCGACGAGCCGTTCATACCGGGCATATGCTGATCCAGTATGACCAGTTCGAACGGCCGGTTGTTGGATGATGCCTGGCGCAATGCGGACAAGGCTTCGCGCCCGGAGGCGACAGCGGCGGCCTCGAACCGCCAGGAGCCGAGTTGTTCCAGCAGGATCGCCCGGTTTACCTCATTGTCGTCGACGATCAGAATGCGGGCGCCGGAAACATCTTTGGGGGCGCGTTTGGGGCCGGTGGCCTCGCCGTGAACGGGCAGGGGAAGTGTAAACCAGAATGTCGAACCCTCGCCAGGTTCGCTGATCACGCCGATCTCTCCGCCCATCAATTCCACAAGCTTGCGCGAAATCGTCAATCCCAGGCCGGTACCTTCGTGTTTGCGGGTCGAGGAACCATCGACCTGTGAGAATTTCTCAAATACGTTTTCGACGTTGTCGGCCGGAATGCCGATGCCGGTGTCTTCGACCTTGAACAGCAGTTCGGCCTTGAGACCGTTACCGGGCGCGGAAAGCACCTGGCCGGAAACGTCGACCAGGACATGGCCGCGGTCGGTGAATTTCACGCCGTTGCCGACAAGATTGGTGATGACCTGGCGAAGGCGGCCGACATCACCGACATACATATCCGGCAATCCCGGCTGGATGCGGACGATCAGTTCAATATCCTTCTCCTCGACCTTGGTCGATACCAGCGTTGCGATATCCTCGACCGCCTCGGCAAGCTTGAAGGGTTGGGGATCCAGTTCCAGCTGGCCGGAATCGATTTTGGAGAAGTCGAGAATGTCGTTGATGATCGTCAGCAACGCCTGCCCGGACTTGACGATGATGTTGGCGAACATCTTCTGCTTGGTGTCGAGTTCCGTCTTGGACAGCAGTTCCGCCATGCCCATGACACCGTTCATCGGCGTCCTGATCTCATGGCTCATATTGGCGAGGAATTCGGACTTGGCACGATCGGCCAGCTCGGCCTGGCGGCGCATGGTGTCCAGTTCCCTGAACGAACGCCGGATCGCCCGCTCCATTGGAAAAAAGATAAGCAGGGCGAAGATGAGAATCATGCCGACGCCGATAGCCATGAAATGATAGATCATTTTCTGAATCGAGTCGGCCAGTTCCCGATCATAGGCGTTGATTTCCTGGCTCATGGCCTCAAAGGCGTCGCGGCCGAGGATGGTATAAAGACCGTAGATGCGATTGCCGATTTTGCCGGCAATTTCGGGCCTGGCGTTGGCTGCTTCGGTCACCGCCCCGAATATGTCGCGATAAATGTTGCGCGGATCTTCGACTCTACTGCTGGCGACATAGAGCCGCTCACGCAGTTCCGGTGACAGCTGTGGCCACATGGTGTCGATTTCCGCCAGCAATTCCCCAATTATTTCGGCCCGGGCGGCGAAGGCCCGGTTGAGCGTCGCGATGGTTTTCGCATTGTCGGATTTGGCAAACTGAAGCCCCAATTGGCCGGATGCATGGCTGGTGACGTCCAGTCTGGCGAGCACGTCACTGACTTGGCTGGTCATCAGCAGCTGATCGGTATTTCGCTGCGAGATAACAAAAAACACGGCGCCGATCGCCGCCATGATCGCCAGACAGACAACATAGCGAAAACGGACAGACGCGATCGTCTTGATTGAATTGGCCATCAACGCGGCGCTCCCCCGAACTCAACTGAGGCAATCCCCAATGCCGGGGCGGACTTTGCCGCATCGTCGTTAATATCCGGTGTATGGCCGCCTGTGCTTATGGTTTTTTGATACCGCTTTCGCTGACCGGATCAGGCGATCGCGTGCTGGGCGTCGGCTTCGCTCAGATAGGACTGTGTCTGGCTGGCGCTCATCGCCTTGCCGAAAATGTAACCCTGGCCAGCGTCGCAGCCGAAGGTTTTCAGGCTCGATAGCTGGGCCGGCTCTTCGATGCCTTCCGCCACGACCTTGAGTTTCAGGCCGGCACACATTTCCAGGATCGCCCGGACGATATGGGCGCTTTCCTTTTCCTGATCGACATCCATCACGAAACACCTGTCGATCTTGACCTTGTCAAGCGTCAGCCGGCGCAGATAGCCGAGGCTGGAATGACCGGTGCCGAAATCGTCGAGCGCTATGCGGATGCCCGACTGGCGCAAGGCGTCGATGATCTCGACTGCCATTTCCGGATCGCTCATCACCGCCGTTTCGGTGATCTCGATCTCCAGACGTTTGGGATCAAATCCGGTTTTCGCCAGCACGCTCATGATCTTGAGGCTGGTCATCGGGTCGGCAAGCTGTTCGGTGGACAGGTTGAATGACAGGAAGATTTCGCTGGGCCAGTCCGCCGCCTCCAATGTTGCCTCGTGCAGCAGAAGTTCGGTGATCTCGCCGATCAGGCCGCGTTCTTCGGCGATCGGAATGAAGACTGCGGGAGACACCTGGCCGAGTTCGGCGTCATGCCAGCGGGCCAGCGACTCAAAGCCGATCACCCGTTCGCTCTTCAGATCGACGATCGGCTGGAAATGCGGGCGGATGGCTCGCTCGACGATCGCCTTGCGCAGCGCCTGTTCGATCCGGGCTTCCTGTTTGAGCGAATCATCGAGTGCTACGGTATAGACGCAGATCTCCCGAAGGCCATTCTTGCCGGCGCGGCCAAGAGCCGTATCGGCGCATTCGATCAGCCGCTCGGGCGTTTCGGCAAAATCTGGGAACAGGGCAAATCCGAAGGAGCCGGAGATCCGCACGCTGCGGCCGTCGACGTCGTATGGCGCGTTGACGACTTCCGATAGTATGTTGCCCATTTCAGCGGCGTCTTCCTCTGACGAAATGTCGGGGGCAAGAAGCGCGAACTGGCCGCCGCTGAACCGGGCGATGAAACCGTGCGAACCGGCAAATCCTTCCAGGCGCAGCGCCACCTGGCGCACGACATCATCGCCGGCGGCGTGACCGTAAATGCCGTTGATCTGCTTGAAGCCGTCGAGATCGATCAGCCCAACCGCAAACGGCTTTTTCGATGTTTGGCGGTTTTTGAACAGCTCGTTGAGTTTGGCCATGAAGCGGCGGCGGTTGGACATTCCGGTGAGCGGATCAGAATAAGTCAGCTCGGCGACAGCGTTGTCATCTTTTGCCCGCGCCCGCTCACGCCGAAACCGGCCGGCAACGGCTCCCGCCCGGTCATTGTGATCGACACGCGTGAACGAGAAAGCCAGAGCCGCAATTGCCGCCAGAGACAGTTCGGGGCGGCTGATCAGGGCGGCAATCTGTGATCCGGCCGACACGGCGTCCGCCGCTACGCTCGGCGCGATGTATGCAAGCAGCGCCTGACATCCCAGCGTTGCTATCGCGGTACCGGCAAGAATTCGCGACGTCGACAGGCTGTTGCGCGACGGCATGGTTTTCGGCGCACCTGTCAATCCGGTTTGCTTGTTATTCTGCGTGGCCATCAAGTCTTCGACCGATCTGTGAACCCGGCGGCGATAATCGCGGCAAGGCGTAAAGAAAGTGCGTCGGTCTATGGCTACCAATTCGTCAACGGGCATTTTTTTTCTGATTTTCCGAAAAACGTCGGGCAATCGGATCGCCAATACCCTGTTGAACGGCATAATAATAGAATTTTTTTTTGCAAATTTTCGTATTTATGCGCTTCTATTTCTGTAAAACCGCTTCAACCTTTCCGAAAATGAAAAAAGTTTTCTTATCGTGGATCGCGTGCCATGTCCGAAGCCCGTCTTGGCTTATTTCCGGCATTTCATAAGATTTCCGGCCGGCCCGTCGTCATTGTCGGTGAAGGCGCCGAGGCTGCGGC
>CALZIL010000228.1 GCA_945787495.1 uncultured Afifella sp. | reverse complement strand
GAGCGGCGCGGCGCCGATGAGCCACGGCGTGGCCGATGCGCCATGCTGTGGTGGTGCGCTTCGCCGTTTGCCGGGCCCGAGAGTGAAGGACTGGAAGCCTAAAACCGCCGCAACGGGGCGCCGCAAGGCGCACGTTTAAAGTTCGGCAGCGTCTTTCGGCGCCCCGACCTCTCGTATCACTCCGGGCCGGATGGTCGCGGAGGGTTTTGGCGTGGGTGTTTTCTTCTCCCTCCCCCATGCGGGGAAGGTGGTTTGCGCGCCAGCGCAAAGCGGGTGGGGGATCGAGCCGGGCATGCTTGCCGCCGCACAAATTTGAGAACGATCCTCCGGTCAAGCCGGAGGATGACAGTGAGGAGAGAGGATGACAGTGGAGAGAGGAGCTGGAGGATGACGGTGATCAACCATGCGGCGGCTTTCATCGTCCGCGTCTTGCGCTAGTCTGTTGCCATGATCCGCGCCGGATTTCTATCGCTCAGGGCCGCCATTGCCCGGCCGACCAGCACCGACCACCACTGCCCGGCGGTGCGGCGCAAATATGTTCTGGCGGCGGCGATCCTGGCCTCCTCGCTCGGCTTCATCGACGGTTCGGTCGTCGCCATCGCCATTCCGGCGATCCGTACCGCGCTCGGCGCGACCTTTGCTGAGGCGCAGTGGATCCATAACGGCTATGTGCTGCTGCTTTCAGCCCTCATTCTGGTTGGCGGGGCGGCCGGCGACCGCTTCGGCCAGCGCGACGTCTTCGCCGCCGGCATCGTGGTCTTTGTCCTGGCCTCGCTCTGGTGCGGATTGGCGACGACGCCAACCATGCTGATCGCCGCGCGCATCGTCCAGGGGCTCGGCGCGGCGTTCATGGTGCCCGGCTCGCTGGCGCTGATTGCGCGCAATTACCCGGCCGACATCCGCGGCCGGGCGATCGGCCTGTGGGCGGCCATATCGGGTATCGCCGCAGCGCTTGGCCCGGTCGCCGGCGGCGCCATCCTGACTTTGGCGGGCGCGCCGGCCTGGCGCTGGCTGTTCCTCATCAACTTGCCGCTCGGGGCGGTTGCGCTGGCGCTGATTTTCGCCCGCGTGCCGCGCGACCGGCCGGTCATTGGCGGCGCGCTGGACTGGACCGGCGCCGTGCTGGTGACTTTTGGACTGGGGCTGATGGCCTATGGCCTGACGGTTGCCAGCAAAGCTGCGGCCGGCGGCATCGCCATGATCGCCGGCTTTGGCGGCGCGGCGATGCTGATCGCATTCGTTGTCTGGGAGGGCCGGGTAAAAATGCCGATGATGCCTTTATCGCTGTTTCGCTCAAAAGTCTTTTCCGGCGCCAACGGTCTGACCTTCCTGCTCTATTTCGCGCTCGGCGGCGTTCTGTTCTTCCTGCCGATGACGCTGATCCAGGCCTGGCATCTGCCCGAAGCGCAGGCCGGCGCGATCTTCCTGCCCTTCACGCTGGTCATGGCCGGCCTGTCGCAATATGCCGGGCGGCTGTCGGACCGGCTCGGTACGCGGCTGCCGCTGACGCTCGGGCCGCTGGTCACGGGCCTCGCCTTCGCCTGGCTGGCCGCCGTCCTGCGCTGGCAAGATTTCTGGTTCGGCATCATTCCGGCGATGCTGCTTTTGGGCGCCGGTCTCGGGCTCGCCGTGCCGGTGCTTTCATCCGCCGTGATGCTCGCCGCCGACGACGATCGGGCCGGCGCCGCCTCCGGCATCAACAATGCGGTGGCGCGCGTCGCCTCATTGTTCGCTGTCGCCGGCTTGGGGATCGTCGCGGCAACGGTCTACCAGGCCTCGATCGCCGCCATGTCGATGCCGGCGGATTTGGTTGCCTCGCTTCAGGCCGCAGGCTTCGGTGAGCCGCTGGCCGGCAAGGGCCTGGGGCACGCGGCGCAGACGGCCCATGCCCATGCGATGGTGGTGACCATGCAGGTGCTGGCGATGATCACCGCGGTGCTCTCACTGATGAGCGCAGCGATCGCCTGGACGACACAATCGGGCCGGCGGCAGACGGTTGATTCGCGGCAGACCGGCTAACCGCGCGCCGCGGCAACGCGCTGGCTATCACCATCACGCTCCAGCAGAGTGTCGATGCGGTCGCGTTCGGTTTGAAAGCCGCTCAGCGTACTGCCCTGAAGCACGCGGCCGCGCGGCAGGCGGATCTTCATCGGATCGACGAAACGATTGTTGACGGAGACTTCGTAATGCAGATGCGGTCCGGTCGACAGGCCGGTAGAACCGACATAACCGATCACCTGGCCCTGACGGATGCGTGCGCCTTCGCGTGAACCGCCGGCAAAGCCCGTCATGTGGCTGTAGCTGGTCTCATAGCCATTGGCATGGCGGATCTTGATGTGCTTGCCATAGCCCGACTTCCAGCCGGCAAAGGCGATCGTGCCGTTGCCTGCCGCCATGATCGGCGTGCCGCGCGATGCCGCCCAGTCGACCCCGGTATGCATTTTGTAGCGACCGAGAATGGGATGACGGCGCATGCCGAAGGCGGAACGAAACCGGCCGCTGGCCATCGGTTTTCGCATCAGGAATTTTTTGGCGCTTTTGCCGCTTTCATCATAGTAGTCGACCGTGCCGTCGTCATCGGCGCGGTAGCGATAGAAATTCCGGCGGTGACCAGACAGCGTGGCCGATGCAAAAAGAATCTCGGCCATGTCCGGATTGTCTTCATCGGCCGAAAAGATCACCTCCAGAGTATCGGACGCCGTCACCCGGCTCTGGAAATCGACATCGAAGGAAAAGATCTGAACCAGGTCCTTCACCAGCGATCTCGGCATATCCAGGGCCAGACCACTGCGCCAGATGGCGGCATAGACGCTCGGCAACTTGCCGCTGATGACCTCGGGCGTTTCCTGCTCTGCCAGGATATCGGCATCCGGTACCGGCTCCGCGGCGGCAACAAATATCCCGCCATCCGACAGGGCCACCGTGGCCAGGTGCGTGTTGCCATCATAGAGGCTGAGGCGAACCGGTCGCACCCGGCCGTCACCGTCCTTGGCCACGCCCAGCCGCAAAGTTTGGCCGGAGCGGAAACTGAAGGAAAAATTGGCGACGAGGGCCGACTGGATTTGCCGCGCCTCGTCGGTTGTCGCGCCGGCTGCGGTCAACAGGTCGGCCAAGGCATCGCCGCGTGCCACCGTGACGATCTTTTCCTCAATCTGCGGCTCGGACGTCAATTCGTCCGATTTTTCGACAAACGACACATTCTCCGGCACGATGGCAACGGCGAGTGACGCCAGGGCTGTCGGATCGGCGCTGGCATATTGGAACCGGGCCGGATCGACCGCCGGAAGCGAGGCAAGCTGGATCGCGCCTTCGGCCAGAAACGGCGCCGCGTCGCGAACCGCCTGCTCGACCTCGGCGGCCGGCATGGCGACGCTTTCGTCGAACAGCAGGCTGTCAGACCGGAAATCGCTGACCTTGATCGTCACCTCGCCATCGACATTGGCGGCGTAGATGGAATCGCTGGATGCCGGCGCCACAGGCTCGCCGCCATCGGCGAAAATCGCCAGCGGATTGAATGGCGGCACGGCTTCAGCGATCTCCGGCGCGACGGAAAGGGCAAGCCCGGTTCGCATATGAGCAAATGGCCGCACCTTGATCAGATCGCGATCGTCCATGCGGGTCACGGTGGAAACCTGGATTACCCGGCGAAAGGTTTCCGCTTGCGGTACGGGACGGATGCGGTCGCCCTTGCTTTCGCCGTCGACCGATGCAGTGATATTGCCGGGCGACGCGACGGCCAGCGCCGGCCGCACAATACCGCTTTCGCCATGGCCGATGGCTGCTTCCAGCGCGCCGCCGACCAGGACGGTTGAAAATACCGCCGTCAGCACGGAACCGCCGAGCCATCGCAGGCTGACGCGGCGGCGGTCCGGCGGTCCTTGCCGGATGCTTTTGATATAAAGCGGTTCGTCGTTGCCCAGATCGATATGCAGCAGCTGCGGGCGAGGAGCGTGGGCGGGTGTCACCGGTGCAGATTTCCTGTCGCTGAATATCAGGTGGCGATTGCCGACCCGCCAAGCCGATCCTTGGGCCTGATGACTGCAATGCGTATCTTATAGCGTCAATCCCGTGAGAATGTGTCGGCTTTGTGGCAAGACCTGCCAGCCGACGCTTTCTATGACGATAAAGGCCCCTTGAAACCGCCGCGACGTGTCACGATATGAGGGTTCCGAAGCGGCATTCCGGAGCGGCGTTTTGTGCGCCGCAAAAAATGTCGCCGATTCCATGGCGCGGGTGTTGACAGGCTCAGGCCCCCTGCATATAACCCGGCTTCACCGACGGCGGGGCGCAAGCCGCTTTTCCGTTCGGTTTTCTTCATATTCCAGAGACAAGCCCGGCCAGGCCGGTGAGCCTCTGGCGGCTGTGAGAGAAATCGATCAGCCGGGACGGTTACGGTCGTCTGTTCTTTGACAATTTAGATGGAAGAAAGAGAAGCGTGGACGGCGATGCCTTTGCGCGGCACCGGTCCTTTGGATCGATGCTGTAATGAGACTTCGGCGGGTTACGTTTCTCAAAGAGACACCTATGTTGTTTTCGGCGCCGCCCTTAAAGCGGTACCGAGGACGGTACATTGTGTGTCCTCGTCATGAAGCGTGACCCAAGAGCCGAGACAGATTCTCATTCAATTTGAGAGTTTGATCCTAGCTCAGAACGAACGCTGGCGGCAGGCTTAACACATGCAAGTCGAGCGCCCTGCTTGCAGGGAGCGGCAGACGGGTGAGTAACGCGTGGGAACCTACCTGGTGGTACGGAATAACGCAGGGAAACTTGTGCTAATACCGTATAAGCCCCCCTTTGGAGACATTGGGGGGGAAAGATTTATCGCCATTAGATGGGCCCGCGTTGGATTAGCTAGGGAGGCAGCAGTGGGGAATATTGGACAATGGGCGCAAGCCTGATCCAGCCATGCCGCGTGAGTGAAGAAGGCCTTAGGGTTGTAAAGCTCTTTCACCGATGAAGATAATGACTGTAGTCGGAGAAGAAGCCCCGGCTAACTTCGTGCCAGCAGCCGCGGTAATACGAAGGGGGCTAGCGTTGTTCGGAATTACTGGGCGTAAAGCGCGCGTAGGCGGATACTTAAGTCAGGGGTGAAATCCCGAGGCTCAACCTCGGAACTGCCCTTGATACTGGGTATCTTGAGTTCGAGAGAGGTAAGTGGAATTCCGAGTGTAGAGGTGAAATTCGTAGATATTCGGAGGAACACCAGAGGCGAAGGCGGCTTACTGGCTCGATACTGACGCTGAGGCGCGAAAGCGTGGGGAGCAAACAGGATTAGATACCCTGGTAGTCCACGCCGTAAACGATGGATGCTAGCCGTTGGATAGTATACTATTCAGTGGCGCAGCTAACGCATTAAGCATCCCGCCTGGGGAGTACGGTCGCAAGATTAAAACTCAAAGGAATTGACGGGGGCCCGCACAAGCGGTGGAGCATGTGGTTTAATTCGAAGCAACGCGCAGA
>CALZIL010000227.1 GCA_945787495.1 uncultured Afifella sp. | reverse complement strand
CCGGTCTGAAGCTCATATGAGACCTTCTGACCTTCGTTAAGCGTGGTCAGTCCGGCGCGCTCAACGGCCGAAATGTGGACGAATGCGTCCTTGGAACCGTCTTCCGGCTCGATGAACCCGAAACCCTTGGCCGGATTGAAGAACTTTACAGTACCAGTCGTCATGATCATGTCCTCTAACAGGAGTGTTGGTTGCGCTCTCCACACCATGTGGTGGCGCGGTTGGTTTAACGTCCACATTGTCAGGGGATAACGAAGGTAATCGGCGTACCGGCTATCTCGGTAACACAAATCAAATGTAACACGCAGGTGGTATATTTAAGCGCTACGGCGGGAAATTCAATGACCCTGATTGTTTTTCGGGATTATTCCCTGGGGTACGTTCTAAGGCGTTTGACGGTTTGGATATTCAAAAACACACGATAATTGCGCGCTTCCAACGCTTGCGCTGTCCAGGAAATCCGGGCTTTCGAGCGTCATTCCTGCTTTCCTGCTTGATGCTGTGGACGGTTCCTCGGCCGGCATCATAATGTGCAAAATCGCGCCTGTTGTTCAAACACCGGGAATGTCCGGGTTCGGCACATCTGCGACATCCGCCGACCGGCCTGATCGTCCCGATCACCCCAAGAAGCGGAAATTCCGGAAATCGTCCGTGTCTCAATTGTGAGAACCGGCCGCAGAAGACAGCGAATGGCGCCGCTTACCGGCGCGCTTTCCCACCCTCTTCCAATCCCCACCCTTCTGGCCGGCGCTTCAATGCGCTAGGTTTTTCACCGGAACCAGGACTTTCAATTCCAGAACGGAGCCGCCCGAAGCGTGGCGGCGTAGCGGGAGGCTCGGCCATGGAACTCACTTTGGATTCGGCCTTGTCGCCGGGCGCCTTTCCCGGCCACGCCAGCTATTTCCTGGTGGTGCTGGCGATGCTGATGAGCTCGATCCTGGCGCTGCGGCTGCTGGCGCTCGCCTCCGGCGTCGCCGGCCTGTTTTACAGCGCCCTGATCCTCTCCGACCCGGTCGGCGTCTTCTGGGAAATCGCCTTTATCACCGCCAATGCCGCGCAACTTGTCCTGATGGCATGGCGCAGCCGTACCGTCCACTTCTCCGACGAGGACCATCAGTTTCACCAGACCGCCATACCACTGGTGCCGGCGGCGCTGGCCCGCCGGCTGATCGATGCCGGCGCGTGGCGCGACATCGACGCCGGCACGGAGCTGACCCGGCAGGGCGAGCCGGTCGAGACCCTGACCTATATCGTCGAGGGTACCGCGGAGATCCGTGTCGACGGCCAGCCGGTGGCCGCCTGCCGCCGCGGCGATTTTGTCGGCGAGCTCGGCATATTCTCCGACCATCCGGCCACGGCGACGGCCGTCGCGACGACACCGCTGCGCGTTTTGATGTTTGAGCGGCAGGCGCTGATGCGCATCCAGCGCCGCGAGCCGGAATTCCGCCTGGCGCTCGATGCCGCTTTCAACACCAATCTGCGCCACAAGCTGACTTCGGCGAACAAAACAGCGGTAGACAACGCGCAACCGGCGTAGGGACTTCAGGTCCCTCGCCGATCGTCGTTGTCCACGCTTGCGCGATCGTTACTTGGCCATCGCCTTCTTGATCATGCCGACGACCACCATCAGCACGCCGCCGCCAACGCCGCCACCGGCAATATTGCCGATGATGGAACCGATATCGAGGCCGCCGCCACCGGCCAGTGCCGGAACGATGGTGGCAAGCAATTGGCCGCCGACGCCGCCGCCGACAATGCCGGCGATCGAATTGCCGACCGTGCCGAGGCTTTGTTCCTTCATTGCCGCGCCGGCGACATTGCCGCCCACCGCGCCGGAAATAAGCTGAATGATCAACTGTTCCATAGTTTGGCCTCTCAATTGCGCCCCTGCGCCGCGAATTGGATAACAGAGTCGCCACCCAGCCGGAAGGCCGCCCACTCGCGGCGCAAGCGGGCGGCCTTCAGAAGCGGCAGGTTCGCGTAACTTTACCGGCAGACGACTTGGCCGCGGCGGACAATGCATTTGTGAGCCGCGCCCCCCTGCCGGTTCAGGCGACGTTCGCGCTGCTCGGCCAGGCGCCTAAGATTGGGGCGGTGGATGAACTGTCGGTCGCGCCGGACGATCGGCCGGTCGCGGCGGATAATCGGATGGTCGCGCCGGATGATCGGCCGGTGATGGCGGATGGTCGGCCGGTCACGACGTATAATCGGCCGGTCGCGGCGGATAATCTGCCGATCGCGGCGGATAATCGGCCGGTCGCGCCGGATGATCGGATGGTCGCGCCGGATGATCGGCCGGTGACGACGGATGATCGGCCGGTGACGGTGGATGGTCGGCCGGTCGTGCCGGATGATCGGATAGTCGCGGCGGATCACCCGCCTCCTCCTGTCGGGGTGCCAGTGGCGCTTCCTGTAATACGGCCGGCCGCGATACCAGCGGTCATGATAACGCTCGAAGCGGAACTGGATGATCGGCCCGCCCCATAGCGGCGGGTAACCGGGCCGGTAGATCGGCCGGCGATAGCGCGTCCACGCCAGATAGCGCGCCGACACCCAGCCGCGCCAGCCGCGCCAGGAAACATCGCACCAGCGGTGGTTGCGCACACAGCCGCGAATGGTCACGGCCGCGCCACGCGGAATGACGGCGATGCGCGGATAATTGACACCCGGCCCAGTGCGCATATTAACATTGCCGATCGTATAGCCGTTGGCGGCCTGCGCGCTATCTGCCAGCGTCAGGCCACCTGCGAGGAGGCTGGCGGCAATTGCCAGCACAACCATTTGCAGACGGGGTCTCATGTGCTCCTCCAACCACCAGAAGCCCCCTCGCACGCGCCACCGGGCCTTTTGAACCGAAGCCCGATCAACGCGATGCCACTTTAGCCGATGATGTCCGCCGCCGCCTTGATCTGCGACAAGTTTGGGTTGTGCTCAGGCGGTCATGGCGGCGATCCGCGCCGGCCGCCGGTCGACCAGCCAGTCGATTGCCGCCGTCAGGTCCATATCGCCACTTTAGCCCACTGCGGTGATCACGGCGTCGACGACAGCCACCCGCACCGGGCGCTCCTCGATCTTGGGCAAATGCCGAAAGGATGACGGCGGCGTGTCCATGACCTAGTCTAATACCAACGGTTGATCCTATTGGCCCATATGATGGAACAAAATCGTTCGCCGGCCAAGCGCTTCGCGAAGGGCGATGCGGGGCATCGTTCGAGCGGAGCAACGCCGTCCGGTGGGCGATTTTCTTCCACCACAGGCCGGATTGCTTCGGGTTTTGGACGTCGCTGCGACCGGCTCGTGGTACCGGTACCAGGTCGCCAATCGCGCCTAGCCAAAACCCGCAGCAATGCCGGTCATATGGGCCAATAGGATCAACCGTTGGTATAACCCCATGAATCCTTACCGATCGCCCCTGCTGGTCATTCTCGCAATTGTCGTCGTCGCCGTGCTGATTGCGATCCTGCAGCTCAATCTCAGGGAAGCGCGCGCCGACCGGAACTGGGAGCCGGAATTCGCCAATCTCACGACCTTTCAGGATCTCGGCGGCGGCCGCTGGCGCCTTAACAATCTGCGCCATTGGACGTGGACCGAATCCGGCCCTGAGGACAAAATCTGGGGCGGCCGGATCATCGACGAAAACGCCGTGACGGCGCTTTGGTATTATGTCCAGCCCTTCGGCGGCTGGGACGGCATCGCCCACACGTTCCTGGTCTTTGAACTGGACGGCAGGGACGGCGGCAATGGTGGTGATGGGGCGGCCGACTATATCGGCGTATCCGTCGAGGCGCGGCGCGAGACCGGCGAGGTCTATACGGCGCTGGCCGGCCTCTTCCGCACCTATGAACTGACTTATCTGTGGGCCAGCGAGAAGGATCTTCTGACCCGCCGCACCGTCTATCTGCCCGACCAACTCTATGGCTACCGGCTGAACGTGCCGGCGCAAACGGCCCGCGCCGCGCTGCGGCATTTCATCGACCGGACAAACGATCTCGCCGCCCGTCCGCGCTTCTACAACACGCTTTTCTCAAACTGCACGAACGAACTCGCCGATACCGTCAATGGCGGCGGCGAGGACATTATTCCGTACCATTATTCGTTCGTGCTGACCGGTTTCGCCGACCGTTATCTGCACCGTCTGGGCTATCTTGGCGAAAAAGACCGCGATTTCGCCGCCATTCGCAGCGCCGGCCATCTCAACGCCATCGTCCGCGCCAATGCCGGCGCCGGCGAAAAGACCTTTTCACAAGCGATCAGGGCCGGCCAGCAAGGCGCTGCAGGCAGTGACCTGTAAGCCTCAGCCGATCACGCAATCAGTTGCCGATATTTTCCGGAAAACCCTGTTTGTGGAGCCGGAAGCCAGGCGTGCCGATCGTCGAGCGGAAGCTCTGCGGCAGCCGCTTGTCGGACAAGCGCGATTTGTGAAAAAGGCTGTACGGATACACCGGAAAGCTGTGGGCGCCGAATGCGTTGTTGCCGGACAATTCGTCGTCCAGGACCTGGAATTCCAGCGACACCTTGGCGGCCGGATCGAAATAGCTTTTGGCCTTGGAAAAACCACCGATCTTGACCCGCCCGCCGGGTACCCAGCCGCTGCGGCCGCTGATCCGCACCATGCACCAGGAATATCCGGCTCGACAGCTGTGGATCTTGAGCGCCGTACCGGCGCCAACCGTGCCAATTTCCGCGAACATTTCATGCGGCCCGACACGCATCGGCGCGTCGGCGGTCATCGTCCCCTCAACGGCCAATGCACCGGACGAGAACAGGCCGCCCGCCAGAACGGCAACGGCAAGCAAAATGGAACGGGTGCTCATGATACTCTCCCGGTCTGCGGCGCCTCCCCGCATCTCTTAACATATCGTAAATCGCCGCAATTGGCAGCCGTCCCGTTCCAAAACACTTAACAAGCGCCAAATATGGTTAACGGCGGCGCGCGAGAACCGGTTCCCGACGATCAAATCCCTGCGACCGGCGCCGCATTTGACCTGC
>CALZIL010000226.1 GCA_945787495.1 uncultured Afifella sp. | reverse complement strand
CCGCCACGCCGACCCCGCGGAACAGGGGGAGAGTAACGAGTCGTGATTCACCCTCATTCACCCAGATTCATCCGTTCTTTCACCCGGGAAGATTTGACATTCTCAAGGGTGTACTCATCCAGGGTGGCTTTTCCATACAACATGGCAACGGCTGCTCCAAGGTGCCTGATATCAACCATGTCGGGCTGATGGAGGACCGCGCGACCTTGCGCATTTCCTCCCAGCATATCGCCAACTGGCTGCATCACGGCATTTGCAGCGAGGACCAGGTCATGGAAACGCTGAAACGCATGGCGGCGGTGGTTGATGAACAAAATGCCGGCGATCCGGTCTACCGGCCGATGGCAGCTGATTTTGAGGAAAGCGCCGCTTTCCACGCCGCCTGCGACCTGATCTTCAATGGCCGCGCCCAGCCGAATGGCTATACGGAACTGATCCTGCACGAGCGGCGGATCGAGTATAAGACATACGGTCACTAGAACCCCGCCTCAGGCGTCGTCCAAGGTCAGCAATGTCGCATTGCCGCCGGCTGCCGTTGTGTCGACGCTGATGACCCGCTCGGTGGAGAACATGGCGGCGTCTTCAGCGGCGGTGACAAGCGCAACACGGGCGCCGGGCCGTTCCGCCAGTGCCAGCCGTATTTGTGCCGCCATGTCATCATTGCCGTCATAGGCGACCAGGCCGAGGCCGGGCAGGGTCTTCAGGGTTCCCGTCTTTTCGGCATCGGCGATGACGGCGAGCAGCCCGGCCGGCGCGCCGGCATCGGTGAGGGCGGCGCCAAGCGCGCCGGCAATGGCCTGGCCAGCCGGCGCCGGCAGCGCCACCGCATTGCCGGCGGCGAGCGCGATGACCGCCTGGACCAGCATCACCGCGGGGCCACCATCATGATCGCCGAGACAAAGGGCGATGCCCCGGCCGTGATGGCTGAGCTGGTTGCTTTCGCCGGTCGGGCCGGCAAAATTGTGGCTGCCGGCGCTCAGATGCGGTTCGGCCGACAGCGCCTCCCCGGCAAGTGTCCGCAGCGGCTCGGCGAGTGCGCCGATGGCCTCGCGCAGCACCGATGGGCGATCGGCATCGCCATCCCAAATGTCCTGGGCAGCCAGCGCGGCTTCGGCAAAAGCGGCGGGATCCTGAGCGTCCGGACCCTCACCGTTCAATGTGATGTCCGGGAGTTGCCGATGGCGATCCGCCGGTTTGGTGAAGCGGCCAAGGTAATGCGGGCCGCCGGCTTTCGGGCCGGTGCCGGACAGGCCCTCGCCGCCGAAGGGCTGGACGCCGACGACGGCGCCGATCTGGTTGCGGTTGATATAGATGTTGCCGACATGCGCCCTGCGGCAGACGGCATCGACACGGTCATCGACACGCGAATGCATGCCCAATGTCAGGCCGTAACCGGAGGCGTTGATGCGGGCGACGACGGTGTCCAGTTCATCGGCTTCGTAAGCCAGCACATGCAGGACCGGTCCGAAAATCTCCCGCTCCAGTTCGGCAAAATCGCTGAGGCGGATGATTGTCGGCGCGATGAAACGGCCATCCTCGCCAATGCCGGTCATCGGGTGAGCGAAGAGGATGCGGTCTTTCTCGGCAAAGGCCTGGCAATGGCCGGAAATTGTCTCCAGGGCCTCGGCGTCGATCACCGGGCCGACATCGGTCGCCGCGTCCCAGGGATCGCCAAGACTCAGTTCGCGGACGGCGCCCTCAAGCATCTCCAGGAATTTTTCTTCAATATCGGACTGGACAAAGAGCACGCGCAGGGCCGAACAGCGCTGGCCGGCGCTCTGGAAGGCGGAGGCGATGATGTCGCGCACGGCGTGTTCGGGCAGCGCGGTGGAATCGACGATCATGGCGTTGAGGCCGCCGGTTTCGGCGATCAGCGGCGCTGGCGGGCCAGCGCCCGCAGCCAGAGCCCGGTCGATGAGGATCGCGGTTTCCGTCGATCCGGTAAAGCAGACGCCGGCGGTACGCTTGTCGGATGTCAGCGGGCCGCCGACGGCCGGGCCATCGCCGGGCAACAGGGCGAGCACGTCACCGGGAATACCGGCCTCGTGCATCAGCGCCACGGCGCGCGCGGCAATCAGCGGTGTCTGTTCGGCCGGCTTGGCGATCACCGGATTGCCGGCGACCAGCGCCGCGACGATCTGTCCGGTGAAGATCGCAAGCGGGAAATTCCACGGCGAAATGCAGATGAAGGGGCCGCGCGCCGTGCGGGCTCTGTCGGCGAAAAGCCGCCGCGCCTCGGTGGCGTAGTAGCGGCAGAAATCAACCGCCTCGCGGATCTCCAGAACCCCGTCAAGGCGGGTCTTGCCGGCCTCGCGGGTGAGCAGCGCCATCAGCTCAAAGGTGTGTTCTTCATAGAGATCGGCGATGCGTTCAAGCATTGCCGCCCTCTCTTCAACCTTGCGGTCGCGCCAGGCGGCAAAGGCTTTTGCGGCGGCGGCCAGTGCCTGGCCTGTATGTTTCTCGTCAGCCTCGGCGACCGTGCCGACGTCATCGTTGCGGTCAGCCGGGTTGACGATCGGGCGCTTGACGCCGCTTGCCGCTTTGCCGGCAATGATGGGCGCCGCCGTCCATGTTGCTGAGCGGAATGGCGTCATGCCGTCTTCAATCGCCGCGGCGTCGACCGGATCGTTGATGTTCCAGCCGCGGCTGTTGTGGCGCTCGGGCGCGAAAAGCTCCGGCGGCAGCGGGATGCTTGGATGGGCGACCGGATTGGCGGCTAGAGTTGCCGCGACGGGGTCGCGGACGAGGTCGCCGGCCGGCACGGACCTGTCGAGAAGCTGGTGGACGAAGGAGGAATTGGCGCCGTTTTCCAGAAGCCGGCGGACCAGATAGGCGAGCAGGTCCTCGTGGATGCCGACGGGCGCATAAATGCGGATATGTCGGCCGGCCGTCTCGTGCAGCCGGGCGTGAAGCGCCTCACCCATGCCATGCAGGCGCTGGAACTCGAAACCGGTAACATCGCCGGCCATTTCCGCAACGGCGCAGGCGGTGTGGGCGTTGTGAGTGGCAAATTGCGGGTAGAGCCGGTCGGCATTGTCGAACAGGAAACGGGCGCCGGCGAGGTAGGCGACGTCGGTCGAACTCTTGCGGGTGAACACCGGATAGGCGGGCAGGCCGAGAACCTGGGCGTGCTTGATCTCCATATCCCAATAGGCGCCCTTGACGAGGCGGACTGCGAAACGCCGGCCGTGTTTTTCAGCCAGCGCGCGGATCCACTCCAGGACCTGCAGGGACTGCTTGGCATAGGTCTGGACGACCATGCCGAACCCGTCCCAGCCGGCGAGATCGGCATTGCCGGCAACCGCTTCGATGACATCGAGCGACAAATCGAGGCGGTCGGCCTCCTCGGCGTCGACGCTGAAGCCGATATTGGCGTTGCGCGCCATTTCCGCCAGCGCCGCAAGACGCGGCACCAGTTCGTCCATGACGCGGCGGCGTTGGGAAAATTCATAACGCGGATGCAGAGCGGAGAGCTTGACGGAGATGCCCGGATTGTCGTGGACATCGGCCTCGCCGGCCTGTTCGGCAATGGCGGCGATCGCTTTGGCATAAGCGAGGAAATAGCGGCGGGCGTCGGCCTCGGTCATCGCCGCCTCGCCGAGCATGTCGAAGGAAAATCGGTAACCGGCCTCGCGGTCCTCGGCGGCGCGGCGGATGGCATCCTCAATGGTGCGGCCGAGGACGAATTGCTGGCCCAGCACCCGCATCGCCTGGGCGACGGCGGTGCGCACGAAGGGCTCGCCGACACGCTGGATGAGATTGCGCAAATTGCCGACAAGCTCGGCTTCGGTGGTGGCGCCGTCGCGGAAAATGCTGCCGGTCAGCATCAGCGCCCAGGTCGAGGCATTGACCAGGAACGACCCGGCCTCGCCGGTATGCCGGCTCCAGTCGGCGCCGCCGATCTTGTCGCGGATCAGCGCATCCAGGGTCGGCGCGTCGGGAACGCGCAGATAGGCTTCGGCCAGACACATCAGCGCCACACCCTCGTCGGTGGACAGGCCATATTCGGCGAGGAAGCTGTCCATCAGGTTGGGCGAGGGATCGGCGCGCAGCCGGGTGACCATGTCTTCGGCCGCGCCAACGATGCGGGCGCGCGCTGCGGCGGTCAGGCCGGTCGCGGCGACCATCTGCGAAACGACGCTTTTTTCGCCGGCGAAATTGGCCTGGCGGATGGCGTTGCGTGCGCGATCGAGGTCCATCGAATGCTGCCTCTTTGCCCTTGTGGCGTTGCCTGTCCCGGCGAGACGGGCGGATTATGCCAGAGTTTGCGGCAAGCCGGGAGAGGCCCGGGAGAGGTTCGTAGCGGTGATCGGTGAATTTCGGATTATGACCTGAGCCGTTCGTTCTTCGGGTCGTAGAGCGGTTCGGTGTGGATGACGGCCGGGCGCCTTTCGCCGAGAATCTCGACGGTAACGCGCGCGCCGGCGACCGCCTTGTCGCTCTTCACATAGGCCAGAGCGAGGCTCTTGCCGAGGGTGTGGGCGTAGCCGCCGGTGGCGACCGAACCGATCCAGTTGCCGGCATCGTCACAGACCGGTTCCAGCGCGATCGCATCAGCGTCGGTGGTATCGATCTCCAGGCAGACAAGGCTGTGCGGCGCGCCGTTGGCGGCCTGATCGGCAAGCGCCTCGCGGCCGGTGAAGTCGACATTCTTGTCGAACCGCACGAAACGCTGCATGCCGGCCTCGACCAGCGAATATTCCGTCGTCAGATCGGTGCGCCAGCCGCGATACATCTTTTCAAGCCTGAGCGAATCCATGGCGCGCATGCCGAACGGCGTCAGGCCGTGTTCGGCTCCGGCTTCCATCAGCGCGTCATAGATCGCCAACTGGCCGGCGACGGGATGATGCAGTTCCCAGCCGAGTTCGCCGACGAAATTGACGCGCAAGGCGCGAACGGCAATGCCGGCGACATCGATTTCCCGGCTTGTCAGCCACGGGAAGGCCTGGCTGGAGAGATCCGCCGATGTCAGTTGGCTGAGGATGTCGCGGGCGCTGGGACCGGCAAGAACCAGCGTGCCGAAGTCATGGGTGATGTTCTTGATCTGAACCGAGCCGTCGTCCGGCAGGTTTTGGCGCAGGAGATCGCCGTCA
>CALZIL010000225.1 GCA_945787495.1 uncultured Afifella sp. | reverse complement strand
TACCGACGCTAATTTGTGACGCGGTTGTGACAATTCACAGATTGCGCACCTTTTATTCCGGCCGACCGCCGCATTTTCGACGCCGGCCGGCCATGAAGTCCCACCCTCAGGCGCGCAATGTTCCGCCGGTCGCCTTTTCCACCGCGCCGACGACTTTTGCCGATACGGCCTCGATATCCTCATCCGCCAGCGTTCGGTCCGAGGGCTGCAGCGTCACTTCAATGGCCACCGATTTATGGCCGGCGCCGATCGCCTCGCCCTCAAATATGTCGAACACCGAAACATTGGACACCAGCATTTTGTCGGCGCCGCGAGCGGCACGAAGAATGCGATCCGCCGTGATGCCCGCCTCGACGACAAAGGCAAAATCGCGGGTCACCGCCTGGAGATCGGACGTGGTCATCGCAGCCCGAGTGGTTTTGGCGGCTTTCGGCAGCGGCACCGCGTCAAGGTCGATCTCAAAGGCGATCAGCGGCCCCTCGACGGCCATTGCGGTGAGGATTCGCGGGTGGATTTCACCAAAGACGGCTATTGGGTTCTTCGGTCCGAGTTGCAGCGTGCCGACCCGGCCGGGATGATACCAGGCCGGTCCGCCGGCGACGATCTGCAGGCTGGCAACCGGCGCGCCGGCGGCCTCCAGCGCCGCCAGCGCATCGGCCTTGGCGTCGAAGATATCGATGGGTCGGCCCGCACCGGCCCAGTGCCGGGGCCCGGTCTTGCCGATGCGAACGCCGGTAACGTTGAGCCGTTCGTCCTCAGGCTTGTCGCCATGATAGACTTGGCCTGCCTCAAACAGCCCGAATGCGTTGAAGCCACGGTCACAATTGCGGCCGGTTGCGGCGATCAGCAGCGGCAGCAGTGACGGCCGCATGTCGGAAAGTTCGCTGGAAATCGGATTGGCGAGCTGCAATTCCGCCTGACCGCCGCCAAACAGTTCGGCCTGCGCCCTGGACAGGAACGACCAGGTCACCGCCTCGTTGAGACCGCGGGCCGCCAAGGCGCGCGTCGCCTGAAACCGGCGGCGCTGGGCGATGGAAATCTTGGCGCTGGTCACCGTCTCGATTGCCGGCATCGGCACATTGTCTATGCGGTCGAGGCCGTAAATGCGGGTGATCTCTTCCACCAGGTCGGCCTCGCCGTGGATGTCGGGCCGCCAGGTTGGCACGCCGACCTCGACCGTGTCGCCGGCGCCGGCGGCGCCGAAGCCGAGCCGCTCCAGGATCAACACCTGTTCTTCCGATGAAATATCGGCGCCGGTCAGCGTCCGCACCCGGTCCATGCGCAGCGGGAAGGAGGCGTTTCTGAGCGGCGGCTTGCCGGCAATAACCAGTTCGGACGCCTCGCCGCCGCAAATTTCAAGGATCAGCCGCGTGGCGATTTCGGCGCCTTTTTCGACAAAGGCCGGATCGACGCCGCGCTCAAAGCGGAAACGCGCATCGGACTGGATGGCGAGCTTGCGGCCGGTCGTGGCGGTGCGCACCGGGTCGAACCACGCCGCTTCGACGAAAACATTGACGGTGCCTTCCGTGCAGCCCGATGGCTCGCCGCCCATGACGCCGCCGATCGCTTCGGGACCATTGTCGTCGGCAATCACGGTCATCGTGCGGTCGAGCTGATAGGTCTTGCCGTCGAGCGCGGCGATCTCCTCGCCTTTTTTTGCCAGGCGCGCATGGATGTTGCCATGCACCTTGTCGGCGTCGAAGACATGCAGCGGCCGGGCGAAGCTCAGCGTGATGTAGTTGGTGATGTCGACCAGCGCCGAAATCGGCCGCAGCCCGACGGCGCGCAAATCCTTTTGCATCCACTCCGGCGAGGGACCGTTTTTGACGCCGCGGACATAACGGCCGACGAAGAGCGGGCAGGGATTGTTGTCCGGATCATCAAAGCGCAGGCTGACGCCGATCGACGAAGTAAACTCCCCCGGCACCGGCTCGACGTGATAGGGCTTGAGCGTGCCGATGCCCTTTGCGGCGAGATCGCGGGCAATGCCGTAAACGCCGAGCGCATCCGGCCTGTTCGGGGTGACGCCGACATCGATGACCGGATCGTTGAGGCCGGCCCAGTCGGCATAAGGCGCGCCGAGCGGCGCGTCGTCGGGCAGATCGATAATGCCTTCATGATCGTCGGAGATCATCAGTTCGCGCTCCGAACACAGCATGCCGTTCGATTCCACGCCGCGAATGAGGCCGGGTTTCAGATCCATGCCGGTGCCGGGAAGATGGCTGCCGGGCGGCGCAAAGACGCCCTTCATGCCGGTGCGGGCATTGGGCGCGCCGCAAACGACCTGCACCGGCTTACCGTCATTCACCTTCGGCCCGACATCGACGATGCAAACGCGCAGCCGGTCGGCGTCGGGGTGCTGTTTGGCTTCCAGAACATGGGCGATGGTGAAGGCCTTCAGCGCCTCGGCCGGATCGGTCAGACTTTCCAGTTCCAGACCGATCTCGGTACAGGCATCGGCGACCTGCCGCGCCGTGGCGTCGGTCTCCAGAAAATATTTCAGCCAGGACAGGGTGAATTTCATGACGATGCCAGTTCGCTTCGGTCCTGCGGCGGGATCAGCACAAGTTTCCCGGTGAATTTCTTTGCCAGAAAGTCGGTTTGCGCCGCTGCAATTTGTTTAAGTGGATAGGTCTTCGAAACCAGCGGCCGGATTTCGCCGTTCTCGATATAGCCAAGCAGATTCGGGAAAACCGCAGGTTCCAAAACGGTACAGCCGAACAGGCTCAGATCCTTCAGATAGAGCGTGCGCAAATCGAGCTCGACAATCGGACCGGCAATGGCACCAGCCGTGGCGTAGCGGCCACCACGCTTCAGGATTTCAAGAAGCTGCGGCCATTGCGGGCCGGCAACGACATCGATGACGACATCGACCGATTCGCCGCCCAGCGTCTTCAGCAGATCATCGCCGCGCGGAATAACGCGATCGGCACCGGCGGCTCTGACATCGTCGACCTTCGATTGCCCGGCGACCGCGATGATTTTCGCCCCGCGCCGCCCGGCAAGTTGCACCGCCGCCGAACCGACGCCGCCCGACGCGCCGGTAATCAAAACGGTTTCACCCGCCAATACACCAGCCCGGGTCAACAGGTTCTCCGCCGTGGAGTAGGAGCACGGGAATGAGGCCAGCTCCGCATCGCTCATTTCGCTCGTGATGGCGTGGGCATAAACCGCTGGGATCACGGCATATTGGGCAAAGCCACCGTCACACTCGGAACCGAAATAGCGGATTTCGCCAGCCGGCGAGTCGTCCGGGCTTCGCAGACAGGGCTCGACGAGAACCCGTTCGCCGACCCGGGCCGCGCCGATGCCCTCGCCGGTGGCAACAATGGTCCCGCAAACATCGGCACCCTGGATGCGGGGAAAGTCCAGCGCCGCTCCGGACCAGCCGGGCATCGAAACCGCCGGCGCCACCCTCCGGCGTGGTGCCCTCGACGACCGATTTGGAATACCAGCCCGTGCGGGTATTGATGTCGGTGTTATTGACCGCCGCCGCGCCAACGCGGATCAGCACGTCGCCACCGGCCGGTTGCGGGACCGGTACATCCTCGCGATAGTCGAGCTTGTCCAGTCCGCCATGCCCGGTCAGCAACACCGCCGCCATTTGCGCGGGGATCGTCATGAGGTTTTCATCGGCTCAGGCCTTCCGCCAGGCTCGGCATGTCGAGGGCGGAAAAGCCGTAATGGCGCAGCCATCTGAGATCGGCCTCGAAGAAGGCACGCAGGTCGGGAATGCCGTATTTGAGCATGGCGATGCGGTCGATCCCCATGCCGAAGGCAAAGCCCTGGATCGTGTCCGGGTCGAGGCCGCCGGCCCTGATGACATTGGGGTGGACCATGCCGGAGCCGAGGATCTCCAGCCAGTCGTCGCCCTCGCCGATCTTCAGCTCGCGGCCCTCCCAGTGGCAGCCGATATCGACCTCCATGGACGGTTCGGTGAAGGGGAAATGCGAGGGGCGGAAGCGCATCTTGACGGTCTCGACCTCAAAGAACGCCTTGCAGAAGGCTTCAAGGCAGCCCTTGAGGTGGCCCATATGAGTCGTCTCATCGAGGACGAGGGCCTCGACCTGGTGGAACATCGGCGTGTGGGTCTGGTCAGAATCGGAGCGAAAGGTGCGGCCCGGCGCGATGATGCGGATCGGCGGCTTGGCCGTCTCCATGGTGCGGATCTGCACCGGCGAGGTGTGGGTCCGCAAGACCAGGCGCGAACCATCCGGCTTGGGATTGAAGTAGAAGGTATCGTGCTCCTGGCGCGCCGGATGCTCCTCGGGGATGTTGAGGGCGCCGAAGTTGTACCAGTCCGTCTCGATATGCGGGCCTTCGGCGACGGCAAAGCCCATATCGGCGAAAATCGCGATCACCTCTTCCAGGACCTGGGTGATCGGGTGGACGCTGCCTTGCTGCTGCGGCCGCACCGGCAGGGTGACGTCGAGACCTTCGGTCTTCAGCCGCTCTTCCAGATCGGCCTCGCGCAGTTCGGCGCGGCGCGCCTCGATCGCCGCGGCGATCTGGTTTTTCAAGCCGTTCAGCGCCGGACCGGCGGTCTTGCGTTCCTCCGGCGTCATCGCGCCCAGGCCCTTCAGGCGTTCAGACACCGTGCCCTTCTTGCCAAGGGCGGAGACCCGCACGGCCTCAAGCGCGCGCTCGTCACCGGCGCCGGCAATGGCGGAGCGGATATCCGATTCCAGGGATTCCAAATCGGTCGTCAGAGACATGGTCATGTGCCTTAAGCGAAATGCCGGGGAGCGAAGTGCCGGGGTCTTTTAGCAAACGCGGTTCAAAGAGAAAGGGGGCCAAAGAAAAAGGGGCGGCAGCGCCACCCCCTTCAATCAGCCTCAGGAGCGCACTGCCTATCGGACAGCGGCTTCAAACTCGTTCGCCGTCATCTCTTTCAGATAGGCCAGGGCTTCCTTGGCCTTGCCGGCCAGCGCGCTGAAGGCTTCCGGCTCATGAACGGCGATGTCGGCGAGCACCTTGCGGTCGACCTCGATGCCGGCCTTGTTGAGCCCGTCGATCATGCGGCCATAGGTCAGGCCGTTCTCGCGTGCCGCGGCATTAATGCGCTGAATCCACAAGGCGCGGAAATTGCGCTTGCGGGTGCGGCGGTCGCGATAGGCGTATTGGCCGGCCTTCTCCACCGCCTGCTTGGCGACGCGGATGGTGTTCTTGCGGCGGCCATAATAGCCCTTGGCCTGCTTGAGGACTTTTTTATGCCTGGCATGGGTTGTAACGCCCCGTGTGACACGTGCCATGGTCTGATCTCCTAAACGGTCGGTATGCGGCTGGTCAGCCGTAAGGCAGGAATTTACGGATGATGCGCGCATCCGGCTTCGACAGCACCGTGGTGCCGCGGGCATTGCGGATGAATTTTTTTGACCGCTTGATCATCATGTGACGCTTGCCGGCCTGGGCAACCTTGATCTTGCCAGTGGCGGTAACCTTGAAGCGCTTCTTGGCGCCCGATTTGGTCTTCATCTTGGGCATTCTGCTCTCCTTATACGACGCCCGATCCGCCAAAACGGAGCCACGCCGAATTGCTCGTTGCATTGAGCGCTCAGTGATTTGAGCATTGAGGACCGCCACGGCATGCCCTTTTCCCGGATAACCGGGGGCCGGGCGGTCCGGCAGGCGGGCTTATAGCCGCCCGCACTGTGGTGCGCAAGCCAATGTGCCGGCGCTTCATGCGCAGGCCCTTTTTTTTACAGGTTGGCTGGGCGAATCCGGCCAACCCGGTTTTCAGACCTTTCCGGCCACCGCCGCCACGGGTTCGTCGGCGGCTTCTTCGGTCGGTTCCTCGACGGTCTCGGCCGCGACCTGATCGGGCGCCTCGCTCACGACCTGATCTGCCGCCGCGATTTCCTCGGCGGCTTCTTCAGCGGTCTCGCTAGCGGCCTTATCCTCCGGCGCCGGCGCGGCGGCCGCCGCCTTCGCCTTGGCCTTGGCCTTGCGGGCGCCTGGCTTTGCAGGCAGCGGCGCGAGGATCATCGTCATCTGGCGGCCTTCCAGCTTGGGCTCGAACTCGACCTTGGTGAGAGCGGCCAGCTCGTCGCGGACCTTGTGAAGAACTTCCAGTCCCAGTTCCTGGTGGGCCATTTCACGGCCGCGGAAGCGCATGGTCACCTTGACCTTGTCCTCGTCCTCCAGAAAGCGGACGGCATTGCGCATCTTCACGTCATAATCATGCGTGTCGATGTTCGGCCGCATCTTGATTTCCTTGACGTCGACCGTCTTCTGCTTCTTGCGGGCTTCCGCCGCTTTCTTCTGGGAGTTGTATTTGAAGCGGCCGTAATCGAGGATCTTGCAGACCGGCGGCTTGGACGTGGGTGATATCTCGACAAGATCGAGACCGGCGCCGTCGGCGATGTCGCGCGCTTCTTCTATGGGGACAATTCCGTGGTTATCGCCCTCGTGATCGATAAGCTGGACTTCCGGAACCTGGATTTCGTCATTGACGCGTGGGCCCTCCTTGACTGAGGGCGGTGCACGATGGGGTCTGCGAATGGTTTGGGTCTCCTTCTCCCGTTAAACGGTGATATGCGATAAACAGCCTTCGATCAGAGTGCCTGTGGCGTTCTGGCAAGATCGAAGGCGGATAAGAATCCGGGCATCTTTGGATAAAGTCAACCAGTGATCTTTGCCGGCATCGGCAAAATCGCGCGGGATATGGGATGATCGATGCCATAACGGAAGGTCCTATGGAGGAAAAGCGGCTGAGTGTTGGCGAAGACGGCCGCGATATCGCCGTCCTCACCCGGCCGGGCGCGGCGCCGGGCGTGATCTGGCTCGGCGGCTTCAAGTCGGACATGCAAGGCTCAAAGGCGCAAGCACTCGACAACTGGGCGGCGCAAAGCGGGCGGCAGGCGACCCGTTTCGACTATTCCGGCCACGGGCAATCGAGCGGCCGTTTTGAGGACGGCACCATCTCGCGCTGGCTGGAAGAGGCGCTTGCCGTGTTCCACGACATCACCAGCGGCCCGCAGATCGTCGTCGGTTCCTCGATGGGCGGCTGGATCGCACTGCTGCTCGCAAAGGCCCTGCGTGAGGCCGATGAGGCCGATCGGCTGGCAGGGCTGGTGCTGATCGCCCCGGCGATGGACATGACCGAGACGCTGTTGTGGGACCGCTTCGATGATGCGGCCCGGCGCGAAATCAAAGAGAAGGGCTATTATGAACAGCCCTCCGATTATGCCGAGGAACCCTATATCTTCACCCGCGACCTGATCGAGGACGGCAAGGCGCATTGTTTCGGCGAGGCGATCATCGAAACCGGCTGTCCGGTGCATGTTATCCAGGGCATGCTCGACACCGACGTGCCATGGACCCATGCAACGGCGCTGATGGAGCGGCTGGCGCTCGACGATGCGGTCCTGACGCTGGTTCGCGACGGCGACCACCGGCTTTCGCGGCAACAGGATATCGACCGGCTGATCCGCGCCGTTGCGGAAATCGGCAAGCGATAACACGGCGCCCGTTGCGTTGGACTTTTGGCCGGTTTCATGTCAGGTGAGCGGCATGAAAACGACCGTCAAAATCTGCGGCCTTTCACGCCCTGAGCATGTCGATATTGCGGTAAAAGCCGGTGCCGACATGGTCGGCTTGGTGTTTTTTGATGCCAGCCCGCGCAATGTGGCGATTGATGCCGGCGCGGCCCTGGCAGCGCGTGCCCGTGGCCGCGCCGAAATCGTCGCCCTGAGCGTTGACGCAGATGACGGTGAGCTTGCCGCCATCGTTGATGCCCTCAGCCCCGATATGCTGCAGCTTCACGGTCGCGAGACGCCAGAGCGTGTGGCCGCGGTCAGCAAGAAATTCGGCGTGCCTTGCATGAAGGCGATCGGGGTCGCCGATGCGTCCGATCTCGCCCAGGTTGCCGATTATCGCGCCGTTTGCGACCGGGTGTTGCTCGATGCCAAGCCGCCCAAAGACGCCAGCCGGCCCGGCGGGCTGGGCGCCGCTTTCGACTGGACGGTCCTGCGCGATTTCGATCCGGGCGTGCCCTGGATGCTGTCGGGCGGATTGAACGCCGACAACGTATCGGCCGCCCTTACGGCAACAAGAGCGCCGGGCATCGATGTCTCATCGGGCGTGGAAAGCGCGCCGGGTCAAAAAGACGCCGGCCTGATCGAAGCGTTCGTGGCGGCCGTGCGCGCCCATGACGCCGGCAGGGCGGCGGCGGCCTGAGCGATACTTGAATAGGAACACCATCGTGACTGCGTTACCGACTTCCCATCCCGACCGCCCGAATTCTTTCCGCGAAGGTCCGGACGATCAGGGCCATTTCGGCATTTATGGCGGCCGTTTTGTCGCCGAAACGCTGATGCCGAACATTCTGGAACTGGATGCGGCCTAGCCTCGCTCGGCAAGCATTATGCCGGCCGGCCGAGCCCGCTTTATTTCGCCGAGCGCCTGAGCGAGCATCTGGGCGGCGCGAAAATCTACTTCAAGCGCGACGAGCTCAACCACACCGGCAGCCACAAGATCAACAATTGCCTGGGCCAGATCCTGCTTGCCCGGCGCATGGGCAAGACACGGATCATCGCCGAAACCGGCGCCGGCCAGCATGGCGTCGCCGCCGCCACCGTTGCCGCGCGCTTCGGTTTCCCGTGCATCGTCTATATGGGCCAGGTCGACACCCAGCGGCAAAAACCCAATGTCTTCCGCATGCACCTGCTTGGCGCCGAAATCGTCCCGGTCACTGCCGGCGCCGGCACGCTGAAGGACGCCATGAACGAGGCGCTGCGCGACTGGGTCAGCAATGTCGAGTCGACCTATTACATCATCGGCACGGCGGCCGGTCCGCACCCCTACCCGGCCATGGTGCGCGATTTCCAGTCGGTGATCGGCTTGGAGGCCAAAGAGCAGATGATGGCGGCGGAAGGCCGGCTGCCGGACGCGCTGGTCGCCTGTCTGGGCGGCGGCTCCAACGCCAT
>CALZIL010000224.1 GCA_945787495.1 uncultured Afifella sp. | reverse complement strand
ATCGACGCCAGACTTATCAAATCATTGGCGCCCGTGCTAATCCCGCGAGCATGGCAATTTCAAGACGCGAAAGACCGAGGTGTAGAGATAATGACCCATTTCATGGGCCGGACCGGTCAGCCGGACGCGTCGCGACGCTTGTCCGATACCCCGCATCACACCGCGCACCGCTGCTTCCCGGACAAACCGGTTTGACCGATGAAACGGGTCATTATCTCTGCACCTTGGTATAAGGCCGCTTCGGCACATGAACGAGCAAATCATTACCTATCTGGAAACCCGCCGGACGGTGCCGTCAGCGCAACTTGGCGGGCCGGGCCCGGACGCGAAAACGCTGGCACGGCTTTTGAAAATCGCTGCCCGCGTGCCCGACCATGGCAAGCTGGCGCCGTGGCGGTTCATTGTCTATGACCAATCATCGCGGCGGACCGCCGCCACCTGGCTGCAACGCCGGGCGGCACTGGAAGACGACCCTTCCGAAGCCGGCAAGCGGGCCAACAAGGCACTGATTTTTGCCAATGCGCCGCTTGTCGTCGGTGTCGTCAGCGCCCCGGTCAGCCATCCAAAGATCCCGTTGTGGGAACAGCAATTGTCATCGGCGGCCGTCTGCCTCAATCTCGTTCACGCCGCCCATGCCTTCGGCTTTTGCGCGCAATGGTTGACTGACTGGTATGCCTATGATGCCGATGCCCGCGCCTATCTTGGCCTTGATGCCGGCGAGCAGATCTCCGGCTTTATCCATATCGGCACGCCGATGATGCCGCCGGCGGAGCGCGACCGGCCTGACGTTGAGGCCCTGACGACACACTGGACCGCGCCTGAGGACGCCTGACACAATGTTTTACCATCCCATGAAAGGCGATCACGGTCTGCCGTTCGACCCGTTCAAGGCAATTGTCGCGCCGCGCCCGATCGGCTGGATATCCAGCCTCGATGCTGAAGGCCGACCCAATCTTGCCCCGTACAGCTTTTTCAACGCCGTCTCGGCGCAGCCGCATATCGTGATGTTTTCCTCAGTCGGCGAGAAGGACAGCGTTGCCAATGTCGAGGCAACCGGCGATTTCGTCTGCAATCTGGCGACCTGGGACCTGCGCGAGGCGATGAGCGAGACTTCCGCATCGCTGCCGCGCGGGGTCAGCGAATTTTCCGCCGCCGGGCTGGAAATGGCCCCGAGCCGGACCGTCAAGGCGCCACGGGTCGCCGCGGCGGTCGCGGCGCTTGAATGCAAGCATCTGAAATCCGACAGGATTGCCGACCTGACCGGCAAATGGTCTGGATCGATCATCGTCTTTGGCGAGGTTACCGGCGTCTATATCGACGATGATCATATCCGCGATGGCCGCTTCGACATGAGCGATGTGCGCACGATCGCCCGCTGCGGCTACCGCGATTATGCGGTCGTCGATGAATTGTTTGAAATGGCGCGGCCGAAAGGCACAGCAGAAGGCGTTTAGCCCTTACCACCGCCAGCAGACGCGGCGCGGGCCAGGAGATTTTGCGCCGCCTTCAGATGCGGCTGGTCGAGCATTTCGCCATCAAGGCCGACGACGCCGGCATCGCCCGCCGCCGCAAACGCTTCAACCACGCGCTTGGCGCGCGCCAGCGCTTCGGGCGATGGCGTGAAGGCGGCGTTGATCACCGGCACCTGAGCCGGGTGGATCGCCAGCTTGCCGGCAAAGCCGTCGCGGGCGGCGGCCTGGCATTCGGCGGCAAGACCGGTCTCGTCGCGGAAATTGGTATAGACGGTGTCGATGGCGGGAAGGCCGGCGGCGGCGCTGCCGAACAGGCAAAGATTGCGGGCAAGCTGAAACGGGCTCGTCCACTCGCCGCCATCATCCTTGTTGACTGCAGCGCCGATATCGGTGGCGAGGTCTTCGCCGCCCCAGGTCAGCGCGGCAAGGCGCGCACTGGCGCCGGCATAGGTGCCCAGGCCGAATATCGCCGCAGCGGCCTCCGTGGCGATGGCGGCGATCTGAGTCGAACCGTCGGCGAGGTCGTGCAGCGCCTCGCGCACGGCGATCTTTGCATCCAGCGCCGTGACATCGGCGCCGCCGGCGGATTTTGGCAGGACAATGCCATCCGGGGCACCGGTCATCACGGCGTCGAGATCGGCATCGGCGAGGCCGGTGGCAAAGGCATTGGTGCGGACAAACCGGCGTGGCCGCGAAGCGTCTTGCGCCGTTTCCTGCAAAAACGCCAAAGCGCAGCGCCGTGCGCCGGCCTTGCCGGCTGCGGCGACGGAATCCTCAAGATCGACAATCACGACATCGGCGCCGGATCCATAAGCCTTGGCGAGCTTCTTCTCATCGTCGCCAGGCGCGAACAGCCAGGATCTCATTTCCCGCCTTTCGGCTTCTTGCGCATAAAGGCCTGGCGCCGGCAGATCGCCACCAGCTCATCATTCTGGTTGAAGGTCTTGTGCTCAAATTCGACGATGCCGGCATCCGGGCGCGATTTCGATTCGCGTTTTGAAACGATTTCCGTCGACACATGCACCGTGTCGCCCTGGAACAGCGGATGCGGGAACCGCACGTCGGTCATGCCGAGATTGGCGATTGTCGTGCCGACCGTCGTCTCGGAAACGGAAATGCCGATCATCAGTCCGAGCGTGAACAGCGAGTTCATCAAGGGCTCGCCCCACTCGGTCTGGGTCTCGCAGAAATGCCGGTCGATATGGAGCGGCTGCGGATTCAGCGTCATGTTGGAGAACAGCATATTGTCCATTTCGGTGACGGTGCGCCTGAGCTCGTGCTCGATCTTTCGGCCGACATCGAGTTCTTCAAAATAATATCCCGGCATCGGTCATATCCCCTTATTTCGGTCCGCAGATTCAATCACTGACGATTTATCGCCAATTCCGGCGCCGAACGCCATCGTAGTGAACCAATCGTTAATCCTCACCGTGCACGATCGGTTAGGGCTGATTAACCGCACAGGTATGACCCAATCCGATGATCGTTGAGCGCTTCCTTGAATGGATCCGCACGGCACCCGTGACGCGCCGCGCCGAGGGCTGTCACGCGCTGGCGCGGTCTTATCTGTTCTCGGCGCTCTCGGCGGAAGAGCGCGACGGGCTGGAAGCAGCGATGACGGTGCTGCTCGATGACCCGGCGGCCGAGGTGCGGTTTGCCCTGGCCCATGCGCTCGCCGATTCTGACAAGGCACCGCATCATATTATTCTGGCACTCTCGGAAGATCAGCCGCATGTCGCGGCGCTTGTCGCCGAACGGTCGCCGCTGCTGCTCGATTCAGAACTCATCGATCTTCTGGCGACCCGCGAGGAGATGGTTCAGATCGCCATTGCCCGCCGGCCGATGGTATCACGCGCCGTCGCCGCCGCCGTTTCGGAAGTGGCAACCGCCGAAGCCTGTCTTGAGCTTTTGTGCAACAGCGGCGCACGCGTGCCGCGGTTTTCGCTCGACCGGATGATTGAGCGTCATGGCGGCGACCCGGAACTGCGCGAAACCCTGCTGTTGCGCAACGATTTGCCGCTGGATGTGCGTCAGGCCCTAGTCGGCCATCTGACCAGCCGGCTGAAGACGATGCTGTCCGATCGCAATTGGCTGAGCGCGGAGCGGGCCGAAACGGTGACACGCGAGGCGCGCGACAAGGCAACGGTGGCCATGACGATCGAGGCGCCGGCGGCGCAGATCCCGGCGCTGGTCAAGCGCCTGATCGCCGATGAAGAATTGACGCCGGCCTTGCTGGTGCGCGCCGTCGCCGGTGGCCAGACGCTGTTTTTCATCCATGCCCTGGCTCAGCTTTCCGGCATTCCCGTCGGCCGGGTGGAAGCGCTGGTGGTCTCCGGGCGGGCCGCCAATCTCAAGGCGCTTCTGGAAAAGGCCAATCTGCCGGTGGCAACGTATCCCGCCTTTGCCGCGGCGATCGACGTGATCCGCCAGTTCGATGGCAGCGAGGATGCGGGCAGCGACTATCGCCGCGCGACCTATCTGATCGACGCGATCCTCAGCAGGTTCAAGGCCAATTCCGATCACAATATCGAGCAGATCCTCGGCCTGCTGCGGCGCTTTGCGACCGATGCCAAACGCGATGCCGCCCGCTCCTATATCAAGCAGGTCATGGCCGCGGCCTGAAAACCGGTCACGGCACCTTGTCCACTAGGATCAGATGTCTCAGCGCAAACAGGCTTGGGATCGGGCAGGACAGACGTAAAATTGTATCGCCGTATTTACGGCGGCCGGTTACGCGGCAGGAAACTCCCGCTCCAATATGGCGCGCAGCACGTCCGACATCTTTTTGCCCTGCCGGACGCATTCGATTTTCATGCGGGTGTGCAGATCGGTATCGACGTCGAGCGTAAAGCGGACGGTCGGTTTTTTCTCAACCGACGACCGGACAGCCGCCTCCTCGCGAACCTGATTGATCCAGGCTTCAGCGCTGGCCGGCTTCTCCGGTCTCTTGAGGGTGACCGACTTGCGGCTCATGCGGCCAACCTTTCCGTGTCCGCCAGGACGGCGCTGCCGAGCAATGCGATTTCCCTTGCCGCCTCGCTGTGTTCGTCGGCTTCGATGACGGACAGGCCCTTTGCGGCGCTTTCGGCATAGATCACCCGCTGGCAAAGCGCCGTCGGCAAAAGCGGGAATGGTGAATCGGCAAGGGCGGAAGCGATATCCCGGCCAATCGCGGTATTGACGATTTTACGGTTGACCGCAAAGACGGCGTGCAGGCTTTCCTTGAACTGCCGGGCTTCGCGGACCAGCTCCTCCGTTTTATCGGTGGCCCAGACATCGAAAGGCGAGGGCTGCACCGGGATTAGCACCAGGTCGCTGGCCAGAATGGCCGCCCGGCCCAGTACGCTGGCACGCGGCGCGCCGTCGATCAGCGTGATGTCATAGTCGGCGGTAATGTCCGGCAGCTTGCGATGCAGCAATGGTGTGGCCATGCCGATGACGGGAAACAGCGGCGCCGCCTCGCGGGCATTCGACCAGGCAAGCGCGCTGGCCTGCGGATCGGCATCGACGACAAGCACCCGCACGCCAGCCCTGGCATAAAATGCGGCAAGGTTCAGACAGACGGTGGTGCGGCAAGGTTCAGACAGACGGTGGTTTTGCCGACGCCGCCCTTCTGGTTAAGAACACCCAAGATCATTGCAGCCCCCCAAAATCGGATCACTGCGTTACGGCGAACCGTAAACACGGTGATACCCCCCAATCGAATCACGGTGTTACGGCGAATCGCAAACACGGTGATACGGCATTACGGTGACGGCGCATGGTTAATGAGGGGTTAACGGGACGAGCGCACGGCCGGGGACGCCCGCTTTCGGGCGCTTAACGGAGGTCAGTGGCCGGTAACGTCCAGGTCCGGGTCTGACCCGGAGCGGACTTTGCGAGACGGATTTGCGGGGTTTTTTCAAAGCCGCCCCGATATCCCTCACAGGAAGCAGGGCGGCTTTGGCACGTGTTCGCGAAAGCGACGCGTTTTTCAGAACGCTTTGCTCATAGGGATCATGAAACCCGCCGCCGATACCCGCGAACAAAAACCCAACATAAAATACCGCCTCTTCCGCGACCACTCGCTGGCGCGGAGAGGAGCGCCTACTACAGCGAAGCGTAATAGGCCGCCAGATTGGCGATATCGCCGCCGCTGAGCTTCTTCGACAGCGCGTTCATCGTCTTGTGCTTGCGCTTGCCGGACT
>CALZIL010000223.1 GCA_945787495.1 uncultured Afifella sp. | reverse complement strand
GGTGCACAGCGGTTTCTCGGCCAGGATCGGCAGGTTCGCCGGCAGCACATCGAGCAGAATATCGGCATGGGTCTGGTTCGGGCTGGCAATCACCAGGGCATCGACAAGGCCGGCGGCGAGAAGATCGTGATAATCCTCAAAGACCTGCGTCTGGGGACCGGCGAGCGCGGCGGCGGCCTGGCGCATCTCCCGATCCGGGTCAGCGACCGCGGTAACCTGCGCGTCCGGCAGCATCTTTAAGTACCGGATATGCTCCTGCCCCATATTGCCGGAGCCGATGATTCCGTAACGCAGCATCGCGGCTAACCTGTCATTCGATGGCCAGGACGGGCAGATCAAGAGCGCTGGCGACCGCCATGAGGTCATCGCGAATATCATCGTAGACGAGCGCCATATGGTGCTCCAGAGCGGCACCGATGACCGTTTCCAGGACTACCTCGGCCGAAGCGTCGAAACGCAACACGCCGGCAGTGCCGGAAAAGGCCAGCGGCCGCTTCAGCATTTGTCCGCCGGCGATCACAAGCTTGGGCTCACCGCGCGCTTGGCTGACGCGGGCAAGGGTGACGCGGCCGGGTTTGAGCGGAAATTCATAAAGCAGCGGCATCTTGCGGTTGGAGTGGATCGCCGCGATCGGTTTGACGTCGGGATTGGCCATGGAGACCGGCGCCTGGCCGCAATGCCAGACGACCGCCGTGCCGTCATCCGTGTCAATGTCGACCAGATCGGCAAGGAACGCCGGGCCGTCCGCCACCGCTTGCAGGATCAGACTGGTCAGGGCGCCATAGACGTCGACCTCGCAAGCGCACGGCACCTTGCGCTCACCCATCATGGCGACCGGCCCGCAAACGGCACCGCCATATTCGGTGAAGGTTTCCGGCCAGCAGCGAATGGCAAAGGCATCAAAGCCGCCATCGGTGCGAAGCCGGTCCAGCGCAGCCTTCAATCGCAAGGAACGGTCGAGTTCATCGGGGTCTACCGTGTGAAGCAGATCCAGATCGGCCGTGGCGATCGCCCGTGTTTGCGCCACGTCGTCGCTCGGAATTCGGCGGGCGGTCTCAAACAGGCTCTCAAGCGCAATGGCGTCGACGTCCACGTCGGCCAGCGCCTTCAGCGCCGCCGGATCGTAGGCGCAGGTGTGGAAGCCGTCCGGATGGTCGCCTATGCGGCCAATGCGAGCGCCGCGCACGGCCGTTAAGGCCGGTTTGGCCGCCGTTGGATCGGCTTGCGATCGAACCGTGGGCACCGGCGTCGCCCGCCGCTTGCCGGCCAGGAGCTCCGACAGGGATCCGGCAAGGTCCGGCGCATCCGGTGCGGCATAGAGATGGCCGAAATCATGGCCGCCAAGCCCAAGCGCATGGGCGGCGAGGTTGAGACCGCAGAAGGCATTGAGCCGCAATCGTCCGCCGAGCCGGGGTTCGGGGAACGCCCAGATTGCCAGCGGCGCCGACACTGTCTCGGCGATGGTGACGGTCATCGCTGCATCGGTGAAGGTGACTTGCAGGATCAGCGCCAGATCCAGGTTTTTTGCGGCAAGTGCCGAAAGCACGTCTTCGGCAGCCGGGGCATCGAAAAGCAGATCACGCGGCCCGATGATGTCATGGCCTGTCGCATCAAGAGCGGCAAAAGCCTGCGCAGCGATAGTTTCGGCGAAAGCGACGTCAAAGGTCGGACGGGCGAGCGGCATGACGCCGATTGTCGCCATAATCAGCCTCCAAAGCCGGGATAATGGTGGCGAAATGAGCCGTCGCGGTTTGGCAGTTCGACTTCGTCACCGAAACACGGATGGGCGTACCAGGGGGTGGCTTGCCGGTCGGTCAGGTCATTGATGTCGCGCATATAGGGGACAGCAAACTCCCTAAGGCCGCTGCGGATTGCGTCCCAATCGGGGAACGCCTTGAAGGCGTCGGCCCAGATCGCCCGGCCGGCCAGATAGCCCGATGCCCCGGCGCGATAGGCGTGGCTCAGGATGTTGCGAAACTCGGCCATGCCGGCGCCGGCTGACAACATGACCCAGGGCCGGCCGGCCAGACGGCCCATTTCGTCAAAAAGCGCCTGCGCGTCTTCCCAAGCCTCGCCGCCGACACCGGGAACTGCGCCTGCTTCGAGCGGGCTTTCCAGCTTGAAGATATCGATGCCGTAATCGGACCGGGCGAATTCGGCGACGCTTTGCAGCACGTGATCGGCGTTCTTGCCGGTCATTTCGACATAATCCCTGGTCTGGTCCGCATCGCTGGCCAGCGGGTAGACCAGAAGTTCGAACAGGAAGGGAATGTCGTATCGCGCACACGCTTCGCCGATCCGCCTGGTAAAGTCCTGCTGGTGGCGGCAGATCTGCGCGTCGGCGTCAGGCCGGTACCAGGCCAGCACCTTGACCGCATCACCACCGCAACGCTTGATCTTCTCCACCGACCAGTCGTCGATCTGACGCGACTGGCGGCCGGCCGGCGTGTCGTCAAAAACGGAATCCTCAAGCGTCAGGATCAGGCCGTTTTTGGGATCGATGACGCCGAAACTGTGCGGATAGGCGAAATGCGGATCGACCAGCGTCGCCGAAGCCAGCGCCTGCAATTCCTGGATCAGCATGAGCTTCAAGCCGGCGACGTCTTCATAGGGCGCGACTTCAACGCCGCGGCGCTCGCAGATCAGATTCTTGATCGGCGGGCGCTGGTCGACGGCGAGCATCTTGAAGCGGCCGCCGGCGTCAGCGAGACGACGGGTTCCCCAGAATTTTCCCGGCGAGAGCGTGGTCATGAGGACGGGTGCTCCATCATATAGGCATCGACCGCGGCGCGATCGGGCACACCGGCGCGGCCGCCGCGACGGGTGCATTTGAGGCTGGCGGCAACATTGGCGAACGCGATAGCCTCGACCTCCGGCCGGCCTTCGGCAAGGGCCAGCGCAAAGGCGCCATGCCAAGTGTCACCGGCGCCGAGCGTATCGACAACCTCAACCTGCGGCACGGATACATGGATCATCTGCCCGTCATCAAGGTAGTAGACGCCGTTCGCGCCATCTGTGACGGCAAGCCAGGCGCCGGTCATGGCGCTGATCCGCGTCATGCCTTCGGCAAAATCCTGGACGCCGCTTAATTCCTGCAAACCATGCGCGGAGAAAATGATGTGGGTCGACAGTGCAATCAGTTCCTCGCAATCCTTAAAGGGTGGCTCGCCATCCAGGATCCGCGGCTTTTCCGCCGCTTCAGCGCGCCGCATCATTTCGACGCCGCCCTGGATCCAGCGTGTATCGACAAGGACGGCATCGACGTCCGGCGGCAGCGGGTCGGGCAACCGATCGTCGGTGGCTGGCATCATCTTGTCGCGAAAGCCCATGATCAGCCGCTCGCCGGCCGCATCGATGAAAATAGAGGAGAGCGGAGAGCGCCGGCCGGCAAAACGGAGCAGATAGGTGCAATCGACGCCGTAGCCTTCAAGTTCAGAGACGATGAGGCCAGCCAGCAGATCGTCGCCGAGCCGTGCGGCGAGACGCACATCGCCGCCAAGGCGCGCCACGGCAACTGCCGCGGTCGCCGCGCAACCACCGCCGACGGTCACAAAGTCACGGGCACGGTACTTTTTCGCGGCCCGGGGCATTTCATCGACGAAATAAATGAAGTCCTGTACCGCGACTCCAATGCAGAAAACCGAAGCCATGATTGTCTGGGAATCCCATTCATCGAAGCGGGCCAGATATCTTCCATAGGATAACACCGGTCAAGCCGCCGCTGCTGGTATGCGAACGCGGCGGCAGATGTAATGCACATATTGCGCCGAATTCTGCTTGTTGTTTAATGGCGGGCCGGCGTGAACAAATCCCGGGAGGACGGTTTTGACGATTTTACGTTTGTTGATGTTTGTCGGAATTGTCCTCGGCGCGGGGCAAGCCCGGGCGGGGTTGGAGGAAGGCAAGGCCGCCATGGCCGCGAACGATTTCAAGGCGGCGATGGCGGAATTCCTGCCCGTTGCACAGGCCGGCAATGCTGATGCGGAGGAACTGATCGGCGTTCTTTATGCCATGGGTCTGGGCGTGGAACGCGACGACCGCCGCGCCTTTGACTGGTATTTGCGCGCCTCGCTTAAAAGCCACCCCGGCGCCCAGTCGGGCATCGGCTGGTACTACGAGGTTGGCCGCGGCCTGCCGGCGCCGGACCTTGTGCGCGCCTATGCCTGGTATACCTTGTCGGCGATCGGCGGCGATCCGGATGCGGCGATCAGCCAGGAAGAGATCGCCAAGTAGATGACGCCGGACCAGATTGCCGAGGCGCTGGTCCTCATCGACGATTACCAGCCGCATCTTTATCCCGACAAATGAGCCGATGCGGCTGAAGCAGCATATCGCCGTTGGCCAGAAAAAGGGCCGCCTTAAAGGCGGCCCTGCCGGTTCGCGCGATTGGCGCGACCTATTTGACGTCCATCATTGCGCCACCATCGATTTTTTCTTCCGCGGCGGCGGCGGCGGTGGTCAAGGCGTCGAACATCTTGCCACCTTCTGCGACATTGGCCTTGAACCAGTCATAGACCGGCGCCGCGGCCTGTTTGAACATCGCCTTTTCTTCCGGTGTTGGAACGTAGAGCGTGCCGCCGGCGGCAACGAAGTCCTGATAGGCCTGGATGGATTTGCGCTTCGGTGATGCGAATGTCGCCTGCTGGAGTTCGGCAAAGCCGTCAACCACGACGCGGCGCAGATCGTCCGGCATGCTCATGAACATGTCGTTGTTCATCCACCACAGCGCGCCCATATAGGCATGACCGTCGAGCGTCACGTATTTCAGGCCGGCATCGGGGAATTTCATACCCATAATGTCGGTGATGCCGTTCTTGGACCCCTCCACGACACCGGTCTGGAAGGAGGTGAAGAGTTCTGGCCAAGGGATCGGCGTCGGGCTGGCGCCGAGCGCCTTGACCAGTTCCTGCGGCAGGTCGGCAACGACGGTGCGGATTTTCAAGCCTTCCATGTCCGTCGGCGTCTTGACGACCCGTTTGGTGTTGGCGAAATTGCGCCAGCCACCGGTATTGCCGATCGTCATCAGACGGATCTTGCCGCCGGAATCGGCGAGCGCCTGTTCGCGCACGGTGCGCACGAAGTCGCCTTGGAGAACCTCTTCGGCGATGCGGTCGTCACGCAGCA
>CALZIL010000222.1 GCA_945787495.1 uncultured Afifella sp. | reverse complement strand
ACCGCCACAAGCCAATGCGTTTCAAAGACTGTTTAACTGGGCGCTGATGATGCACGGACGCTTGTCGCGGGCGATGACGCTGGGTGTGCGCGCGGCACTTTTGAAAGACGATCATGTGATCCTGGTGCGCCACTCCTATCTGCCGGGATGGTACCTGCCCGGCGGCGGCGTGGAGGCCGGTGAAAGCGTTCACGAGGCGCTGGTGCGTGAGATCGGCGAGGAGGCCGGCGCGGTCTTATCGGGCACGCCGCAGCTTTTTGGTGTTTACCGCAATGCGCCCGCCCACCGCCGCGACCATGTCACGCTGTTCGTCTGCCGGGACTGGCACCAGCCATCGCCGCCGCGCCTGCCCAATTTGGAAATTGTCGATTGCCGGCTGTTCGCTATCGACAATCTGCCTGAAGATACGACCGTTGCAACGCGTACGCGGCTAGCCGAAATCCTCGATGGCAAGCCGATCGCGCCGGACTGGTAGGAAAAGGCTTTAGCCCGGTCGGCCTTTGGCTGGAAAGCGGTCGCGGCCATGCGGGGCGTCGAAATCGAGGATCGGACCGAGCGGCACGATGCGGGTCGGATTGATGGATTCGTGGCTGTAATAATAGTGCCGCTTGATCTGCTCGATATCGACCGTCTCCTTCACCCCCGGCACCTGATAAAGATCGCGGATATAGCCTGACAGATTGGCATAATCGGCGATGCGGCGCAGGTTGCATTTGAAGTGGCCGAAATAGACGGCATCGAAGCGGATCAGCGTTGTGAACAGCCGCCAGTCGGCCTCCGTCAGCCGGTTGCCGACAAGATAGCGCTGGCTGGCCAGCCGGCCGTCGAGTTCGTCAAGGGTCTGGAACAGTCCCGTGAACGCCTCCTCATAGGCCTCCTGAGAGGTGGCGAAGCCGGTGCGATAGACGCCGTTGTTGATGCGCGCATAGACTGGCTCGTTGATGGTGTCGATCGCGCCACGCAAGGGCTCGGGGTAGAAATCGAGATCTGATCCGGTCAGGCCGTCAAAGGCGGAGTTGAACATGCGGATGATCTCTGAGGATTCATTGGAGACGATCGTCTCGCGCTGCTTGTCCCACAGCGTCGGTACCGTCACCCGGCCGGAATAGTGTTGATCGACGCGCAGATAGAGTTCGTAAAAATGCTCAAGGCCGAAAAGCGGGTCGGGATATGCTTCGTTGAACACCCAGCCGTCCTCCAGCGCGGCCGGATCGACGATGGAAACGCCGATCATATCCTCCAGCTTCTTCAGCTTGCGGAAGATCAGCGTGCGGTGCGCCCACGGGCAGGCCAGCGAGACATAAAGGTGATAGCGGTCGGCCTCGGCCGCAAAGCCGCCCTCGCCGGACGGGCCGGGGCTGCCATCGGCGGTTATCCAATTGCGGAATTGCGATGGCTTGCGGACAAACTGCCCGCCGGTTTTCTTTGTGTCTGTGCTGCGCGGGATATCGCGCCAAACGCCGTCGTCGAGCAGTCCCATCAATCAATCTCCGGACATGGTGCTGTCGGCTCATGTAGGACGGGCGGCCCGAAATTAAAACCGGCTGAACACAGCGTCGCGGGCCGGTGAACGGAGCACACACGGACAAAACGCGGCTTGCAGCAAATCCGGCCGCGTGATACCCGCCATCGCCATGACAACGGGTCCCGGCACATACGCCTTGCGACGAAGCGGCATCGCGCGCCTTTTGACGCGCGTTTAATCCGTCGCGGCCGGCTGCTTTGCCGGATCGCGGCTACGTCGCTCTTGCCCTGGACTCCGTCATGACATCGAACTTGCAGATCCGGTCTGAAAAGCCGGAAGATCAATCCGCCATCGACGCGCTGCTATCGGCCGCCTTCGGGCCCGGTGCCCTTGCCCGCGCCGCGTTCCGCGTCCGCGAACAGGCGCCGCATGACTCTGATCTGGCCTTTACCGGATTTTGCGGCGATCGGTTGGTCGCCTCGGTGCGGCTGACGCCGATTTCAATCGGCACAACGCCCGGTCTGCTGCTCGGCCCGCTGGTCGTCGATCCGGCGCACACGAAAAGCGGTTATGGCCGGGCACTGGTCAGCCATGCGCTGAACGCGGCCAGGGCGCAGGGGCATCGGCTGGTCATTCTCGTCGGTGATGCGCCCTATTACGGACCGCTGGGTTTTGCCGCGATCCCCGGTGGCAGCGTCACAATGCCCGGTCCGGTCGATCCGGCACGGCTGCTAGCGGCAGAGCTCGTGCCCGGCGCGGCGGCCGGTCTTGCCGGCCAAATCCAGGGCGTGCGCAAGAGTGATTAGCGGCCCTCGCGGTACCACAGCGCGGCGAAACCACCGATCAGAAGCGCGAGGCCGAGAAGGCCGCTCAATAGCGGGATGCGGTCGACACTTCTGAGCACCGTCGCCTGCGAGCGGCGCAGGCCGATCCAGCCCTTACCGGCGGCCGGCGCGCGTTCCGAAACGGCAACGATGCGCGGAATGGCGATAGAATCCGGCGGTCCGAGGCGGGTGATGCCGCCGCCAGTCTCTTCAACAAGCGGCGCCAGCCGTTCGGTGGAACTGACGACATTCTGATATTCGCGCGGATTGGCCGGGCCAACATGGGCGAGCGCCGTCAGATCGCCATTCTCGATTCGGTGCAGGCCGAGGGCGGCATCCTCCAGCAGGGCGCGCCACAGGCCGGGAGCGGATTCCACCAGTGTCAGCGCCTGCGGTTCGCCATCCGGGCCGGTGACCGTCACGCCGGGCACATCTTCGGCCAGGGTCTGGCGTTGAACGACAAGATCGCGGCCGGCGGTGCGCGCCGTCAGCGCTTCCTCTTCCAGTTCCGGCTCCTGCATCAGCCAGTGCACCAGCCGGCGCAGCAGCGGGCCATGCGGTCCGCCGCCTTCAAAGCCGCGCGCCCACAGCCAGGCATGGTCCGACAACAGCATGGCGACCCGGCCTTCGCCCTCGCGCGACAGCACGAGCAAGGGCCAGTCGTCCGGGCCGTTGAGCGCCACGTCGCCGGCAATGGCGTCGGCCTCGATCAACCGGAACCAGCGGCTCCAGCTCGGCGGCGCGCCATCGCCCGGCAGGTCGCGGGTCACCGGGTGGCGCCGGCCGGTCGGGGTCACCCCGGGCCGGTAGGGCTGTTCGACCACGCCGCCGGAGGGTACGGCGGGCAGGATCGTGCCAAGCGGCGTGCGGTAAAGGCTGGTGCCGGAGGCATAGCCGGGGCCGGCGGCGAGCAGAATCGCGCCGCCGTCGCGGACATAACGTGCCAGATTGTCGAAATAGAGGATCGGCAGCACGCCGCGGCGCTGATAGCGGTCGAAAATTATCAGATCGAATTCGTCGATCTTTTCCGAAAACAGCTCGCGCGTCGGAAAGGCGATCAGCGAGAGTTCGTTGATCGGCGTGCCGTCCTGCTTTTCCGGCGGCCGTAAAATGGTGAAATGCACCAGATCGACGGCAGCATCGGATTTAAGCACATTGCGCCAGGTGCGCTCGCCGGCATGCGGTTCGCCGGAGACAAGCAGCACCCGCAGATGTTCGCGCACGACGTCGATCACGGCGACAGCGACATTGTTGTCGAGAGTCAGTTCGTCGCTGGCTGCCTCGACCTCCAGTTCGACGATGGTGCGGCCGGCATGGTCGATGGGAATTTCCATCGTCCGTGTCTCGCCGACGCCAACGCGGTCGACGGCGACCGGCTCACCGTCGATCCTGAGGGTCACGGAGACACGCTCGCCCTGCGCCAGAGTGGGGTCGATGACCCGGTAATCGATGGTCTGGGGCTCGCCCAAAATGGCGTAGCGCGGCGCCCTGTGCAGCACGATGCGCCGGTCGGCCTCGCCCTCACGGCCGGTCACCAGCACATGCAGCGGTGCCTCAAAGCCGAGATCGGCGGCTGCTTCCGGTGCGTCGTGGACGATACCGTCTGTGATCATAATGGCGCCGGCGATTTGGCCCGGCGGAACATCGTCCATGGCACCGGTGAGGGCGGAGAAAAGCTCCGTGCCATCCGCCTCGGCATCGGCGCCGGCGCGCACCTCGCGGATGTCGAACTGGCCGAGCGCGGTGATGCGTTCACGCAGCGCCGCCAGGGCGGCCTCGGTCTGGTCATCGCGGCCATCCAGGGTCTGGCTCGGGCTTTCATCGGTGATGAGGGTGACAATGCCGGGCAGCCTGTCGCGGGTCTCGCGCAGCAGCACCGGATTGAACAGTGCGGCGATGAGCAGGGCGCAGGCGGCGGCGCGAAACATTGCGCCACGCAATCTCTGCCAGGCGACGAGGGCGACGACCAGAACCAGCGCCAGCGCCAATGAAATGGTCAGCGGCCAGGGCAGCAGGGGTTCGAAATTGAGGATAAGCCGCATCACTGGCCAAGCCTTTCAAGCAGCGCCGGAATGTGGACCTGATCGGCCTTGTAGTTGCCGGTGAGCGTATACATGACGATGTTGACGCCGGAGCGGTAGGCCAGTTCGCGCTGGCGCGGGTCGGACGGCACGGTCGGATAGAGATAGCGACCGTCGGCGGAGATCGCCCAGGCCGCGGCCATGTCGTTGCCGGTGATGATGATTGGCGAAACGCCGTCACCGCCGCGCGCCGGGCGGTTGCCGGCCTGCGGATTCTCGCTCAGACTCTCCACCCAGAGGTCAGAACCGCGCCAGCGGCCGGGAAACTCGCTCAACAGATAAAACGCCTTGGTCAGCACATGATCAGGCGGCACCGGTTCCAGCGGCGGCACGTCGACAAAGGCGAGAATCTCGCGAAGGCGTTCGGTTTCCTCGCTGGCGGCGAACAGGCCCGGGATGATCGCGCCGCCCGCATCGCGGGTATCGAAGACGATCGTGCCGCCGGATTTCATGAAGGTATCGATCTTGGCCATGATGTCGGCGGGCGGCACGTCGGCATCGGCTGTCACCGGCCAGTACAGAAAGGAATAAAACACCAGGTCGTCGCTGGCGAGGTCGACCGCCGCCGGCTCGCCGGGCTCCAGCGCGGTGCGCTCCCTCAGATAGGTGGTCAGGCCGACAAGACCCGCCCGGCTGGTCTCGTCGATGAGATCATTGCCGGTCAGCACATAGGCGAGGCGTGTCTTCAGCGCCGCGGCGAGGAATTCATCAGCCGACTGATCCTGGGCGGCGGCAGGCTGCGGCGCGAGCAGGGCGAGGGTGACGATTATTG
>CALZIL010000221.1 GCA_945787495.1 uncultured Afifella sp. | reverse complement strand
TGCCAGCCGGAGACTGCGCCCGCGACGGTGAGGGCCGCTAGCGGGCCGCGCGCGGGGATCGCCGCATGGCCCTGGCTTGAATAAAAATCCGTGTCCGCCATCGCCGCCGCCGCACCGCAGGCATCGATACCGACAGGCGGGTTCTCGCCTTCGCTGATAAGCCAGAAATTGTCACCGCCGAGCGCATTCATATGCGGATAGACGGCGATGATTGTCGAGGCTGCGGCGATCATCGCCTCAATGGCATTGCCGCCTTCACGCAGGACAGCCAGTCCGGCTTGCGCGGCCAGATGATGCGGCGCCACGACCATGCCGCGCGTCGAGCGTGCCGTTTGCAACATGACGTCTTCCGTTGTGAAATCTCAGCACGCGCCAAAGCGCGCCAGCACCGGTCGTCTAGAGCGCTTCTGAATCGGTTTCGCCGGTGCGGATCCGCATGACCGATTGCAGATCGAGAACGAAAACCTTGCCGTCGCCGACCTTGCCGGTCTGTGCGGCTTCGCGGATGGCGGCAATCGCCCCCTCAGCCTGGTCGTCCTCCAGGGCGATTTCCAGCTTCAGCTTGGGCACATAATTGATCTGGTATTCCGCGCCGCGGTAAATCTCCTTATGGCCCTTCTGGCGGCCATAGCCGCGCACCTCGGAAACCGTAAGGCCATGGACGCCGACGCCGGTCAGGGCGTCACGCACCAGATCCAGCCGGTGCGGTTGAATGATCGCAACGATGAACTTCATAGCTTTGGACCCTAGATATTATACCCGGTTTCGCCGTGGGCGGTGAGATCAAGACCCTGGACTTCATCGTCTTCGGAAATCCTGAGGCCGACCAAAGCCTGTGTCACCTTGACGATGAGGAAGGTGGCAACGAGCGACCAGACAAGCACGGCAACGACGCCGATTACCTGAACGCCGAGCTGGCCGCCGGCCGACCCGTCCTCGCCAAAGCCGACGCCGCCGAAAATTGTTGAGGCGAGCAGCGCTGTCAGGATCGTTCCCGTCGCGCCGCCGACGCCATGGACGGCCAGCACATCAAGGGAATCGTCGATGAGGTATTTGCGCTTGACGATGTCGACGGCGAAATAACAGATGAAACCGCCGGCCAGCCCCAGAATGACGCCGCCGATGGGACCGACAAAACCGGAGGCCGGAGTGATTGTCGCTAGCCCGGCAATGGTGCCGGTGACAATGCCGACGACGCTCGGTTTGCCGAACCGCTTCCATTCAATTCCCAACCAGACCAGCGAGGCCGTCGCTGCCGACAGATGCGTCACCAGCATCGCCATGCCGGCATCGGCGCCCGACGCCAGCGCCGACCCGGCGTTGAAGCCGAACCAGCCGACCCAAAGCATCGAGGCGCCGATCATGACCATCCAGGGCGCATGCGGCGGGCGGACATTTTCCGGAAAGCCGCGCCGCGCGCCGAGCATCCAGGCGATCAACGCCGCCGAAACGCCGGCCGTCACATGGACGACGAGGCCGCCGGCGAAATCCATGACGCCCATTGCCGCCAGCCAGCCGCCGCCCCACACCCAATGGGCCACCGGGGCATAAACGATCAGCAGCCAGAGGCCTGAAATGACGAGAACAGCGCCGAACTTGATGCGTTCCACATAGGCGCCGACCATCAGCGCTGGCGTGATGATGGCAAACGTCATCTGGAACATGATGAAGACGGTTTCCGGTATAGCGGTGCCGGGAAAGGCGGCATCACGCGCGACACCGATCAGGAACGCCTTGCCAAGTCCGCCAAAAAACGGCGTGCCGTCGGCAAAGGCCAGGCTGTAGGCGCAGATGAACCACAACAGCGAGGCGCCACAAGCGATCGCCATGCAGTGCATCAGCACGGAGAGAATGTTCCTGGCCTGCACAAGTCCGGCATAAAATAGCGCCAGCCCAGGCAGCGTCATGAATAAGACCAAGGCCGTGGATGTCAGAATCCAGGCGGTGTCTGCGCCGTCGATCATGCTGTTTGTCGCCCCAGCGTTGCCTGCCGAATGTTCAAGCCGATGGCTTTTAGGACATTTGCGATGATCTGTCCAAATTCGGGTTGGTGAGGCGCGGCACGGCCTGGAAAGACGGCAATGCTTCGATATGCCGCCGTTCTAATGGAGTTGGAATGTGGTATACCATTGCATGGCGGTGCGATATTCGCTTAATGTCGGCACGCTTAAAACGGATTTGTTGAAACCTGCATTCATCCGGAGCATGTCACAGCATCGGATGCAATCGTCTGGGAGGACGAAAATGACAAAGACTATCGAATCGAAATCAGTATCGCGGCGCTCGCTTTTGAAGGGTGGCGCCGTTGCCGCCGGCGCGGCCGCCGGCAGTCTTGCCGCACCGGCAGTTCTGGCGCAGGAGCAGATCGTCCTGAAGATGCAGGCGGCCTGGGGCGGCGGGATCTTCCTTGAAGATGCCAAAAATTATGTTGCCCGCGTCAACGCCATGGCCGGCAAGGATCTGAAGATCGACCTGTTGTCGGTTAACTCCGTTGTCAAAACCAGCCAGATGCAGGATGCCGTGCACCGCGGCGTGCTTGACGCGGCGCATTACGTGACCGCCTACTGGTATTCCAAGTCGCCGGTGGCGTCGCTGTTCGGAACAGGCCCGTGCTTTGGCTGGTCGGCGCAGGAAATGCTCGGCTGGATTCACTTTGGCGGTGGCAAGGAGCTCTTCAACGAACTGATGGGCTCCCTCGGCCTGAATGTTGTCAGCTTCTTCAACAGCCCGATGCCGGCGCAGCCGCTGGGCTGGTTCAAGGAGGAGATCAAGGACGCATCCCAGATGAAGGGCCTGAAGTACCGCACCGTTGGCCTGGCGGCTGATGTTCTGAACGAAATGGGCATGTCTGTGGTGCAATTGCCAGGTGGCGAAATTCAGCCGGCGATGAAGAGCGGCCTGATCGATGCCGCCGAGTTCAACAACCCAACGTCCGACAGCGACTTCGGCATGCAGGATGTTTCCAAGCATTATCACCTGGCCAGCTTCCACCAATCCCAGGAATGCTTCGAGGTCACCTTCAACAAGGAGAAGTTCGAATCCCTGCCGAAAGAGCTTCAGGCTATTCTGGAATATGCTTCGGAAGCCGAAAACTCCAACTTCTACTGGTACAGCACCCTTCGTTATGCCGATGATCTGATCAAACTGAAGGAGCAGCATGGCGTCAACGTATACCGCACGCCCGATTCCGTCATGGCGGAACAGTTGAAGGCATGGGATATCGTTATTGACCGGATATCGGCACAAGATGAGTTCTTCGCCAAGGTGGTTGCATCGCAGAAAGCCTATGCCAAGAAAGTGATGGATTATCTGCAATTGAACCAGCCGGATTACTCAGGCGCTTACAAGCACTATTTCGGTTGATCTGATCTGGTTTTTTGCGAGGCCAGTTCGCAAAAATGATCGATTATGGAGGGACAGCCGCAAGGCTGTCCCTCTAATATCAGACCTGGGGAAAAAGCAGGAGACCCGGCCGTGGTATCCTTAATTCACGCCATTGAGCAGCTCAGCATCTGGATTGGGCGCGCCTTTGGCTGGTGTATTCTGATTTTGACCTTTTCGGTCGCCTATGAAGTTTTCGTCCGTTATGTCCTCAACGCGCCCACCGTATGGGTCTTCGACATGATGGTGCAGATGTACGGGGCGCTTTTCCTGATGGCCGGTCCTTACGCCCTTGCCCAGGATACCCATGTGCGCGCCGATGTGATTTACCGCTTCCTGTCGCCCCGCGGGCAGGCCCGGGTCGATTTGCTCTTATACATCGTCTTCTTTTTCCCGGGCATGGCGGCTCTGGCCTGGTTCGGCTGGGAAATCGCCATGGACTCCTGGCGCTATAAGGAAGTCAGCTGGAACAGTCCGGCCCGTATTCAGATTTATTTCTTTAAGACCCTGATCCCGGCGGCCGGCGTGTTGTTCATCATTCAGGGCATTGCGGAATGCCTGCGATGCTATCTGGCGATAAAGACCGATAAATGGCTGCCGCGTCTGGAGGATGCCCGGGAAACGGAAGACATTTTGATCGGCCAGGCAACCGCGTTTGAAACCAAATAGCCCTCTTTTCCCAGCCTTATCCGGTTTGATGGAGCAATCTCAAGGATGACCAACCCCGAAGTCGCACTTTTGATGCTGTCGAGTTTTATCGTGATGATATTGCTGGGTTTTCCGGTTGCCTTCACGTTGCTCGCCATGGGCATTGGCTTTGGCTACTACGCCTACTACGAGGCCGGTAGCATCGAGACGATCGGCGATCTGTTCGACAACCGGATTTTCTATCTGCTGAACCAGAACACCTATTCGGTGATGGAAAACGATACGCTGGTCGCCATCCCGCTGTTCCTGTTCCTGGGCTATGTGGTTGAGCGGGCCAACATCGTCAACAGGCTGTTTTTCTCGCTGCAAATGGCGGCCCGTAACATGCCGGGGTCAATGGCGATTGCTGCTTTAATCACCTGTGCCGTGTTTTCAACGGCAAGCGGTATCGTTGGCGCGGTCGTGACCCTGATGGGACTTCTGGCGTTTCCGGCGATGGCCAATGCCAACTACAACAAAAGTTTCGCCTCTGGCGTCATCTGCGCCGGCGGCACGCTCGGTATTTTGATTCCGCCCTCGATCATGTTGATCGTCTATGCGGCAATTGCCGAACTTTCGCCTCTGCGCCTATACGCCGCCGCCATTCTCCCTGGGTTCCTCCTGGCCGGATCGTACATTGTCTACGTCATTGTCCGCGTCCTGATTAATCCGTCGATTGCGCCCAAGCCACGCGAAGAGGATGTCCCGCCCAGGCGCGTTGTCTACCTGCAGCTTCTGACCTCCTTCGTTCCATTGACAGTCCTTATCATGCTGGTGCTCGGATCCATTCTGGGCGGCCTTGCGACGCCGGCGGAAGCCGCCGCAATGGGTGCATTTGGCGCGCTCGTGCTGGCGGCGATGTATCGCTCTCTTAATTGGGCGATGCTTAAGGACTCCGTCTACCTGACGGCGAAGGCAACGGCGATGGTGTGCTGGCTGTTTGTCGGATCATGGACCTTTGCGTCCGTGTTCTCATATTTGGGCGGCCACGAAATCATCGAGCATTTCATTCTCGGATTTAACCTTGAGCCATGGCAGTTCCTGGTCTTGGTGCAGTTCATCATCTTCCTTCTGGGCTGGCCTCTGGAATGGTCGGAAATCCTGATCATCTTCGTGCCGATCTTCCTGCC
>CALZIL010000220.1 GCA_945787495.1 uncultured Afifella sp. | reverse complement strand
AAGACCAGCGGGATCGATTCAGAATCCGGAATATTGAACGCCAAGTCGATGGGCGCGTCCTGGAGATTGGCTGTGATGCGGCCATTACCGATACCCTCGGTGATCGAGGAACCTTCCGCTTTCAATTCGCCATGGTCGTAGAAATTGAAAAGCGCCGAACCGCCAGGATCGGCAAGGCCAATTGTGACGTCCGGCTTGCGCTCCTTCAGAACCATGCCCACACCGGCCAGCGTTCCGCCGGTGCCCACGGAGCAGATAAAGCCGTCGACCTTGCCGCCGGTATCGTCCCATATCTCCGGGCCGGTCGATTCAATGTGCGCCTGGCGGTTGGCGACATTGTCGAACTGGTTGGCCCAGACTGCGCCCTTCGGGTCTTCTGCGGCAACCTGTTCGGCCAGCCGGCCGGAAACTTTCACGTAGTTGTTGGGATTGCGGTAGGGAACCGCCGGCACCTCGATGAGCTGCGCGCCGCCGAGCCGCAGTGCCTGCTTTTTTTCCTCCGACTGGGTTTCGGGAATGACGATCACCGATTTGTAGCCGAGCGCCTGGGCGACCATGGCCAAGCCGATTCCGGTATTGCCGGCTGTGCCTTCAACGATAGTGCCGCCCGGCTTCAAAAGCCCCCGGCGTTCGGCATCGCGAACGATCCACAGGGCGGCCCGGTCTTTGACCGATTGGCCCGGATTGAGGAATTCCGCCTTGCCGTAAATCTCGCAGCCAGTGATCTCGGAGGCTTTGCGAAGCCGGATCAGCGGCGTTTTTCCGATGGCGTCAAGGACGGATGACAGTGGCTGCATGACAGTCTCGAATTTGTGTGGCGGCGGGTATCAATTCCGGTCGCACGGGTGAGGGCGGAAGCTAGGCCGCCGAACCGCGTCAGGCAAGCACGGGGTTTATTCTCGGGCAAAGGCGAGCTGACGAACGTCGATATTCTCGGCCCGGAAGCCGGCTTCGCAATAATGCAGGTAATAATCCCACGTCCGCTTGAAACGGTCGTCGAAACCGAGCTTGCGGATATCCGGCCAGGCGAGATGGAACCGCCGCCGCCATTCGGCCAGCGTGCGGGCATAATCATGCGGGAAGACATGTTCGCCGATGAGGTTCAGCCCAAACCGGCTACCGAGATCGTGCAGAATTCCGGACGTAGGCAGCATGCCGCCGGGGAAAATATAGCGCTGGATGAAATCGGGGCTACGCCGATAGGTTTCAAAAAACCGGTCCTGGATGGTTATGATCTGCAAACCGGCGAGACCGCCGGGTTTCAGGCAATCGCGGAGCTTGGAAAAATACACCGGCCAGAACTCTTCGCCGACCGCCTCGAACATCTCGATTGAGGCAATCCGATCATAGCGGCCGGTTTCCTCGCGATAATCCTGAAACCGGATGTCAACCTTCTCATTAAGCCCAGCCTTGAATATCCGCTCGCAGGCATAGGTGTACTGCTCGCGCGAAATCGTCAGGCCGGTGACATGGCAGCCGATCTCGCCGGCGGCGAATTCGGCAAATCCGCCCCAGCCGCAGCCGACTTCCAGCAGGCGCTGATCGGCATGCAATTCGACCCGCTTCGCCAGCGCCTTGAATTTCTCGGTCTGGGCGTCTTCCAGTTTCGAAACACCGTTGGCGAACAACGCCGAGGAATAGGTCATGCTGGGATCGAGCCAGCGGCTGTAGAAGGCGTTTCCGAGGTCATAATGGGCGGAAATGTTTTTCTTGGCCTGGCGTCTCGTATTGCGCCGGAAAAAGCCTTGCGCCTGCAAAACGAACCGCAGAACCGGGTGGGCTTCCAGGCCTTCCTCAAAAAGATGCTCGTTTTCGCAAAACAGCTGAAGCACCGCGGTCACGTCGGGGCTGTCCCAAAGTTCGTCGAGATAAGCTTCGGCAAATCCGAGCGAACCGCCGAACAGGACCTTGCGGGCGGCGCGCCAACTGCGGATATCGACCCTGGCACTGCATCCCGGACTGTCGGCCTGAAAGGAAAACTGCCGTCCATCCGGCAGGCCGACAACCAAGCTGCCATGCGTCATCTTGGCGATTAAGAAAAACATCAATCTCGCCGGTTTGGGCATTCCGGCAGTGTGTCGCGCGACGTTTTCACGCGTCAGCGAAATCGGTGTTTCAGTGGCGGGTTTTTCCATTTCGGACGAATGCCGGTCCATCCTCTTGCTCCCGAACACCACGTCGCAATTTTCGCGTTTCGTGTTCCTGAGCCGAACCGTCGCCAAAGCCGGCTGGGGCTGGCGGAGCCCGGCCTGGCCGACAAGGGTGCATCCTTCAGCCTATTTTTCAAGACTCGGCGGTGGATTTCAGGTGGCGTCCTTTATCGCCGCGAAGGCGGCAAGAACGCGCCGAACACAAAAGGGGCGGCTGTGACGCCGCCCCTCAGTCATTCGCGTATGAGCGATGGTTCAAGCTTCGGGAATTCTCAGCACCTGACCGGGATAGATCTTGTCCGGATGGGTCAGCATCGGCTTGTTGGCTTCAAAGATCGCCGGATATTTGGAGCCGTTGCCGTAATGCTCGGCGGCGATCTTCCAAAGGGAGTCGCCCTTTGCAACCGTGTGGAAGACCGGATCCTTTTCGTCCGGCGCCTTGACCACGGTCTCGATCTTGGAGATCCCCTCAACATTGCCGGCCGCGATGATGATCTTTTCCAGGGCTTCCTGGCTGGCAACCTCGCCCTTGATGATCGCCTTGTCGCCATCGACTTCGATGGTGACGTCGTCGCTGCCGAGATCGTGGCTGTCGATCTCCTTTTTCAATGCTTCGGCGGCCTCGGCGTCGTCGTCGCCGAAACCAAGTTTCTTTCCTGCCGCTTTGACGAAATCAAACAAACCCATCGTGTCGCCTCCTTTGTTTCTTCAGATGGAATTTAGCCGATTATGACCTGCCTCGGTACCAAAATTTGGGCAATCGCGCAAAAGGAGGAACCGGTTAAAGGGGACAGGCCGACCTGTCAGCGCACCACCAGCACCGGCACCTTGCTGTAAGCCAGCACCTCGGTCGTCTGGCTGCCGAGCAGAAGCCGGTTGAGACCGCGGCGGCCGTGCGAGGCCATGACGATGAGGTCGCATCCTTTCTCGTTGGCGGTTGCGATAATCCCTTCCGCCGGCGCCCGGTCACGCACATGCAACGTCTCGCAGTCGATGCCGGCCTCCTTGGCGACTGCCTTTGCGGCGGCGAGGATGTCCTGTGCCGACTTTGCAGCCATCTCTTCAAAAATTTCCATGGGATTTGGTGTTCCGCGGCTGACCGCAGCGGCCATATCCAGCGCCGACCACATCTCCGTCACCGTAACGACAGTAACTTTAGCGTCCATTTTTTTGGCGAGCATGACGCCGTGTTCGACCGCTTTGCCGGCCAGGTCCGACCCGTCTGTGGATATCAGGATATTCCGGTACATCTGCTTCTCCCGCGATTTATCGTGTCACCCTGACAGTGATGCAATCTTGCAACAAATAGCCGGTTCGTGCCTTGACCCCGATCAATGGGCCAAATTCACGCCTGGGTTTATCGCCGCTTGGCAATCGGCCAAGATAGGCGACAATCAAGGACGCCGGCATGACCGGCGTGTTCATGCAAAACAAGGGACTGGATTACATGAGTGAAAATGGATCGGTTCGTATCCTCAGCGCCGGCGCGCCGAAAACCGGGGTGCGCCTGTGTGCAGAGGCATTTTTCGGCAAGTCGGATCATCCGTTTGAAATCGAATTTGCCACCGCGCCGGTTATCAAGGAGCGGGTGACGACCGGCGCCGCGAATGCCGATGTTATTGTGTTGCCGGTGCCGGCCATGCAGGGCGTTGCCGGGGAGGGGCTAGTCCTTGCGGACACCGTATCTCAGATCGGGTCGGTGACGGCCGGAGTCGTGGTGCGCAATGGCGCGTCCGACCCCGATGTGACTTCGGTCGAGGCATTCGTGGCGGCCATGCTTGCCGCCGACCGGCTCGTCTTCAACTCCGCATCAAGCGGCCAGTATATCGCCGACATGATCGACCGGCTGGGCATTGCCGACCAGGTGGCGGACAAGATTGCGCGGGTTGCCACAGGAAGGGCGGTCATGGAGTTTTTGGCCGCAGACACGGCGGACAGGACGATCGGCTTTTGCCAGATCACCGAAATCAAGCTGCTGGAGCATCTTGGCGTTCATCTTGTCGGGCCGTTGCCCGAAGCGATCGGCAAGGTCACGACCTATGCCGTCGGCCTTTCCGCAAGCGCCGACAATCAGCGCGACGCCTTATCGCTGATCGAATTTATGGCATCTGCCGATGGCAAGCGCATCTTCGTCGACTCAGGCGTCGTCTGATTGATCCGCAGGCTATTCGGCAGGCGCCTGCTGCGCTTGCCGGGCGCGTCTCCAGTCCAGGGCATAGGGCAGGGCGATGGACATGAACAGCGCCACCCACAGGGCATTGCCGAGATTGGACGAAAACAGCACCATGATATCGCCCTGGGACATTTTGAGCGCGCGCAGGAAATAGTTTTCCAGAAGCGGTCCCAGGATCACGCCGATCAGGATCGCCGCCACGTGATAGCCGGTCTTGCGCGCCACGTAACCGATGACGCCAAAGGCCAGCGCCAGATACATGTCGAACATGTATTCGCGCGGCACGAAGGCGCCCACCAGCGTGAAGGAAATGATGATCGGCGCCATGTAATTGGTCGGCACCACGGTGACCTTCGACATATAGCGCGCCAGCGGCAGGATGGTGAGGATCATCAGCGCATAGGTCACCGCCATGGTTGTGAACGGGCCGTAGGCCAGGTTCGGGCTGGTTATGAACAGGTCCGGTCCCATGGTGACACCGTGATACTGCAGCACCACCAGCATGATCGCCGCCGTCGCGCCGCCGGGTATGCCGATCACCAGCAGCGGCACCAGGGTGCCCGACGTCACGCCGTTATTGGCCGATTCCGGCGCCACCAGGCCTTCGGTATGGCCGGTGCCGTACTTTTCCGGCGTTCTGGAGAAGGTCTTCGACTGCTGGTAGGCGACGAAAGACGCGATTGCCGCGCCGGCGCCCGGCACCACGCCGATGATCAGGCCGATGATGCTGGTCCACAATATATGCCACCATTTCGAGCAGGCGATCCTGACGCCTTCCCATGTCTCGGCCCAGCCAGCCTCGTCCATCAGCTTCTGGCCCTCGTCGCTGATGATCGAGCGGCGCTCGATCACCACGAAAGCCTCCGAAATGGCGAACAGTCCAAC
>CALZIL010000219.1 GCA_945787495.1 uncultured Afifella sp. | reverse complement strand
ACCTGGTCAATGGCGCGACCATCGAGATCAACGGCGGCGCGCTCGTCGATCTGTCCGCACCGACGACAGGTCCTTTTGCCGGCATCCTGTTCTTCGGTGAGCGCGATGCCAGCGTTCAGTTGGGTCACACCATCAACGGTGGATCCACCACCATTCTTGAGGGTGCGATCTATGTGCCGACCGATGACATCAGCTATTCCGGCGGCGCAGCGGGAGCCAATGGCTGCCTGCAGGTGATCGCCTGGACGATCGATTTCACCGGCGGATCGGAATTCCAGTCCAATTGCACGAATTCCGGCACCACCGACATCGCCGTCAATGAATCGGTCACGGTCGTCGAATAGACCATGCCAGGAAAGGGATTGAAGCCATGACAAATCGGTTCTCGTTCAAGGCTCTGGCCAGAAAATTCCGGCGCGACGACAAGGGTGTCGCCGCCATGGAATTCGGGCTGGTCGCGCCGATCCTGTTCTTCGGCCTGCTATCGGCGGTCGATCTCGGTCTGGCGGTCAACGAGCGCATGGAGGTCAACCATGTGCTGCGCGCCGGCGCCGAGGCGGCGATCAACAAGTCGGACGAAGCCACGGTGCTCGCCATCATGGCCGCCACGGCAAGCCAGAATATGACCCCCAGCATCGATGGCCAGGGCGGTGCAGGTGATCTCAATCTGACGGTCGACCAGTATTGCGCCTGTCCGGATGCCACGGAAGTGTCAGTCACCTGTTCGACGATCTGCACCGGCAACGTGCCGACCTATGTCTATTACCAGATCGACGGCAGCAAGACCTATACCGGCATGTTCATTCCGAACATCAGCTTCGCGCCGTCGATGCGCGTGCAGATCCGCTAGGAGGTGGTGATGCCTAAACTGTCCAGCCTGTTCCGGCGGTTCCGCCGCTGCGAAGACGGTGGCCCGGCCATCGAATTCGCCATCATAGCGCCGGTCTTCATCGCCGTATGCCTAGGTGTGATCAGCCTCGGCTACGCCTTCCAGGTGCGTAACGAGATGGCCCATGCGGTCGATGCCGGTATCCGCCAGGTGTTGATGGACCCGACCATCACCGATGACGCTCTGGTGGCCGCCATCAAGGACGTATTTATTGAATCCGATCCCGACAACCTGACAGTCACGTTGACAAATCTGACGATCGACGGCGTTGATTACCGCTCGATCGCCGTGAGCTATCCGTTTACGCGCATCGTCATCCCCGGCCTGCCCGACAATATGACGCTGGCCATGTCGCGCCGCACGCCGAAGATCTGAGGCGCTTGGGTCGGCCAAGAGCGGGTCATCACAGCACCATCACGCGGAATTCAGTTAAACAAGCGCCGCGTCCCGAACTAATCTCTTTTTATGAGACGCTTGTTTCGGGCCGTGGCCCTTGCCGCAATCCCCGCGCTTATCCTTGGCGCATCCCTCACCGCCGGTTCGGCGGCGGAGTGGAAAGCGCAGAAACTGAAAGTGCCGGGCGGCACCGTCACCGATCTTGAGATCGCCGGAGGCACCATCTTCGTCCAGGCCGGGCGGCAATGGATGGCGCTTAGCGCCTGCATCGATCAGCGCATCTGCTTCACGCCCAAACGCCCGCCGGCCCGCGCCAAACCTCCCGCTGGCAGTCTCGCAGACGGCGGCCTTGCCACATCCGCGTCCGGTGATATCCGCAAGGCCTGGTTCGCCGGGCCGACGGACATCTATGGCCACGGCATTCTCGGCGACCGGATCGAGGCGGCGATGCTTGTCGCGCAAGACCCCGGCGGCGCCCGCCACGAGATCGCCGCCAGCGCCGATGCGCAGCCAAAAGCCGTTTTTGAGGATCTGCAGCCTAGGCTTGCCGATCTGGACGGCGACGGCACGAGTGAGATCGTCGCCATCCGCACCTTCACCGATGCCGGCGCGTCGATTGCCGTTTACGGTCTTGCCGGCGGCAAGCTGTCACTGCTTGCCCAAACGCCGCCGATCGGCCTGCCCAGCCGCTGGCGCAATCCTTCAGCGATCGCCGATTTCGATGCCCGGCCCGGCCTGGAGATTGCCGAAGTCGTCACTCCGCATATCGGCGGCACCCTGCGGCTCTGGCATTTCAATCGGGTTGCCGGTTCACTTGAAGCCGTCGCCGATGCCTTCGGTTTTTCCAACCATTTCATCGGCTCGCGCGAACTGCGCCTGTCCGCCGCGGCCGACCTTGATGGTGATGGTCTAAGCGAACTGGCGCTGCCTTCAGCCGATCGCAAGGCGTTGCGGATCATGGCGTTTTCAGCCGGCAAGGCCGCCGAGGTCGCCGCCGTAAAGTTGCCGGCGCGCATCGACAAGGCGATCGGTGTGATTGCCGAGGCGGATGGCCCGGCCTTCGTCACCGGCCTGGAGAGCGGCGAACTGGTGCTGGTCGCCACGCACGATTCGGCGACGTTCTGCGTTGAAAATCGCGACGATGAACGGCTTTTGTTCATCGTCGAATCGCCGTCCGGAAAGCGTGAGCGGCAATATCTCAAACCGGCTGAAACCGGCTGCTTTCCGCGTCCGGCGGTTGCCACGGTCTGGGTGTTTGCAGACCTCGACGCGCTGGAAGGCTGCAGCGTGCTGGTGCCCGGCACGGCAAAAAGCCTGGCGCTGCAATCCTACGCGTCATTCGACAATTGCGACTGGCGGCTGGAGAACTAAAGCGCTCTAGACAAGCACGGCCGCGAGCACCGAGACCAGAAATGCCGTCAGCGCGCCATTGAGGCCCATGCCGATGCCGGCAAATGTCCCGGCCAGCTCATTGACCTGGAAAGCGCGGGCCGCGCCGATCCCGTGTGAAGCAACGCCGACGGCAAAACCCCGCGCCGCATAGTCGCGAATCCGCAGCGCGTTCATCAGCGGCGTGACGATCATCGCCCCCAGGATTCCGGTCGTGACCACCATCACGGCGGCAAGCGTGGGGATGCCGCCCAGTGTTTCGGCCAGGCCCATGGCGATCGGCGCCGTCACCGATTTTGGCGCCAGCGAAGCCAGCACGTCGGCCGGCGCACCCAGCAGCCAGGCGATGCCGACAGCGCTGAACACCGCCGTCGCCGAACCGGCGACCAGCGCCGCGACGATCGGCACCAGCGACTTGCGCACCTTGGCAAGGTTGCGCTTGAGCGGAACGGCGAGCGCCACAATCGCCGGGCCGAGAAGAAAGTGGACGAATTGCGCCCCCTCAAAATAGGTTGCAAAGCCCGTATCGGTCGCCACCAGCAGGCCAATGATCAGGCCGGCGGCGATCACCACCGGATTGGCCAGCGGGTGCCGGTTGAGCCGGGCGGAGATCCAGTCGGCCAGGCAATAGGCCGCAAGCGTCACCGTCAGCCACAGGAGTGGCTCTGCTGCAAGGTAGACCCAGATATCGGCCAGCCTGATCACGACAGCGCTCTCACCCGGCATCCTCTCCATGGATCGCTTCATCGCCCGATCGGCCCGCCATGCGGCGGGAAACGGCGGCAAAAACGAGCGCCGTCACGACCAGCGTCGCGATCGTCGAAAGCAAAAGGGCAAGCACGATCGCCGCGCCATGCGCCTTCAGGACCGCGCCATGCTGGATGACGCCGACAGCCGCCGGCACGAAAAGCAGCGAAAGGTTGCGCAACAATGTGTCCGCCGTTTCCTCAAGCACCGGGGCGGAGGTTTTGAAGACCAACAATCCGCCCACAAGCAGCACCATGCCCAGAACCGGGCCGGGAAACGGCACGCCCAGCGATCGCACGAGCACCTCGCCGGCAAGCTGGCAGACAAGCAATAGAGTAATGGCGCGAATCACCGTCGGACCCTCCGGTCGGTGTCACGATAGCGGCGCTGACGCGGCTTCGCCAATCCGCCAATCGGCGGGAACCGGATTAGGCGAAAATGTTTTAGCGGCTGCTGGTGAAATAGAAGACGTGGCCGCCGATTTCACCGGTGCGCCGCAGCTTCTTCGACCAGGAGGGCCGGACATAGGTCGCGTGATAATGGGTTGAGCGGATCAGATCGGCGCTGATCGCCACGCCGCCGCACGCGTCCCGGCACAACAGACGCTCCGCCATCGCGACCGCTGCCTGCCAGGCGCGCAGATTGCCGGCCTGGTCTGTTTTGCCGTCGCAGGTAAAGGAAAACTGGCAGCGATTGAGCCATGTGGAATTCTGATAGACGACGCCGCAAATCGTGTCGGGATAGTACCGGCTTGCGGCGCGGTTGAGGATAACGCGGCCGACCGCGTTCTGGCCCTCAGCCGGTTCGCCGCGCGCTTCGTGATAGATCGCCAGCGATAGGCAGCGCGTTTGCGCCGCGGCCAGATCCGGCAGCCGTGTGACGCGGCCCTTGCCGGCCTGAGCGCTGTCGGCCGTTGCAGCGACCGCGTCGGTCCGATCGCCGCTTTCGGCGGGCCGGGCGATTGCGCTGGCCGGCACGAGGCAAAGCAATAGTGTCGCGGCGAGCACAGTGCGTGCCGCCTTTTGCCACCAGAAATCCACGGCAGCCCCCTGTCTTCATCACGGGTCTGACGCCCGCATCAGGGGAGCGTGTCGCGACAAGGTTTCAGCCGGCTTTGGCGAGGCGCCGCAATTTGATGAAAATGCCGAACAGTCCAGAAAGCATAATGAGCGCGGCCGGGGTTTTCCGCAAAAAGACAGTTTAATATCAAAGGCTTAGGCGCAAAATCGGGAAACCGTCCGCGCCGCTGCGCGGATCGATCCGGGAACCGTTAGCTGCCGTTATGCTTACCCGGTAAGGTTCACCAGGTCTTACCGCGACTGGCCAGATATTGACCGGACATGACGGCGTTCCGGTAAATCCGGGCCGGCACCGACACGCCGCGTTAAGCGCGCCCTTTCATGAAACGGCAACGGCTTTGTGTGACTGTCGCCCCGTGATGGGAATTTCCGATCGTGATGCACAATTTGCGCGGATCTGCAGCGTTATCGAAAGGCGTGCTGACGGCGTTTACCAGGCACGCCTGGGCGATACGGTTCTGCACAGCGCCTTCCAGCCGATCATCGAGGTGGCGGGCGGGGGCTTTGGCGTTTGCGGCTATGAGGCCCTGGTCCGGCCCTACCGCAAAGGCTGCAGGATTTCCGCCGATATGTATTTCGCCAATGCCGCGCCGGATGAAGCCATGTTCATTGACCGGCTGTGCCGGGCGCTGCATTTCCGCAATTTTGCGGCCTTCGGGCCGATGGGATCGACCATACTTGTCAATGTCGATCCGGCCGCTTATGGCGA
>CALZIL010000218.1 GCA_945787495.1 uncultured Afifella sp. | reverse complement strand
GCAAGCCCGATGCTGTCCGGACCCGGGCCGAGGGAGCGCGAGGGCATATTGGGAAAGAAGACAAGCCGCGACTGAAAGACGAACAGCGCAAGCAGCACCGCGGCATAGGCCGCAACGATCATGATGGCGATCGACATGATGTTGCTCAATGACATTCGCCTGCCCGCACTCGGCCGCACTACATTCCTAAATTAGTGCAACAGTGTGCCAACTTCCCGCAGTAAGGTCACCCAATCCCTTCGGTGTTGCTGCCCGAGGGCATTGTCAGACCGACAGAAGGGGCTTATGGCAACGACGCTCAGGCCATCGTCTCCTCTCGTCGTCAGAACGGCTGATGCGAGTTCTCCACCCGGTTATCGGGCCGGTGGCCGCTTCCTGAGATAATATATTTCAACCTACATATTGATGCGGAATACTCAGCTTGGGAAAATGAGAGCATTGCTGATTTTGGCAGCGTCAAAGGACTGAACATCCCAAATGGACTTGCATGCCCTCTTTCTTGCGCTCGGCGGGCTGTTGCTTGTCGGCCTCGTCACTGACGAGATCGGCCGCCGGACGCGCCTGCCCCGCGTTACCCTGTTGATCCTGTTTGGCGTCGCCGTCGGTCCTTCCGGACTCGATTTGCTGCCGAGGGCGTTTCAGGATTGGTATGAATTTCTTGCCTCCGTGGCCTTGACGATGGTTGCGTTTCTTCTCGGCGGCAAGCTCTCCTTCGCCACATTACGCAGCCGCGGCAAGACGATACTTGCGGTCTCGCTCACGGTTGTAATTCTGACGGCACTCCTTGTCGGCATCGGCCTGATCGCGATCGGAACCCCGGTCCCCATGGCGCTCTTGCTCGCCGGTATAGCGACAGCGACCGCTCCGGCTGCGACCCAGGATGTTGTGCGGCAGACCCGGGCCAAAGGTCCCTTTACGGATACTCTGCTGGCAGTCGTGGCGGTGGACGACGCATGGGGACTTGTTGTCTTCAGCCTATTGCTTGCTGTGGCAAAAGGCATCGCCGGCGATGGGGCTCTCGTAATTCTGGGACATGGTTTGTGGGAACTTGGCGGCGCGCTTGCAGTTGGAGCCGCAGTGGGACTGCCGGCGGCGTTTCTTACCGGCCGTCTCAAGCCAGGCGAACCGATGCAGGCCGAGGCGCTGGGCCTCGTATTTCTATGCGCCGGGCTGGCGATTTGGCTTGGGGTCTCTTTTCTTTTGGCAGGAATGGTTGCCGGAGCAATCGTCGTAAACCTGGCAAAACACCACAGCCGGCCTTTTCACGAGATTGAACATATTGAATGGCCGTTCATGGTGTTTTTCTTCGTGCTCGCAGGTGCTTCTCTGCGTCTGGACAGCCTCCACGATATCGGTCTGATCGGCCTTGCCTACCTTGTTCTGCGCACCCTGGCGCGCGTGCTTGGCGGCTGGATTGGGGGAATTGTGGCAGACGCCCCTATCCTGCACCGGCGCTGGATTGGTCTCGCTCTCATTCCTCAGGCTGGCGTGGCACTGGGCATGGCTCTCGTAGCCGCCAATCATTTTCCCCAACTTGCCGAGACGCTGTTGGTAGTCGCGATCGGCGCCACAGTTGTTTTCGAAGTTGTTGGCCCGATTCTCACGCAACGCGCCTTGCGAAGAGTCGGTGAAGCCTGACCTGGGTTCCCGGTCACAACCGAGTTGCTCCTGATTGTTTTCGCTCCAGTAAACAGCAATCGGGGTTCTCCAGCCAAGTGCTGGCTGGGGCGGCAGGATTCGAACCTGCGAATGACGGCACCAAAAGCCGTTGCCTTACCACTTGGCCACGCCCCAGCAGTGTCAGACGACGGGCCGCGATATATCGCGTTCACGACGCCCGGGCAACGCGTAAGCGATGAATTTCCCGGCAACGGCAGCAATCGCCTTGTCACGGCGCGATCCGCCTTGCGGGCCGGTCACCGCAAGGCTATAACGCGCGCGCTTTCATCGGAGCGTAGCGCAGCCTGGTAGCGCACCTCGTTCGGGACGAGGGGGTCGCAGGTTCAAATCCTGCCGCTCCGACCATTTTTCTCTATGTTTTTCATGAGCTTATTCCAATATGAAGCTGGGCGCGACCAAGTTTATATGAGCTAGAACTCGCCTATATGTGGCTGATCTGTGACAGAATGCGGGTAAAAAGCACTTTGTACGGCTCCATCTGTGGCCATTGATGAAAGTTGTACCTTCTCAGTTAGTCTAAATCAGGGACTGTTGAGGCGAGCGACAAGTTGCTGAACCAGATTGGACAGAAAGTCGTAGCGGCCCAACTCCGCGCTCGAACCGGTGAGATCCAAGAGCGTGTCGTCAAAAACGACGCCGGCGATACGATGGCCCGAATTCATGACATCTTCAAAATGCTGCCGCCACTAACAATCGGGTGCTCGCTCAAAGAGTGTTCCATGGGCAGCACTATTCCGGATATGGCGAAAGGCGCGCAGCCGTTGCATTTCGTCCGGCGTAATTCGCTTTGTCATCTCCTCGATGCGATATGCATCGAAGACCGCGAACAGGTAAACGATCGCCAGGCGCTTCACTAGTTCATCCAGCGAATGTTGCCCTTCTCTGCTCGCTTCCGGATTATCTGGAAAGCGTTCCGCGTTGCGGTGATGAGGTGCCCGAACTCCTTTTGGAAGAACCCAGCGCCGAGTGTTCGGTACAACTCAATCGCCTGTGGTGTGTCGGGATGTACTAATGTCATGGCAGGCTCCAATTGTTACCGCTGATCCGCCGCTTTTGAAATCACTGGTGGGAAAGTGCGCGGCAACCTTTTTTGACCACCAGAAAAACAAAGCCGCACCCCAAGGAGCACGGCCTACCGACTGGCAGGTAACGCGGTGGCGGACGTTGCAGTATTGCCGGCCAGCAGGCGGTTCGAGGTCGCGAGGCTAAATGCCCGCGTCGGGGATCGAGCTGCAATTGCACCGTCACACCTCCAACCGCACAAGCCGCCGCCGATATTATCGGAACGAAAAATCAGACACGTTGATGGCGCACTCAAACTGTCCTGTTTCAACGCAGCTCCATCTCGGCCAACAATACCGCCCATTGCGCGCCATGCATATCGCGATCCAGCCGGCTACCCTGGATCTGAGGACGCGGCAGGCTGATCTTGACCACATTTAAATCCGGCATTGCAAAGCGCTTCAGCAATTGGCTGGGCTGTCCCAGGACCTTCGCCAATGCCTCGGTCGACAACCCGCTTTCAACACGGTGAAACACCGCCTCGGTCCCGCAGAATATATCAATCGTGACCCAGAACGGCCCCGCGTTCTTTGACCGAACCTTTTGCGCTACATCGCCCAGCTTAGCCATGATCGACGTCGATCACATCCAGCCGGAACGCCTCCATCGGATCCTTCAGGACCATCACATGGTTCAGGCAAAACTCGAACAAGGGCCCACGCGTGATCTCGGCAGGTGAAAACGGAAATGCAAAAGTCGGCATTTCCTCCTCTGCCGTCAGTGGATGATGCAACAGGTACGGATTGACTATCTTTCCGATCTCGGTCGCCAGCGCCTGCGTTGCTGCCGTAACAATCGCCAAAATACCCACTTCGACCGGCCTCGGCGCGACAGGTTCCAGATCGCCCAGCGCCGCATTCACGCCGATTAGCCGCAATTCCAGATCAAAATCAGAGGTCTCCAGCGCGAGCTGCTGCACCACTTCGCATCCGACCTTGCTCTCGATATCCTCGGCCCAAACCCGCGCGTTTTCGACATAGCGAGGATCGCGAAGCACGGCCAGACCCACTGTCTGATACCCCGCAATCCGTGCGCCTTCCAACTTGACCTTATATGTCTTTGACGGCACCCATCGTGATCCAGTGACACGCACGCGGCGCTCATCCAAAGCCTCATATTTGGCGTCTGTCACATCCAGATGCCCGCCCGGCTCAAACAGGATGAACGGGTCCGAATTTTCATAAAGCATATGCGCCGACACCGTATGCGGCGTGCACGCGGCCCCCTTGGCCATCGGGGTCACGGTAAATCCCGTTTCGTCGAAATCCAAAACCACGACACCACTGCGCGGCAGCGTGGAACACAGCGCTCCGCATTCGGCAATCTTGGCCCCGTGCCAGGCCCCGCCGGCATGAGCATTGCGTGCCAACGGCAGCGCTGAATTGATTGCCGTATCCGTCGTGCGCCCCGCCAACACAATATCCGCACCGGTGTTCAACGCCGCCAATATCTGCTCTGCACCCGCCAGCGCCACGATGTTGGTACAAGCGTCCAACACCGCGTCGGAAATCTCCGGTGCGGGCGTCAGGGGCAAAATTCTGCCCGCCGCCAGGGCGCTTTTCACCCGCTCCGCCGGCTGATTGGAATAAAGGGTCGCGATCTTCAGAGACTGCCCCAAATCACCAGCGGCACGCCGGCATCGGCCCGCGCCACCATCAGGTCGCGCCATTCCGCCTTGTTCGATGCCCGCGAATACTTTGAGGTGCCCGTGCCCAGATAAGACGGCCCGCTGTCCGTCGATCCCCCGTCTATGGCGATAATATCCGGTTTTGCCGCAATGCCCGCCGCCAACGCCGCACGATTAAATCCCAGCCCCAACGCACCACATGGAACCAACACACGTGTCATGGCTTAATCCGTGATTGCTTGTGGTTTCTTGAGGACGCCACGCAGGAACATCGGCGCGACAAATCCGAGGATAGCCGCAATCCAGAGTCCCAGCGCAATCGGCGAGGAGAAAAGGAAGATGAAATCTCCGTCCGACAGAACCATGGCGCGGCGGAGCGCGTCTTCCATATTGCCCCCCAGAAGGATTCCGAGAATCACCGGCACCGTAGGTACGTCGAGTTTTCGCAGGAAATAGCCAAGCACCCCGAACCCGACCATCAGGATCAAATCGAAGTGGCTGCCGGAAAGCGAGAATATGCCTACGAAGGAAATCATCGTCACGCCCGGAAGAAGGATCCACGCCGGCACCTGAAGGACGCGCACAAAGATTTTCACCATCGGAACGTTCATCAGCAGAAGAACGAAATTCGCGATCAGGAGCGAAGCGATAAGACCCCAGACAACCTCGGGCCGTTCAGTAAAAAGCGTAGGTCCGGGCGTGATGTTGAGCGTCATCAACAAGGCGAGCAAGACCGCGGTGGTGCCCGACCCCGGTACACCAAGCGTCAGCATTGGAACCAGCGCGCCGCCCGCGGCGGCGTTGTTCCCGGCCTCAGGCGCGGCGATGCCCTTGGGCACCCCGGTTCCGAAGCCGCCATCTTCACCGGCAATGGATTTCTCCGACATATAGGCCAGGAAACTTCCCAATGAGGCGCCTGCGCCCGGCAAAATTCCCGCGAAGAATCCCAGGCCGCTAGCTCGCAGCATGGTCCATTTGGTCGACATGATATCGCGCCAGGGGATCGTGACCTTGTCGAGCTTGACCCCGATGGACGATCCCTTGCCATGGCTTTCGATGAAGAAGAACACCTCCGCGATAGCGAAAAGTCCAACGATGGCAACAAGGAAATCAACGCCGTCCATAAGGTGCAGATTGCCGCCTGTCAGGCGCGGCAAGCCTGAGCTGTTGTCGACACCTATCATGGCGATGCCAAGACCGATGCAGGATGCGATTGCGGATTTGGCCTGGTTGTTCGAGGCCATGCCACCCAGCGTGCAGAAGGCCAAAAGATAAAGCGCGAAATACTCGGCTGGGCCGAAAAGAAATGCGACGCGCGCCAATGTCGGGGCCAGCAGCATCAGACCGATGGTGGCCAGAAACGCCCCGACGAAAGAGGCGACGCCGGATAGCACCAAGGCATCCCCCGCGCGACCTTGTTTAGCCATCGGATAGCCATCGAGCGTTGTCATCAGGGCAGGCTCGTCGCCGGGAATGTTCAGCAGAATGGACGAAATTCGTCCGCCATACATCGCCCCGTAATAGACCGCCGTCATCAGCACCAGGGCCGATGTTGCGTCCAGGCCTATCGTGAAGGTCAGCGGGATCAGGATCGCCACGCCATTCGAAGGGCCAAGACCGGGCAGCGCCCCGATTATTGTGCCGAGAAAACAGCCGATAATCGCCAACATCAGCGTGAAGGGCGAAAGCGCTATTTCGAATCCGATGCCGAGGTTGGTCAGAATGTCCATTTTCAGCTTCGCTTATCCGAAAAATTCTTTTGGGAAGGGCACCAGACCCAGGCCAAGCGCATATTTGAAAAGCAGGAACAGACCTACCGAAAGCCCGACTCCTGTCAATGCTGCGGGCAGCGCGCGGGGTGAGATCTGATAGCTGAGTATGGCAGCCGCAATCGCCGTGGGGACGATGAATCCGAACGGACGCAGCGCGTAGGCGTATCCGACCAAGACGATGATGGCGACCAGCAGGGACCCAAAAGTCCGGATCGCAGGCCATTCCGGCTCATCGTCAGGGCGAAATATCAACACAAGGCTCGAAAGCGCCGCAACCGCGCCCACAAGGATCGGAAAGGCCTTTGGCCCGACTGGGTCAGCAAGAAAGCTGGTCTGAATTTGAGTGGCGCTCGCGATGTACGCGAGCGCCGTCATAAGCACGACCAGACCAAAAATCCGGTCGCTTGCCATTACTGGATGACCCCGATGTCTTTCGACAGCTGGTTGACCTCGACGACCAGACTATCCACGTAGCTCTGGAAATCCGCACCGACCTTGGTGAAGGGGGCCAAGCCGTTTGCGGCCATCGCCTCTTTCCACTCAGCGCTGTCGGCGACCTTTTGCAGTTTATCCGCCCAGCTATTGAACGTATCGTCGCTGACACCGCGGGGAACGTAAAGGCCGCGCCAGTTCACGGCAACGACGTCGAGACCTTGCTCTTTTGCAGTCGGGATGTCGTCAAAGCCAGGTACGCGCTCCTCGGTCAAAACCGCAAGCGCGCGAACGTCGCCGGACTTCAGGAAGCCGACGATTTCCGACATGTCGCCAGTCATCGCCTGGGTAAAGCCACCGACGGTCTGGGTGATGGCGTCCGCGCCACCGTCAACACCGATATACTTCACCTTTGTGATGTCGGTAAATCCGGCGCGCTGCAGAACCATCAGCGGTTTCAGGTGGTCAAAGCCACCAACTGCCGAGCCGCCGGCAAAGGCGACCGAGCCCGGATCGGCCTTGATCGCGTCCACAAGATCGTTGAGCGACTTGAACGGGCTGTTGGCGGCAACGACAATTACGCCCGGATCAGCGCCGATCGCACCGACAAAGCGAACCTGGCCGGCGGTCATACCGGCATAGGCATTCTGCGCCAGGCGGGTCGATGTCGCGGACGATGCCGCAACGATCAGATCGGCGTCGTCATTGCGCTCGGTAACGACATGGTTGAAGGCCAATCCACCCCCGGCGCCAGCCATGTTGGTGACCTGAATGGGCTTGTCGACCGCACCGATGTCGAACATGATCTTGCCGATCTGGCGGCAAGTGAAATCCCAGCCACCGCCGGGGTTTGCCGGCGCTATGCATTCAGCGGCAGTTGCCGTGGTTGCAAAAGCCACAGTCATGAGCGCGCCTGCAGCGAGCCCTTTCATACAATTGAATTTCATGATCTTCCTCCGGTTTGTTTCTAAATACTAAAGGGCCGGTCCTAATCCGGCCCCGACAAAAACGGCAAGCATCAATTTGTTTGGCGACAGCCTGCAAGGCGATAATGATCACAACGGCTAGGCTTGTCCATAGAGCGAACGGGCTGATCTCCAGAAGCTATTTTCGATCAATTCGTAGCGAGAGCATTGACACTGTTTGCTGGCTAAACAGCAGTGAGGAAATGGCCGCTGTGGGTCAAGAACGGAAGTCACGAACCACGTTTGTGATGTCCGTATAGCCCTCGAAAATGGAAGTCGCGAGACGCCGGTAGCACTTCCGCTTTGTGCCAAACTCGGACATTCGCGGTGTCTGAAAAGCAGGCGCAATTTGGCACATTGCGATGCGGAGGAGCCGTCCATCTATTGCCGCGGCGAATATGGAGGCTTTCACCCGGCGGAGGCCAACGAGAATTGGTCAAAGCTTGACCCGCGCTCACAATCAGGACGAAATGCATGCCGACACGGAGCGCGCGCCTATGGCCACCCTCAAAACGCTGATCGGCTTCATCAGCCGAGTCAACGATGCGTTGCTGGCGTTTGGCCGCCAGGCTGCCTGGATCTGCATTGCCTTGATGGTCGCCACCATCCTGCTTCAGGTGTTCATGCGCTATGTCCTGAACGCGGCGCTTCCCTGGCCTGAGGAGGCCGCCCGAGGGCTGATGCTTTGGATGACCGGATTTGTCGCGCCGTCAGCATTTCGCTGGGGCGGTTTCGTCGCCATCGACACGATCAGGGAAGCGGTCAAGGGCGTGCCGGGCCGCGTTTTGTCCTTCGTCCTGCTCATTGTCGCGATGATCGTTCTTTTGACGATGCTGCGATTTGGCATCAAGCATGTCCAAAGCGGCATGTTGTTTCGGGCCGGATCGCTGCCGATCAAGCTGGCCTGGATTTACGCTTCCGTGCCCGTCGGTGTGAGCTTGATGTTGCTTGTCGGCATTGAGCTGTTGCTCAAGCAGATCCACCAATTCGTCGATCCGTCGGTTGAATATGTGACTGACAAGGCGGCCACCAGTTTTTCGGCGGAATAGGCGCCCGGCGTGCTCATTCTCTTCCTGCCGCTGTTTCTCCTCTTTCTGATGGTTGGCATGCCGGTTTTCTTCGCGCTGCTTGCCGCGCCGGGGATCATGTTGCTGGTCGAGGGTCAGGCGCGCGATATCGCGCTGCTCTATCGCAATGTCTATAACGGCATGGATTCCTTCCCGCTGATGGCCATCCCGTTCTTCATGCTGGCCGGCGATCTGATGAACCGCGGCGGTATCACCCTTAAACTGGTGGATTTTTCGCAGTCGCTAATTGGCCATTTCCGTGGCGGCCTGGCGCACGTGAACATTTTCTCCTCAATGCTGTTTGCCGGCCTGTCCGGCTCCGCCGTCGCCGATACCTCGGCGCTCGGCTCCATGTTGATCCCGGCGATGGAAAAGAACGGTTATACGCGGCGCTTCGCCGCCGCCGTTACAGCTGCATCGTCGGTAATCGGCCCGATCATTCCGCCCTCTGGCATCATGATCATCTACGCCTATACGATGGAAATCTCCGTCGCCGCTCTTTTCGCCGGCGGCATCGTGCCGGGCGTTCTCGTCGGCGTCGGCCTGATGATCATGACCGGCATCCTGGCGCGCCGCAACGACTTTCCGGTCGCCGCCCGCCGTGCGACGCTGCGCGAGCGCGGCGTTGCCGCTCGCAATGCGTTTTTGCCGCTGTTGACGCCGGTGATCATTCTCGGCGGCATCCTGGCCGGCGTCTTCACGCCGACGGAAGCCTCCGCCGTCGCCTGCGGTTATGCCCTGCTGCTCAGCCTGTTCGTCATGCGCACCATCCGCCTTGGAGAGCTGCCGAATATTCTGACGAAATCGGCCCTGTCGTCGGCCGTTGTGCTGCTTCTGGTCGGCGCGGCGATCGCCTTCAAGACGGTCGTCAGCCTGTCCCATGCCGCTGAATCATTGGCTGATTTCATGCTCAGCCTTGCCGAAAATCCGCTGATCATTCTGTTCCTGATCAATATCTTGCTGTTCATCATCGGCATGTTTCTCGATGCCGGCCCGGCGATCATCATTCTCGGCCCGATTCTTGGCCCGGTGTTTATCGAACTGGGCGTTCATCCGATCCA
>CALZIL010000217.1 GCA_945787495.1 uncultured Afifella sp. | reverse complement strand
ATTTCTTCAAATCTTTCCGTGCGGGCGCTTGGGACGGCATCCAGATTGATCCAGCGGTCTTCCAGCTGATAGGGCGAGCTATCGGCAAAATGCAGGCAGCGCAGATGCAGTGCCTCCGTGCCCGGTTCTATGGACAGACGAGAACGTGCCGTTTCGGGCGCGACGAGAATTTCACGGCTTAAAAGCACATAGCGATAGGCGGCGCCGCGTTCTTCCACCTGCGTGCGGATCAGCGGAATTTCGATCCGTGCCGCACGTGTGCAGCCCTGAACGACGCGGGTCCCGGCCTTGCGTTTGCGCTCCACCACGCCCTCTGAGGCAAGCTCGCGCAGAGCGCGGTTGACGGTGACACGAGCACAGCCGAATTCCGCCGCCAGGGCCTCTTCGCCGGGGATGATTTCGCCGAGCGGCCACAGCCCGGTGCGCACGCGGTCGAGAATCTCCACCTTGACGTCGCGATAAGAGTGCGATGGCGAAATTGTCATAGCGCGCCTCGGATGCTTTTCGTTTGCGCAATGAACCGCGCCTCCACGTCTTGGCGTTTGACATGGCGGCCGCCTGTGACGACATGGCGGCCGGCCGACCAGACATCGCTGACGGCCGTGTCGTCGCCGGCGAAGATCCAGGCATCGAGACGCGCATCGTCGGCGAGACCGGCCAGTGCCAGAGTGTCCGCATCGAGCGCGGTCAGGTCGCCCCATGGTCCCGGCGCGATGGCGCCGGCGTCGCGGCCGAGCGCCTTGGCGCCGCCGGCAAGCACCGCCTCGTAAAGCGTCCGCCCGACGGATTTGCCCGGCGCGCACAAAACGGCGCGGGCATGGGCCCGGTAGCGCTGCGAATATTCCAGCGTCTGCAGTTCCTCGGCGAGCGCGATGCGCACATTGGAATCGGAACCGATGCCGAAAGCCCCGCCGGCGGCGAGAAAGTCCGATCCATTGAATATGCCGTCGCCGAGATTGGCCTCGGTGATAGGGCACAGGCCGGCGACCGCGCCGGAGCGCGCCAGAGCCGCGGTTTCCTCAGGCGTCATGTGGGTGGCGTGGACGGCACACCAGCGTTCGTCGACATCGGCATTGGCGAGCAGCCATTCGACAGGCCGGGCGCCATAGGCGGCCGAAATCTCGTCAACCTCGCCGGTCTGTTCGGCGATGTGGATATGAACGGGCCCGTCCGACAAGCCCACGGCGGCGGCAAGCATGTCCGGCGACACGGCGCGCAGGCTGTGTGGCGCGACGCCGATGCGGGCATCCGCCGGCAATTCCGCGACAATCCGTGCGGCAGCCTCATAAAGCGCTGCAAAGCGGTCGAGATCGCAGCCGAAACGAAGCTGGCCACCCTCAAGCGGCCGGCCGTCGACGCCGCCGCGCCCATAAAGCACCGGCAGATGCGTCAGGCCAATGCCGGTCTCCAGCGCCGCCGCGGCGATCCGCGCCGAGGTTTCGGCCGGTTCATCATAGGCGCCGCCGCCGGGGCGATGATGCAGATAGTGGAATTCGCCGACGCTGGCATAACCGGCCTCCAGCATCTCCATATAGGCGAGTGCCGCAATCGCCTCGATCTGATCGGGGTCGAGCTGGCCCAAAAAGCGATACATCAGTTGCCGCCAGGTCCAGAAACTGTCGTGCCCGTCCGGGCCGCGGCTCTCCGTCAGGCCGGCCATGGCGCGCTGAAAGGCATGGCTGTGCAGGTTGCCCGGGGCGGGAAGAAGAATGCGGCCGGTAAGCACATCGTTGCCGGTCTGCGGTTTTGCAGCGGTTTCGACGGCGACAATGCGGCCGGTCTGATCGATGCCGACGCGAACATCTTCCGCCCAGCCCTCCGGCGTCAGCGCAACCGGGGCGAACAGAACGGTCTGGGCGGTGCTTTTCGGCTTGACGTTCATTATGTATGCACATAATCCTATTATGTCTGCAACTCAAGCCTCGTATTGACCGCATGGCCCAGTCGGTTCTCACCGATATGCATCTTGCAACCATGGCGCCGAATGGCGCGCCTTATGGCCTGGTGCGCGATGCGGCCTTGGCGATTGACGGGCAGGAGATCGCCTGGGCGGGGCGTGCGGCAGACCTTCCCGCGAACTACACGGGCTGGCCGGCCGAGGCGCTTGACGGCCGCCTCGTCACGCCGGCGCTGATCGATTGCCATACGCATCTGGTGTTTGGCGGTAATCGCGCCCGTGAATTCGAGCTGCGCCTTGAAGGCGCGTCCTATGAAGAGATCGCCCGCGCCGGCGGCGGCATCGTATCGACCGTCAAGGCAACCCGCGATGCGTCGGAAGATGACCTTCTGAAGAGTGCACTGACCCGGCTCGACGCGCTTATCGTCGAGGGCGTTGCGACGGTGGAAGTGAAATCCGGCTACGGCCTCGATCGCGACACGGAGTTGAAGATGCTGCGGGTGGCGCGGCGGTTTGCCGATGAACGCCCGGTTCGCATCAAGACCAGCTTTCTCGGCGCCCATGCCGTGCCGCCGGATTATGACGGCCGTGCCGATGCCTATATCGACGAAGTCGCCATTCCCGCCTTGCGGGCGGCGCATGAGGCCGGGCCCGTCGATGCGGTCGACGGGTTTTGCGAAGGCATCGCCTTCACGCCGGAACAGATCGCACGGGTTTTCGACGCCGCGACGGCGCTCGGCCTGCCGCTCAAGCTCCACGCCGAGCAGCTTTCCAATCTCGGCGGGGCGGCGCTGGTGGCGCGCTATGGCGGGCTTTCGGCCGACCATCTGGAATATCTCGGTGCGCCGGGCATCGCCGCCATGAAAAAGGCCGGCACCGTCGCCGTCCTGCTGCCGGGTGCGTTCTACACCTTGCGCGAGAGCCAGGTGCCGCCGGTGGAGGCGCTGCGGGCCGCCGGCGTTCCCATCGCAGTCGCCACCGACTGCAATCCCGGCTCGTCACCGCTTGCCTCGCTGCTTTTGGCGATGAACATGGCCTGCACCTTGTTCCGTTTAACGCCGGAAGAGGCGCTGGCCGGCGCCACGCGGCAGGCGGCGCGGGCGCTTGGTCTTGCCGATTGCGGCGTTATCGCGGCCGGTATGCGCGCCGATCTAGCGGTCTGGGATGTCGCCCATCCGGCCGAGCTTGCCTACTGGATCGGCTTCAATCCGCTCAACAGGCGCTATTTCGGGGGCCGACATGGCCGGCATGATCTTTGATCCCGGCAATATGAGCCTGGCCGATCTGGAAACGATCTATCGCGATCGGAATCTGACAATGTCGCTGTCGCGTCGGACCCGCGACAAAATCGAGGCGGTGGCCCGCACCATCGCCGACGCCGCGGCTGCAGACACGCCGATCTATGGCGTCAATACGGGTTTCGGCAAGCTCGCCAGCGTCAAGATATCGCCGGCCGATACGGCAACACTGCAACGCAATCTCATCCTGTCGCATTGTTGCGGGGTCGGCGCGCCGACGCCGCCGCCGATTGTCGCGCTGATGATGGCGTTGAAGCTGGTCTCGCTGGGGCGCGGCGCTTCCGGCGTGCGCTGGGAGCTGATCGAATTGCTGGAGGCGATGCTGGCGCGCGGCGTCATCCCGGTCGTGCCCCTGCAAGGCTCCGTCGGCGCCTCGGGCGATCTGGCGCCGCTGGCGCATCTGGCGGCGGTGATGATCGGCGAGGGTGGGGCGTTCCTGCGTGGAGACGGGGAAGACAAGACCATGCCGGCGATTGTGGCGCTGCAAAAGGCCGGTCTGAAGACGCTGGCCTTCGGTCCCAAGGAGGGGCTGGCGCTGATCAACGGCACGCAGTTCTCCACCGCCCAGGCGCTCGCCGCCCTGTTCGACGCGCGTCGGCTGGCCAGGAACGCGCTGATCACCGGCGCGCTGTCGACCGATGCGGCAATGGGATCGGCGGCGCCCTTCCGGCACGAAATTCACGACCTGCGCGGCCAACCCGGCCAGATCGCCGCAGCCCGAATCTTGCGCGCTCTGATGGCCGGCTCCGAAATTCGCGAAAGTCATCGCGAAGGCGATGAGCGGGTGCAGGATCCCTATTGCCTGCGCTGCCAGCCGCAGGTCATGGGCGCCTGCCTGGATTTGCTGGACAACGTGGCGGCAGTGCTGGAGCGCGAGGCGAATGCCGTCACCGACAATCCGCTGGTCTTCGATGACGGGACGATCGTCTCGTGCGGCAATTTCCATGCCGAACCGGTCGCCTTCGCCGCCGACCAGATCGCCATCGCGGTCGCCGAGATCGGCGCCATCGCCCAGCGGCGGATCGCCATGCTCGTCGATCCGGCGATGAATTTCGGCCTGCCGCCATTCCTGACACCCGAGCCGGGGCTGAATTCCGGCTTCATGATCGCCGAAGTCACCAGCGCTGCCTTGATGAGCGAGAACAAGCATCTCGCCGCGCCCTGTTCGGTCGATTCCACGCCGACCTCGGCCAATCAGGAAGATCACGTATCGATGGCGGCGCATGGCGCGGTACGGCTGCATCGTATGACGGCCAATCTGGCGGTGATCGTCGCCATTGAGTGGCTGTGCGCGGCGCAGGCAGTGGAACTGCGCGCGCCGCTGAAGACTTCCGCCGCTCTGACGCGCGCCGTCGAGGCATTGCGCGCCGAAATACCGGCGCTCGGCGCCGACCGCCACATGGCCGCCGATCTTGACGGTGCCGCGGCGCTGGTCAAGGCGGACGCGCCGTTCAGCGCCGTCGGGCCGGACTTGTTTGATGGCGGGGACGTGTCGTGAGCGTCGTTGCGGTGACCACAGGCGACTCGCCGGTGCTGCTGGCCATGCCCCATACCGGCACGGATGTGCCGCCGGAGATTGGCGCGCAACTCAACGCGACGGGCCGGGCGCTGGCCGATACGGACTGGCATGTCGAGCAGCTTTATGACGGGCTGCTGCCCGGCGCGACGACCGTGCGCGCAACCTTCCATCGCTATGTGATCGACGCCAATCGCGACCCGTCCGGCGACTCACTCTATCCCGGTCAGAACACCACAGGGCTCGTACCGCTGACCGACTTCGACGGACAGCCGATCTGGCGCGAGCCGCCCGACGCTGAAGACATCGAAGCCCGCCGCGCCGCTTTCCACGCGCCCTATCATGCAGCACTTGCCAAGGAGATCGCCCGCCTCAAGGCCCGCCACGGCGTTGCGATCCTCTATGACTGTCATTCCATCCGCTCGCGCGTCCCGTTTCTGTTTGACGGCGAATTGCCGGTTCTCAATATCGGCAGCAATGACGGCGTCAGTTGCGCCGGCGCGATCGAGAGGGCGGCCGTTGAGGCGGCGGAGACAAGCGGTTTTTCCTTCGTCCTCAACGGCCGGTTCAAGGGCGGCTGGACGACGCGCCATTACGGCCGGCCC
>CALZIL010000216.1 GCA_945787495.1 uncultured Afifella sp. | reverse complement strand
GGCAATTAAGCCGAGACGCTAAACAAGACCAATCCACGGGGGGACCAGAAACTTGGGAAATCTATCAAAGTGGTTCTCTCGTGGAACGGAATTCATCGCTGCAGCAATGCTTGCGGCGATGTTTCTGACATTTCTGCTGCAGATTTTCTCGCGCTACGTCCTGCAAACCCCATTCGGTTGGACGCTTGAATTTTGTCTGACAATGTGGATCTGGATCGTATTCTTCGGGAATGCCTTCATCGTACGCGAACGGGACCATGTAACTTTCGACATTTTCTATTTGGCTGCACCTCGCCGCGTACGGCAGATTCTCGCACTGATTGCCGCGGTCGCTATCGTGGTGGGTATGGCTTGGTCCTTGCTCCCGACGTGGGATTGGATTGACTGGCTGAAAATCAAGAAAAGCGCCACGCTGAAAATCCCATTACGAACGGTCTATTCGATCTATGCGGTTTTCATGGTCGCGATCATCCTGAGATACGGCTGGCGAATTGTTGATGTTCTTCGAAACGGGCCACCGGATGAAGAGCACAATATTTTGCCGGAGGAAGACATTCCGCCGGAGGATGACCAATGAGTTTGGAATTTGCGCTCTGTCTGGTCACGCTTTTTGGGCTGGCCGGGATAGGAACGCCGATTGGCTATTCGATTATGTTGTCGGCCCTTGTTTATATGGGCTTTGCCGGTCTGGATTCTGCCCTGGTGGGCGAAAAGATCGTCGTCGGCTTGTACAAGAGCTTTATCTTACTGGCGGTTCCATTGTTCATCGTCGCCGCAAATATCATGAATGCGGGCACGATTTCGGATCGGCTGCTGCAATTCTGTGTAGCGGCCGTGGGCCGGTTCCGGGGTGGACTGGGACACGTGAACGTCGTCGCCTCGCTGATTTTTTCGGGCATGTCCGGCTCGGCTGTCGCCGACGCCGCGGGCATCGGCAAAATCATCATCGAAATGATGACGAAGGGCGGGCGCTACAGTCCGGGATACGCGGCTGCGATTACAGCTGCCTCAGCGACGATCGGACCGATTATCCCGCCCTCGATCCCGATGGTGCTTTACGCGCTCGTGTCCAACAGCTCAATCGGGGCTCTCTTCCTGGCGGGCATTGTTCCCGGCCTCATCATGGGCTCGGTGCTGATGGCAATGAATACATACCTTTCCGGGAAACGTGGCTTCAAGCTGGAAGAGCCGGTGCCGTTACGCAAACTTCCGCGCCATACGGCCAACGCATTTCCGGCGCTGATGATGCCGGTGATCCTGCTATATGGCATCTATGGCGGCGTCACCACACCGACAGAAGCTGCCGCTGTCGCGGCATTCTATGCTCTGGTCTTGGCGGCGCTGTTTTATCGGGCGCTTTCGATCAAAGCGCTATATGGCATTCTGGTGGAAAGCGCTCGGTCTTCCGCGGCTGTCGGCCTGGTCATTGGCGGCGCATTGATCCTGAACTTCATCGTCGTCTCGGAGAATATTCCGGGGATGATGTCTGATGCTCTTGTCGGGCTGGATGTTCACCCGCTTGTGTTTCTGCTGGGCATCAATCTGTTGATACTCTTTCTAGGCTGCGTTCTGGATGCGACTACGATCATCCTGGTGATTGTGCCTCTCTTCATTCCTACGGCTCGCGAGCTTGGGATCGACCTGGTTCACTTTGGTGTTCTGGTAGTGGTGAACAGCATGATCGGGCTGATCACACCGCCCTATGGCATCCTGCTGTTCGTGATCAACGCCGTCACCGGTATACCGCTGAAAGAGATAATCAGTGAAGTCTGGGCCTTTCTGGCTGTGCTGATTATGGCGCTGCTGCTGCTGATCTTCGTGCCGGATATCGTTCTGTGGCTGCCGCGTCTGCTTGGTTATGAGGGCTAGTGAACAACACAGTCGCGCAAAAGACGATGATCTGTGGTGCGACTTCCGGATTGACTACATGACCCTATCAATCGCGACCACGTCAGTTCCTGGTGATCCCGCGGCCAAGCTTTCGGCGATCGCAGAGGCCGGGTTTGATGGCATTGAGCTTTTTGAACAGGACTTCACCTGTTTTGACGGCACTGCCGAAGACTTCTCGCAGTTAGTGGTCGACCATGATCTGAAGATCGTCGCGCTGCAACCGTTTGAAAACCTCGAAGGGTTGGAAGGTTCGCTCAGAAGGAAGTCTTTTGACCGGCTTGAGCGCAAATTCGACCTTATGAAAGCCCTCAGGACCGACCTGCTTCTGGTGTCTTCGTCCACTCATGCCGAAGCGACGGGCGACCCGGAAAAATTATCTGCGGATCTCGCTGAACTTGCTGATCGTGCGGCAAAAAGAAACCTTCGGGTTGCCTATATGGCGCTGCCATGGGCACGGTACATTCGCACCGAAACCGAAGCCCTGGATGTTATCCGCGCCATTGACAGCCCAAATCTGGGCCTTGGAATTAATAGCGTTTTCACACTTGCCGACGGATCGAGGCCGGCGCGCATCAAGGACGTACCCGGCGATCGCGTGTTCCACGTGCAGCTCTCCGACGCGCCGGCAGTTGACATGGACCTCCGCCACTTGGCGCAGCATTTTCGCCTGCTTCCCGGCCAGGGCGATCTGAACCTCGCCGGCTTTGTGCGGATCATAGCCAGAAACGGATATTCGGGTGCCTGGTCGCTTGACGGGATCAACGAGGTCAGGCCGCAGAGCGGCGCGAAAGCGATTGCCAACGACGGATACCGATCCATGGTCAATTTGCTCAATCGCGTTGGGCGCAGGGAGCCCGACGTCACCTTCGATATCCCGACGCTGCCCGAGCGCGTCTATACTTCAGGTTTCGAGTTCATCGAGTTTGCCGCCGGCGAAAAGGACGCCGAAGCGCTTACGGCGCTCCTTTCGTCACTCTGCTTTCGCATGGAGCGGCGTCACGTATCAAAATCCGTCGAACTGTGGCGTCAGGGGGCGGTGAATATTGTCGTCAATACCGAGCAGGAAGGCTTTGCCCATTCAGCGTATGTCCAGCACGGGCCGACAGTGTGCGACATGGGCTTGCGTGTTGCCGACGCGGCAACGACGGTTGCCCGCGCCTCTGCACTCGGAACGCCGGTGTTCTCTCAACCGGTCGGCACTGGTGAACTCGACATTCCCGCGATCCGTGGCGTTGGCGGGAATGTAGTGCACTTCATCGATGAGAAATCGGACCTACACAGGGTGTGGGACATCGAATTTAATCCGGTTGCCGCGACCGTAGCAACGCAACCGGCGGGTTTACGCCGCATCGATCACATCGCTCAGACGATGAAGTATGAGGAGATGCAGAGCTGGCTGTTGTACTACACCTCTACATTCCAGATGAAGAAATCGCCGATTGTCGACGTCGCCGATCCCTCGGGCATCGTCCACAGTCAGGCTATTGAAAGCCCGGAAGGCGAAGTGCGCCTCAATCTGAATGGTGCGGAAACCGGGCGCACGTTTGCCGGCGCTTTTCTCACCGACCAACGCGGAGCGGGTGTCCAGCATATTGCGTTTTTAACGGATGACATCTTTGAGACGTCCGCTCAACTCGCCGCATCTGGCTTTCAGCGACTGACCATATCCCCGAACTACTATGCCGATTTACAGACGGCCTTCGGCCTTGAAGACGCGTTTGTCGAGAAGCTGAAACATTGGAACATCCTCTACGACCGAAGCGGGGATGGTGAGTATTTCCAAATCTACAGCGTTCCGATCTTCGACGGGTTCTTCTTTGAGATCGTCGAGCGACGTAATGGGTATGACGGTTACGGTGCCAGGAACGCCCCGATCCGCCTTGCTGCACAAATGAAATACAAAGGAACAGCAGAGAAGTTAGGATCATGACCGAACGCTCCAACGCCGATGCCGTCCGCCATTGGTGGCGCACTTCCATCATAGACATGGAGCCCGGCCGCATTGCCTTTCGCGGGCATCCGATCGAGAACCTCATTGGCACCGTTTCCTTCCCCCAAATGATCTGGCTGATGGTCCGCGGTGACATGCCGTCAGACGCCGAGGCTCGGTTGTTCGAATGCGCACTGGTGGCGGGTGTTGATCACGGACCACAAGCGCCCTCAATTGCCGCTGCCCGCATGGCGGCTACTTGTGGAGTGGGGCTGAATAACGCGATGGCGACTGCGGTGAATATGCTCGGCGACGTGCATGGCGGCGCGGGTGAACAGTGCGCTGAACTTTACTATGATATCGCCGCCAGGGTGAATGACGGCACGACACTAGCTGATGCTGTTCGGGCGGGCCTGGATAGTTGGCGAGCGATCTACGGAAAAATCGTCAGTGGATTCGGCCACAGGTTTCACAAGCCTGTCGATCCGCGTGCCCCACGCCTTATGGCGCTGGTGCGCCGCGCCGCTGAAGAGGGCACGGTTGACGGACGCTTTGCCGATATTGGCGAGGCCGTGCAGGAGGAGCTTGGGCGCCAGCGTGGCGGCCGGCCGATCGCCATGAACATAGATGGGGCCACAGCGGTGATATTCTGCGAGTTGGGCTTTCCGGCGCCGCTCTCCCGAGGGCTTTTCTGCCTGTCCCGGTCGGTCGGAGTTCTAGCGCACGCATGGGAGCAGATGAATCAGGGCGGGCGCAACAAGGGGCCGATGCCGCCGAAATTCCTTCCGCTCTATGAACCGAACGAAATCGACTGACTTAATAATGACAACGCTCGTCGCTGGAGACGATCTTTGAACAATTTCCGAGTTGGTGTCGTGGGATGCGGCCGCATCAGTGACATCTACCTGAAAACATGCAAAAAATTCGACATAATCGACATCGTCTCGTGTGCGAGTCTGGACATCGAAGAGTCAAGAGCGAATGCCAGACAGTACGACATTCCCAAAGCGTGCACCCCTGACGAGATCTTTGCCGATCCCGAAATAGATTGCGTGTTGAACCTGACGATCCCCGCGGCGCATGCGAAGATCAGCCTCGCCGCCCTGGAAGCGGGCAAGCATGTCTATTCGGAGAAACCCTTTGTCACCAGCATTGAGGATGGAAAGAAGATCCTTTCCCTGGCCGAGGCCAAGGGGCTCTACGTTGGAAACGCCCCGGATACGTTTCTGGGCGGCAGATGGCAGACTTGCCGGAAACTCATGGACGATGGTGTCATTGGCGCACCGACAGGCGTTGCGACCTTCGTCGGCACGCACGGCGTTGAGCGGCACAATCCCAACCCGGATTGCCTCTGCAATCGATCGCAGACCCAGACAACCTTTATAGGACTCTGCCTTCGTCCAGGCTGCCGCGTACTAAAGATAACGGACACACCCAAAGAAAAGCTTGATGATTTAAAAAATATCTGATATTCCTTTTTTTATAGGATTAAACTTTT
>CALZIL010000215.1:1238-6556 GCA_945787495.1 uncultured Afifella sp. | reverse complement strand
GATATTGGCCACGGCAATGGCAAGCCCGACCAGGAGATGCGCCCGGTCGCGGGCTTTCTTCAAAAGGAACTTGGTGCGCCGGCTGACCACCTCCTCGCGGAAGGCGATGAAGCATTGCAAAATGTCCTTCAGGCCAAGCTGTTCCGGCCGGCCGCCATTGAGCGCCACGATATTGGCGCCGAAACTCGTCTGCAGCGGCGTGAACCGGTAAAGCTGGTTGAGCACGACGTCGGCGACCGCGTCGCGCTTCAGTTCGACAACGACACGCACGCCCGACCGGTCCGATTCATCGCGCAAATCCGCGATGCCCTCAATCCGCTTGTCGCGGACCAGGTCGGCGATCTTTTCCACCATTGAGGCCTTGTTGACCTGATAGGGAACCTCGCTGACGATCAGTGCCTCGCGATCGCGCTTTGTCGTTTCCACACTGACGCGGCCGCGCATGATTACCGAGCCGCGGCCGGTCTCATAGGCCGAACGGATACCGCTGCGGCCGAGAATGATGCCGCCGGTGGGGAAATCGGGACCGGGAACATATTCGATCAGATCGGCGATGGTGAGCGACGGATCATCGATCAGCGCCATTGTCGCGTCGATGACCTCGCCAAGATTGTGCGGCGGGATATTGGTCGCCATGCCCACGGCAATGCCGCCAGCGCCATTGACAAGAAGATTGGGAAACCGCGCCGGCAGAACCGTCGGCTCGGTTTTCCGGCCGTCATAATTCTCCTGGAAATCGACAGTCGCCTTATCGATATCCTCAAGGATCGATTCGGAAACCTTTTCCAGCCGGCATTCCGTGTAGCGCATGGCCGCCGGCGGATCGCCATCCAGCGAGCCGAAATTGCCCTGCCCGTCGATCAGCGGCAGGCGCATGGAAAAATCCTGCGCCATGCGCACCAGCGCGTCATAGATCGCCTGATCGCCATGCGGGTGGAAATTGCCCATCACCTCGCCGACGACGCCGGCCGATTTGCGGTAGGACTTGCCCGAGGTGATGCCCATTTCGTGCATGGCGTAGAGAATGCGCCGGTGCACGGGCTTCAGACCGTCGCGGACATCCGGCAGCGCCCGGCTGACGATCACGCTCATGGCGTAATCGAGATAGGAACTGCGCATCTCCTCAATTATGGAGATCGGATCGATATGGCCGCCGGGTGTCGGGCCCGGTCTTTCGGTCTCGTCGGACAATGTGGGAATCAGTGCTGTTGACGTTGTCTATGTTCTAGCCGAATTCGGCTTCGAATACCAATGAAGCATGGCCATAAATTACAAATAAAAACAGATATTTAGAAGATATTTTCTGCATTGATGCCTTCGCTCGGGCGCTCATTGTCCGCAAAAGCCGCAAGGCGCCCGAAGCGAAGCGTCGAAGTCCGGTTTTTGAGCAGGGTTGCGGCGGCCGCGTGACAGGCTTAAGCCGGCTCATCCACCGCGCGAAAGCCCATGCTTGATTCAGCCATCTCAGCCTTTGTCACCCTGTTCGTGACCATCGATCCGCCGGGCTTGGCGCCGCTGTTTCTGGCGCTCACGGGCGGCATGACGCGCGCCGAGCGGCTGCGGGTCACGACCCGGAGCATCCTGCTTGCGCTTGCCATATTGCTGCTGTTCGCGCTGGCCGGAACGGCGATCCTTACCATGTTCGGGATCACCATTCATGCCTTCCGCATCGCCGGCGGCCTGCTGCTTTTCTACATCGCCTTCGAGATGGTTTTTGAAAAGCGCCAGGAACGTCATGAAAAGAGCGCGCAGCGGGCGGCCACCGAAGATGCCATCCGGCACCTTGCGGTTTTTCCGCTGGCGATACCGCTGATCGCCGGCCCCGGTGCGATTTCCGCGACGATCCTGCTGTCCGACAGGTTTTCCGACGCCCTTGGCCGGTCGATGCTGATCGCCATCATCGTTGCCGTTCTGGCGATCACTTATCTCGTTTTCATGCTGGCAGAACGCGTTGACGGTCTGTTGGGCGAGACCGGGCGCATGGTTCTGACACGCCTGTTGGGCGTGATCCTCGCCGCGCTGGCTGTCCAGTTCGTGGCCGACGGGATCTTCGCATTGCTCGCGGCCGGCGCGGCTGCCGGATAAGAATTGCCCTCACCGGCCGGGCAGATCGACGCTCATTTCCTTGCCGCCGAACTCATGGATGCTGTCTCCGGCCCGGATGGTGACGGTCTTGATCCCAGCAGGGATCGCCACGCCGCTCAGGCTGCGGGTAAAGGGCTGCTCGGTTTCATGCGGATGCAGCAGCACCCGTTCACCCAACACGCTGCCATCGGGTCCCACCACCTGCCAGGCATTGGCATAGTGGTCCCAGCCTTCGTCGCCATGACGCACCGAGACATCGAAGCGGAAGCTGCCGGGCGCCGTTTCGCTGGCGGCGACCTTCACGACATCGGCCTCGCCGGCCATGGCAGCGTCTGATGCGCTCATCACCAGACAGGCGGACATGACAAAAGCGGCAAACGCATATAGACGGGTCACCGTTGGATCTCCCGGTTCGCTCACAAGGAAATGACTGTCTAGCAGGCATTGGCGAGCCGGGCGTTTCACAATTTGTCGATCAGATCGGGACCGCGTTCATGGCAGCCGGCTCAAAGAAAGTCATCTATGCGGCACTCATCGGCAACGCTTTGATCGCCGTCACCAAATTCGCCGCCTCCGTTTATACCGGTTCGTCGGCGATGTTGTCGGAGGGTATCCATTCCCTTGTCGACACCGGCAATCAGGGGCTCTTGCTCTACGGCCTGCGCAAATCAGAACAGCCGGCCGACGAGCAGCATCCTTTCGGCTACGGCGCCGAGCTTTATTTCTGGGCCTTCGTCGTCGCCATATTGATCTTTGCCGTCGGCGCCGGCGTGTCGATCTACGAAGGCATCGACAAGGTTCTCCACCCGCACGCCATCACCAGCATTTCGGTGAATTTCGTCGTCCTCGGCCTGGCCTGCATCTTTGAGGGCGTTGCCTGGTGGATCGCCTACCGGGCATTTGAATCCACCCGCGGCAAGCGCGGTTTTCTCGAAGCCGTCAGGCAATCCAAGGACCCCACCGTCTTTACCGTGCTGTTTGAGGATACCGCCGCCATGCTCGGCCTGTTTGTCGCCTTTTTCGGCATCGCCGGCGCCGCCTGGCTCGGTCTGCCGTGGCTCGACGGCGCCGCCTCGATCGTCATCGGCGTCATTCTGGCGGTGACGGCCCTGTTATTGGCGATCGAGACCAAGGGCCTGCTGATCGGCGAAGCGGCGGCGCCGGAGCTGACCGGCGATATCCGCGCCATCGTCGAGGCCACCGCGACTGTCGACAAGCTCAATGAAGTCCGCACCCTGCATCGCGGGCCGAACGACGTGCTGCTGGCGCTGTCCGTCGATTTTGAGGACAATCTGACGGCTGGCAAGGTCGAGGACGCGATCTACCAGCTGGAGAACGCCATCAAGCAGCGCTTCCCGATCGTCCGGCGGCTGTTCATCGAGGTCCAGTCGGCCGCGCATCACGACGAAATGCTGGCGCGGGCCGGACTTTACGACGACACGCCGCCTGAAAAAGCCGATCGGTAAGCTGCGGCGGGGACTTAAAACGGAATCTCGTCGTCGACCTCGTCCTTGAATGAGCCGCCGCCGGACTCAGTCTTTTCCATCGGACCCGATGAGCCGAAATCGGTGCCGCGTCCGGAGCGGTCTTCGCCGCCGCCGCCGCCTCGGGTATCGAGCATGGTCAGCGCCGAATTGAAGCCTTGCAGCACCACTTCGGTCGAATAGCGCTCCTGACCGCTCTGGTCTTCCCACTTGCGCGTCTGCAATTGTCCTTCGAGATAGATCTTGCTGCCCTTGCGCAGATATTGCTCGGCGATCTTGGCAAGGCCCTCGTTGAAAATCACGACGCGATGCCATTCGGTCCGTTCGCGGCGTTCGCCCGATTGTTTGTCGCGCCAGGACTCCGACGTCGCGACCCGCAGATTGACGATCGGACGGCCGTCCTGCATGCGGCGCACTTCCGGGTCGGCGCCAAGATTGCCGATCAGGATCACCTTGTTCACACTTCCCGCCATAACCGCCTCGCTTTCTGTCTTTTCCGCCAATCAGGCCCGCCAATCAGGCTCGCCATGCTCTGACGCCATCCTGCCGCAAAGCGCAATCGCCCGCACGGACAGATATGACCCTGTCCACAAGCGACCGCGCCCGCTGCCGGCAAATCGGCTTGCAGTTCACAAATGTTCCTGTATTGTTCTTATCGTGTCAGTCGAATCGGATCAAGGCTGAATTTCGGTCACGTCCCTCGTCGATATACACAGGCCATGCGCATCGGAGTTCCGATTTTGGCCATGGCGTGATTGTATTGCACGCCGTCTGCGTTAAATGCATCGGGACCACCGGCGCCGCCCGACCGGACCGTTTGCCGCGTGACTTGTTTTTGCAATCGCCCGATTGTGCCGGAGCATCAATGGCCAAGCCTAAAAAAGCTGCGTTGAAGACGATTTCCGTTCGCGGCGCGCGCGAGCACAATCTGAAGAACGTCGATGTCGATCTGCCACGTGACAGCCTGATCGTCATGACCGGTCTGTCTGGGTCCGGCAAATCGTCGCTGGCATTCGACACGATCTATGCCGAGGGCCAGCGCCGCTACGTGGAATCCCTGTCGGCCTATGCGCGGCAATTCCTGGAAATGATGCAGAAGCCGGATGTCGACCAGATCGACGGTCTCTCGCCGGCCATTTCGATTGAGCAGAAAACCACCTCGCGCAATCCCCGTTCCACCGTCGGCACGGTGACGGAGATCTACGATTACATGCGGCTGCTGTTCGCCCGCGTCGGCGTGCCCTATTCGCCGGCGACCGGCCTGCCGATCGAAAGCCAGACCGTCAGCCAGATGGTCGACCGAGCGCTGGCGCTTGATGAAGGCACGCGGCTTTATCTGCTGGCGCCGGTCGTGCGCGGCCGCAAGGGTGAGTACCGCAAGGATCTGGCCGAATTTATGAAGCGCGGCTTCCAGCGCGCCAGGATCGACGGTGAGTTTTATGAAATCGCGGATGCGCCGGCGCTCGATAAAAAGCTCAAGCATGACATTGATATCGTCGTCGACCGCCTTGACATCCGTGGCGATATCGCCTCGCGTCTCGCCGATTCCCTGGAGACCGCTTTGTCCATCGCCGACGGCATCGCCATTGCCGAACTGGCCGATGAGAAAGACGACAAGGGCGAGCCACGCCGGCTGGTGTTTTCCGAAAAATTCGCCTGCCCGGTTTCCGGTTTCACGATCCCGGAAATCGAGCCGCGCCTGTTCTCCTTCAACAATCCCTTCGGCGCCTGCGCACAATGCGATGGCCT
>CALZIL010000215.1:0-1187 GCA_945787495.1 uncultured Afifella sp. | reverse complement strand
TATCCCTGGGCGAAATCCTCCTCGCCCTATTATCTGCAGACGCTGGAGGCGCTGGCCAGAGAATATGGCTTTTCGGTCGATGACCGCTGGGAGGACATCGACGAGACCGGCCGCAATGCCGTGCTTTACGGCACCGGCAAGAAAAAGGTCACCTTCGTCTATGACGACGGGCTGCGCTCTTATGAGACGACGAAACCGTTTGAAGGCGTCATCCCCAATCTGGAGCGGCGCTGGCGCGAAACCGATTCCGCCTGGATGCGCGAGGAGATCGGCAAGTACATGGCGACGGCGCCATGCCAGACCTGCAACGGCTACCGGCTGAAACCGGAGGCGCTGGCTGTCAAACTCGCCGGCCTGCACATAAGCGAAGTGGCGGAAATGTCGATCCGCGCCGCCGGTGACTGGTTCACCGCCCTGCCCGGCCAGTTGACCGGCAAGCAGTCGGAAATCGCCGAGCGGATTTTGAAGGAAATGACCCTGTCGCGCGCTTCGGGCACATTATCGGGCGGCGAGAGCCAGCGCATCAGGCTGGCTTCGCAGATCGGCTCCGGCCTGACCGGCGTCCTCTATGTCCTCGATGAACCCTCCATCGGCCTGCACCAGCGCGACAATGCGCGGCTTCTGGAAACGCTGAAACACCTGCGCGATCTCGGCAATACGGTGATCGTCGTCGAACACGACGAGGAGGCCATTCTTTCGGCTGAATACGTTGTCGATTTGGGCCCCGGCGCCGGCATCCACGGCGGCGAAATCGTCGCCCAGGGCCCGCCGCAAAAGATCATGGCAAGCGCCAAATCGCTGACCGGGCAATATCTCTCCGGCAAAATGGCGATCCCGATACCGGCCGAATGCCGTCCGGCCCCGGTGCGGCGGCGCATCAAGGTGGTCGGCGCGACCGGCAACAATCTGAAAAACGTCACGGCGGAAATCCCGCTCGGCGTCTTCACCTGCGTGACCGGTGTTTCGGGCGGCGGCAAGTCGAGCCTTTTGATCGACACGCTCTACAAGGCCGTGGCGCGGCGACTGAATGGCGCCCGCGACCATCCCGCTCCCCATGAGCGGCTCGAAGGCCTGGAACATCTCGACAAGGTCATCGACATCGACCAGTCGCCGATCGGCCGCACGCCGCGCTCCAATCCGGCGACCTATACCGGCGCCTTCACGCCGATCCGCGAATGGTTCACCGG
>CALZIL010000214.1 GCA_945787495.1 uncultured Afifella sp. | reverse complement strand
ATCCTTGCCGCTGACGTGGAGGGTTTCAGTCGGCTGATGTCTGCCGACGAAGAGACAACCCTCAAGACCCTCAAAACCTATCGCGAAATCATTGACGGACTGATCGCCCGCCACGACGGGCGCATCTTTGGCACAGCTGGCGATAGCGTGATGGCGGAGTTCGGCAGCGCGGTGGAGGCGGTGCGCTGCGCAATGTCGATCCAGGAAGAGCTTCGCGTGCGCAACGCGGAACTGGTTGAAGACCTCCGGATGATGTTTCGCATCGGCATCAATGTCGGCGACGTAATGGTCGAGGGCGATAATCTCTTCGGCGACGGGGTCAACGTGGCGGCGCGGCTCGAGGGCGTGGCCGAGGCGGGCGGCATCTGCATCTCGCGCAGCGCCTTCGATCAGGTGAAAAACAAGCTGTCTATCGGCTTTGAGGACATCGGCCCGCAGGAGGTCAAGAACATACCGGAGCCGGTGCCCGCGTTCCGGGTCGTTCCCGGTCCGGTTTCTGTAGCGGCGACCAAAACGCCAAGCGACGTGCGGCAATGGCGAATACCGGCCTTAGCGGCTGCGGTCGCGATTCTGATCGTTGTCGGCGGTGGTCTGCTGGCCTGGAATCTTTATCAGCAATCTAAGGTCAAATCGGCTCTGGCCGCCTTCGAGATGGAAGCTGCCTTCCCGCTCCCTGACAAACCTTCCATCGCCGTGTTGGCCTTTGACAACTTGAGCGGCGATCCGGAGCGGGAATTCTTCGCCGACGGCCTCAGCGAGAACATCATCACCCGTCTGGCTAGCATCACGGGCATGTTCGTCATCGCCCGCAATTCCTCATTCAAATACAAAGGCAAGCAGATCGATGTGCGGCAGGTCGGAAAGGAACTGGGTGTGCGCTATGTGCTGGAGGGCAGCGTGCTACGGGTCGAGGGCCGCATCCGCGTCAATGCTCAGCTTATCGATGCCATTACGGGAAATCATCTCTGGGCGGAAAAATACGACCGAGAACTGAACGACCTTTTCGACGTGCTGGACGAAATCACGCTCAAGGTCGTGACCCAACTCGAGGTTAAGCTCATGATGGGAGACCACGCGCGCGTGATCGCGCACGGCACCGACAGCGTCGCTGCGCTTGAGAATCAGCTACTGGCCCGAAAGGCGTTCTTAAAGTTCGACCGGGAGAATAACCTTCGCTCCCGTGAGTTGAGCAGGAAATCTTCAGAGCTCGATCCGAAGTTTGCTTGGGCCATAGCGCAGGAGGGCTGGAGCCATGCCGTGGAAGTGTTATTTGGTTGGAGCAAGGACCGGGCCGACTCGCTGCAGCAGGCCGAGTCCTTGGCACGCCGGGCCCTGGCCACCGATCCTGAAAGCCAATTCGCCTACAGCCTCCTGCGCCTGATTCACGTGCAGAGAGGTCAACTCGACGAGGCCATCGTCGCCGGCCGACGGGCGATGGAACTCTCGCCCAATGACGCCTACCCCATTGGCCTGATGTCACACCTGCTGGTGTGGGCCGGACAGCACGAGGAAGGAGTGGTGCTGATCAACAAGGCCCTGCGCCTGGAGCCCTACCCTAGTCCCTCTATGCTCCATTTCGCGGGGGATGCCTACTACTTCTCGGGGCGGTACGACGAAGCGATCCCGTGGTATCGCAAGCACCTCGAGCACCAACGGCGCGGAGCCCAAGCGCAGATGTCCTGGCAGTTCCTGATCGCCGGTCACGTCGAGTTGGGGCAGATAGAGGAAGCTCGTGCGGAGGTGGGCAGGCTTCTGGAAATGCACCCGGATTTCTCCATAGCGGGCGCTGTGCAACTGGTCAGGGCGCACCCTTTCAAGGACCACTCGTTCCTGGATCACCATATCGAAATGTTGCGCAAGGCAGGCCTGCCAGAAGGCGGTGACGGATAGTCCCCCGCAAAACCACGCAAGTATGCCCGCACGAAAACGGAGGAATGGCGGAAAGACTACACAGCTGGTGAACCGACCTGATTGTGGCCCGCGCCGTCACCCTCACACCACCGGATCGAAACCCTTGCGCACCATGCCGCCCCAGTCCTTCTTGCCGCGCAGAAACTGCACCCAGCCACGCAGGCGCCAGAAATTGTTGATCTGCCGGTAACCGAAATTTTCGGCGATTGCCGCAAAGCACAGGATGATAATCGATTTCACATCCGGGATCCGACGCTGATGAAAACGCCGAAGCTGAACGTCAATCCCAAAAACGCCAGAAGATAACCGACTTCCAGAAAGCCCAACGCCCAGAACAGTGGAATCAGCAAATAGCCCAGCACTTCCACGACCGGCCCGACGACATCGACGATCAGCATGTGCCCGAAGCCGATAAAGCCGATCCGGCCATAGCGGGGATTCCCCAGCATCCTGATATGTTTGAAGAAAACCTCCAGGGCGCCGCGTTGCCAGCGGGCACGCTGGTTGCCCAGCGTCATCAGGGATTCCGGCACCTCGGTCCAGCAAACCGGATCGGGCACGAAATCGATCGCATAATCCCTGCCCTGATCCATGAGGTGGCGATGGATCTTGATCACCAGCTCCAGATCTTCGCCGACCGTATCAAGGCTGTAGCCACCAACCTCCAGAACGACATTGCGGCGGAAAACGCCGAAGGCGCCTGAAATGATGGTGAGCGTATTCAATGCACTCAAAGCCAGGCGCGCCGCCAGAAAGGCGCGCAGATATTCAATGATCTGAAATAGCGCCAGGGTATTTCGCGGCAACCCGACACCGACGATCCGGCCGCTCCTTATCCGGCAGCCATTGGCAATGCGCACCGTGCCGCCGGTGGCAACAGTCATGAGCGGGTCGTTGACGAAGGGCCGCACGGCGCGAATAAGCGAATCCGCGTCAAGAATGGAATCGGCATCGATCGCCGCGATCAGCGGCGACCGCGCCAAATTGATGGCGGCATTCAGGGCGTCGGCCTTGCCACCGTTTACCTTGTCGACGACAAGCAGGCGCGGCAGCCTCGGCGTGCCGAAGATCGACCGGATTTCGGCATGCGGCGCAATCCGGTCATAGCTGCGCTCGACCGGCTCCAGTCTGAACGTTTCCTTGAGAACATCGAGCGTGCTGTCGGTCGAGCCATCATTGACGACGATGATTTCCGTATGCGGATACGCCAATGCCAGCAGCGAATAGACGCTTTCGACAATCGTCTTTTCCTCATTATAGGCGGGAACCAGCAGGGCAATCGGCGGCGCGACGTCGCTGTAGCGCTGCCACAAGGTCTCCGATCGCGGCTCAATCGCCGTCCTGCCGAGAACCCGGCGGGCGATTGCCAGATGCGACAGATAGATTGCGCTCTGGACAAGACCGACGCCGATGACCAGCCAGCTTACGGTGATGGCGAAGCTGCGCAGTATCTCGGTGCCGGAGAAATAATCCATCACCCGGCCAGTTCAGACAGAACGAGAGCCGCCGTGCGATTCTTGCGCGCCGTGCCGCCATCTTTCAGAGTTCCGAGCGCCTGCAGACCTGCCGGGCCGAGCGCCATAAGCGCTTCCCCGGACCTCTGCCGCACCCACCACAGGTTATCGTCGAGCAACTCGGCAAGACGGCCGACCTGGTCGACAAGACCGATACGGCCGGCCGCCTCGGCCGCAACCACCCGCACCTGCCATGCCCGATCATGCAACCCTTTGGTGACCGTTGCCGCTGCTGCCGGATGAGCTATCCGGCCAAGGCAGCGCAGCGCGGCAATGCGCACATCCAGTTCGCCATCACCGGCCAGCCGTTCAATATCGGGCAAAACGGTATAATCGCCGGCATTGGGAAGCGCCTGAATGGCCATTACCCGCACGGCCGTGTCCTGGTCGCCGTCAAGTGCGATACGGCTGAGATCCTTGATCGACCTGAGCGCCAGTATTGAAAAAATCTGCGAAACCCGGACTGAATAGGTGGCGCGTTTGGACGACACGGCATCAAGGATTTCCCCGATCGCCAAAGGATGACCGTTCATCACCAGAGAGAGCGCCGCTGCTTCGCGCACGGTGCGGTGCCTGTCCTTCAGGGCGGCAAGCAATGCGGCCGTGGTTTTCCGGCTCGGCAAATAGGCAAGCGCCTCCGCGGCGGCCAGTCGCCGTTGGACCTTGCGGCTCTTGAGCATCGGGATCACGGTGGATTCCCAAGATGCCTGCGTCAGGATTTTCTGGACCTGCGCCCGCTCCATGCCGCGCAACAGGCTGGCGATCTCAAGTCCGGCCTGGGACATTATGGATCCGCGGCGGCGCCAGCGGTCAACCAGTTCAGCCTCCCCGTCTCCGGCCTCCAGGACCGGCAAAAGCTCGGTCAGGAATGCGCGTTTCAATTTTCGGTTCCGGCGCGCCACGCGGTCGCGAGAAAAGCGCGAGGCGATCATCAGCGCCGTCCAGCCGAGCGATATGGCAAAAAGCGCCGCGGTCGCCTGCCAGATCATCATCAGCGGGTCCAAGTTCAAAATCTCACGCTAAACCCGAGACCGACCTCATTGCGCGAATAGGCCGCATCGAGTTCGGTTCTGGTCAGGCTGAGGACCGCCGAGACCCGGTCGGATATGGCGACCGCCATTCCGCCGAACATCGTCCGTGATGGAATGGTCCTGCCATCCGACAAATCCGGCGCGTCGCCATAACCGGCGAAAATCCGCAACCGGTCGTCAAGCTTTAGATCGCCGCGGGCCACATAGCCGCTGCTCCAGCCGGCCTTTTCGGAAGACGTGGCGATGGCTTGCAGCGTCACCCAGGCGCGGCCATTGAACAGATAAAGCTGTACCGCCGGACTGATCCGGGTGACGTCGTCGTCGCGGTATTGGAAATAGGCGATTTCGCCTGACAGGACGGACGGCCCGAACCACCCCCCGTCCTGCCCGACCTTGGCCGAGGCACCGATCCCCATCGCGTTTTTGGCAAGAAAATCGGCGGACGGGGTGGCGCCGGCGAACAGCCAGGCTTGGACCTTTTGATTGAAACGGTAGTCGATCCGGCCTTCAAAATAGCTGTCCACCGCACCGAACCGCTTCGCCGACCTGACGGCAGCGGCTATCGTCATCTCTGCGCCGACTTTTCTTGAAAGGCCGATCGTGCCTTCCCTCCATCCCGGCAGCGCACCCGACAGATCGCTCGCGCTGGCGCCCATGTCGAGCCGCCAGACGCGACCGGATGCCGCCTGCGCGCCCGCCACTTGTTGCTCCACAAGAGCCGCCTCTTCATTGCCGGGATCAAACCGGCGCGCGATGATCAGCCGCTGGCCGGCTTCGTCCAGATCGCCCCGCCAGAATGCCAGCCTGGCCAGGCCGAGATGCGCATCGACATATTCGGGCGCGAGAAAAACGGCCTGCTCGAACGCAGCCTGCGCTTCGTCCAGTCGGCCGGCGGCGCTTTGGGCAAATCCGAGCTGCACCCAGATGTCGGCGTTTTCCGGCTGCAGCCGCGCGGCGCGGGTCAACAGATCAGCCGCTTCGTCAAAGCGCTGGTCAAGCCGGGCGGCGACACCGGCGTGATAAAGATCGTCGACCTGTCCCGCGCCGGCCGGCATCGAAAACAGCGAGCCGAGCGCAACGAAAATCAGCGCGGCGGCAAGGAGGATCTTCACCGGGGTGGTCATGTCGGAATTGTGGCTGATTCGCATTAAAGTTGAGATTTATATTCATCTGGACTCACAGGCAATTTGCCTGCCAGTCTGTTCACCGTCGTAGTCCCCGTTAGTCACGCCGATGCCAGGCTTTTCGCCTGCGCCACCCAGTCATCACGCACAATGCGGCCCTTGAAGGCCGGTCGCGCATCGAAGCGGGTAATGTCTTGCGGCGTCCAGGCTGCAATCTGCTCGAGCCGGTAAACGCCGAGCGAATTGAGGGATTTTTCCAGTTTCGGCCCAATGCCGGAGATCGCCTTCAGATTGTCGGTGCCGGCAGCCGGCAGCGATTTGGCCTTTTGCTTCCGCCTCCTCCGGCCCGGTTTCCTGTCACCGTTCTGATTGATCAGGTTTTCGATCCGCAAGACAATCTCCTTCAATATGAAGGGCTTGGTGATGTAATCGTTCGCTCCCAGCTCCAAAGCGGAGATGATGTCGATTTCCTCCCGCCGTGCCGTCAGCATGATGACGGGAAGATCGACCGGCGAATGATTTTCGCGGATTTGCCGAAGAACCGTTGTCCCGTCCAGAACCGGCATCATGCAATCAAGCACCAGCAAATCGGGCACTTTATCCCGGACAAGGTCGAGGGCCTGTTCGCCGTCCGCCACGGCGATGACGGAAAATCCGCATTGGTTGAGCTTGTACTCAAGCAAGCTGCGAAGCAGCGGATCATCGTCGGCAACGAGCACCGAAGCATGAGTGACGGTCATTTGTCTGAAATCCCGAGACGCACAACATATGCACAACTCTAGGATGTATTTTATGAGATTGTGTTAACGGCCCGCTTTCGCCGTCTCGCGCAGCTTGAACTTCTGGATCTTGCCGGTGGAGGTTTTCGGAATTTCGGCAAAGACCACGTGGCGCGGGCATTTGAAACGGGCCAGATGCTGACGCGCAAAGGCGATGATGTCAGCCTCGCTCGCCGCCTGCCCCGGCTTCAGCTCGATAAAGGCACACGGCGTTTCGCCCCACTTTTCGTCCGGCTTGGCGACCACCGCGACGGCGGCCACCGCCGGATGCCTGTAGAGCGTATCCTCCACCTCGATCGATGAAATGTTCTCGCCGCCGGAAATGATGATGTCCTTGGAGCGGTCCTTGATCTGGATATAGCCGTCGGCATGCATGACGCCGAGGTCGCCGGAATGGAACCAGCCGCCGGCCAGAGCCTCCTCGCTCGCCTGCCGGTTCTTCAGATAGCCCTTCATGACGATATTGCCGCGGAACATGACCTCGCCGAGGCTCTCGCCGTCCGCCGGCACCGGCTGCATGGTTTCCGGATCGATGACGCTGAGCTCTTCCAGCGCCGTATAGCGGACCCCCTGGCGCGCCTTTTTCGCTGCCTGTCCGGCACCGTCAAGCGCATCCCATTCGCTCTTCCATTCATTGACGACCGCCGGGCCGTAGGTCTCCGTCAGGCCGTAAAGGTGGGTGACCATAAAACCGGCATCGGCCATGCCGGCCAGCACCGCTTCGGGCGGCGGCGCGGCGGCTGTCAGGAACGACACGGTCTGCGAAAAATCGCGTTTTTCTTCCGTTGCCGCATTGAGCAGCGTCGACATGACGATGGGCGCACCGCACAGATGCGTCACGCCATGCTCTGCGATCGCCCGGTACATCGCGCCCGCCCGCACCCAGCGCAGACATATATGGGTGCCGGCAACGACCGAGATCGACCAGGGAAAGCACCAGCCATTGCAGTGGAACATCGGCAGGGTCCACAGATAGACGGGATGCGCCGCCATGCCGGCCGATATGACGTTGCCGTACCCCATCAGCGCCGCGCCGCGATGATGGTAGACGACGCCTTTCGGATTGCCGGTCGTCCCCGATGTGTAGTTCAGGCTGATGGCGTCCCATTCATCGGCCGGCATCG
>CALZIL010000213.1 GCA_945787495.1 uncultured Afifella sp. | reverse complement strand
CAGCCGCTGGCAGGTCATGGCGTACGGGATTGTGCCGCAGATCATGCCGGCCTTCGCCGGTATCACGGTGTTCCGCTGGGATATCAACATCCGCGAATCGACGGTTCTCGGACTGGTCGGCGCCGGCGGCATCGGCCTGCAGATGCAGGCCTCGCTCAACGTGCTGGCCTGGCCGCGTGTCGCGCTCATTCTCACCGTCATCCTTATCGCGGTGATCATCAGCGAATGGGTGTAGGCCAAGGTCCGTGGTGCGATCATCTGAAGCGCCCGGCTTCGGCGCGATGGTCGATGCACAGTGGGCCTTTGCCCGCTATGAAGAAATCCGCGAGCGGCTGCCGGCGGCGACATTTCCGGCGCATTCGCGGCGGGCCGAAAACCTAGCAGCCCTGAGCGAGACGTTCGACGTCTTCATTCTCGACGCTTTCGGCGTGCTGAATGTCGGTGAATCCGCCGTACCGGGTGCGCCGGAGCGCGTCGCCGCCTTGAGCGATCGCGGCAAGGCCATCTTCGTGCTCACCAATGGCGCGACTTATGACGAGAGCGTCGCTCTGGAGAAATACCGCCGGCTGGGATTCGCCTTCGAGCCCCGGCAAATCGTCTCAAGCCGCGCGCTGCTGCATGACGGGCTCAAGCAGTATCCCGATGGTTTCCGTTGGGGCGTGGCGGCCGCGCCGCAGTCCAATCTGGATGCCCTGCCCGGCGATCTCCGCCTGCTTGCCGATGACCGGTCGGCTTATGAGAAGGCCGACGGTTTTGTTCTTCTCAGCAGCCTGTTCTGGGACATGGCGCGCCAGGACTTATTGGTCGCAAGCCTCTCCGGCAATCCGCGTCCGGTGCTGGTCGGCAATCCCGATCTTGTGGCACCGCGCGAATTTGGGCTTTCGCTGGAACCTGGGTTCTACGCCCATGACCTGGCTGACCGTACCGGCATTGTGCCGGTGTTTTTTGGCAAGCCGTATGACAATGCGTTCGATGAGGTTCGCCGGCAGCTGGCGGCCGAAGGCCGGCCCGTTTCGCCGCAGCGGATCGCGATGGTTGGCGACACATTGCACACCGACGTGCTCGGCGGCGCCGCGGCCGGCCTTAAAACGGTGCTGGTGACCGATCACGGCCTGTTTCGCGGTCTTGACGCCGAGGCTTTCATCCAGCGGTCCGGGATCGTCCCGGATGTCATCATACCGACAACGTGAGGCCGGGATCGGGCGGCTGCTTCAGCCGCCGCTTGCGCGGCTGTCGTCATCTGCCGGCAGTTCGGCGGCTGGCGAAATGATCTGCCGTTCCGATTTCTTCTTTAGCCGGGTCTGCCGCAACTCGCCGGCGCGATCGAGGACAGGATAGGCGACGGACGTCAGATGGGAGTTTATGCGCTTGAAATCCCTGATGACGTCGAGGTGAATGGCGCTCGTCATGATGCTCTCGGGCTGCTCGGACCGCAGCCGCTCCAGATGCTTTTCGGTCGTCTCCATTTCCAGTTGCCGCAGCTCCGTCTTGCGCGCGATCAAATTTCTTGCGCTATCGGCGCCGGCCGACATGAAGACGTTCAGGGACAGATGCAGCGTGTCCATGACGCGGGCGTGCATCGTGCGGATATCCTCAAGCCCCTGGTCTGAAAACTGCAGCATCAGCCGGCGCTTCTTGCTGGCCAGTTCCATCAGATTCTTGTCGATGATATCGCCGACATGCTCGAGGTTTATCGTGTAGGTGATGATGTCGACGGCGCGCTCGCTGTCCTCGTCATTGAGTTCGCCGTGCATCAGGCGGGTCAGATAGAGCTTGATCGCTTCATGCAGTTCGTCGACTTCGTCGTCCGCCGCTTCGACCGCTTTGCGCAGAATCGGATCGTCACTCTCAAACACGCTCATGGTTTTCGACAGCATGTCCTCGATGGTATCGCCGATACGCAACGCTTCGCGGGCGGCCGCACCCAGCGCGCCGCTTGGCGTCTGCAGCAATGCGGCATCCAGGTGGCGCGGGCCGGGTGCCCCGTCCTCGCCGGCCTTGTCGGGCATGATCTTCCCGGCAAGCCAGGCGACCGGGCCGGTCAGGCCGACAAACACCAGGCAGAGCGCCGCGTTGAATGCCAGATGGGCGATAATGATCTGCTGCCCGGGATCGCCGCTGAGATCATCGATGAACGGTATTGCGAATTCCACAAGCGGCAGCGCGATGGCGACGCCGCAAATGCGGAAGATCAGATTGCCCAGCGGCACCCGGCGGACGGCGGGCCGCTCGGAGATGGTGGTGCTCACCGCCGGAAGCGCCGCGCCAAGATTGACGCCCAGGACCAGCGGCAGCAACTGATCGGCGGCAAGACCGGCGGAGGCCGCCAGCGCGACGATGAGCAGAATGATCGCGATGCTGGAATAGGCCGCCCACGTCATTGCCGCACCGGCAAGAACGGCGAGCAAGGGCTCGCTGGCAGCCGCTTCGATGACCGCCGAAATGATCGGGCTGGCGGAGAGATCCCTGGCGGCCGATCCGATCGTGCGCAATCCGAGAAACAGCAGGCCCAGCCCGAGCATGATACGGCCGGCGTTTTGCACGCGGTTGCTGCGGCCTTCATAGGTGGCGTGCAGGACATAGCCGGCAAACGCCAGAACCGGCCACGCGGCGGAAATGCCTATGGAAAAAACGCCGGCGGCGATCGCCGAACCGAGATCGGCGCCAAGCATGATGGCGAGCGCGACCGACATTGCGATCGCACCGCGACTGACAAACGGGCTGACAAGCAGCGCCATCGCGGTCGAACTTTGCAGCGCCGCGCCAACGGCCGTGCCGGCCAGCAGGGAACGCAAGCGGCTGGTCGATCCGCCGCCCAGGAATTGCTGAAGGTCCCGCCCGAACGCCCGCATCATTCCGGTTCGAATCATGCGGCAGCCCCATAACAGGAGCGTCACGCCGCCAAGAACCGAAATCAGAATTGTCGTTCCATCCATTGGATTCTACCTGTGGATCCCCAGGGTCCGGAGAAGTCTTCCTGACCATAAGGCCTGATCCATTAACGACTTCCCGCAGACAGCCTGACGCGACCGGCCGCCAAAAAGCCTTTCCATTCTTTCCCGACCTTGCAGATTGGCACAATGGGCATCAGCTGAAACGAGGCCAGGCGTGCTTCAAATCATGGCCCAACCCCTGATCGCGCGGATCATAAAAATTTGATGAGCAAGATGCTGCGGCCCGTCAACCCGCCAGCGACGACCGTCTTCACCTTCAACTGGCACCGATTTCTGCGGACAATTCCGGCAGCATTCGTGACATTTGCGTTGCGCGATACCATATCATGAGGTCAAACACACGACGACACGCGTCCAGGCACGTAAACCTTCGATTGCGACCCCGGGTTCATTGGAAAGTCATTGCGATGAGCAAAAGCAAAGCGCTTGAACAGACGTGGGACGCTTCCTATCCGGACGACGATAACGAACGCCTGTGGCCCGAAGACGTTGTGCCCGTCTTCGATTTTGCCCGGCGCTTTTTCGTGGCGAATTCCGCTATTCTCGATCTGCCGTGCGGCGATGGAAAAAATGTCGAGGCTCTTGCCGAACTCGGTCCGGTCGTGGCGGCTGATTCCTCAGAGCGCGCGCTGCATATCTGCGAAACGCGGCGGCGCGAGCAAAACCTCACCAATGTCGTCACGATGCAGGCCGATGCCTTCCAGACACCCTTTTCCGACGGCACATTCGACAATGTCTTTTGCTGCGACCTGCTGGGCCATCTGCCCGATGCCGGGGAAGCGATGCGCGAAATCAGGCGTATAACCTCGCCCGGCGGCACTGCGGTCGTCACCGTGTTTACGGAGCGCGATTCGGTCCTCCAGGACGAGCGCATGCGCAAAAACGAGGACGGATCCTACTGGTTCCGGGACAAGTGGTTCTTTCGCTTCTACACCGAAGCCGCCGCCCGCGCGCTTGCCACGCGCTCAGGCTTCAAGGTTGTGGACATCGAGGAGTTGACCTGGTGGGAGCCGCCGCATCCCGGCTACCGCGAATACAGGCACCAGCACAGCAGCTGGGCGCTTGCCTTGCGCCGAACGGAATAATACCCGCTCAATCGAGCTTCAGATCAAAAAGCGGAATTTCGGAATAGAGAATATCGGCTTTGGAAGCCGCAAGGCCGGTCAGCAGACCGGCGCGCGGTATGCGCATTTCCCATGTCGCATCCGGGTCGGCATCGAGCCCCGCCATGAAACGGCTGTCTGCCGACATCAGCGCATCGCCCACCGGCAGCAGCGCCGACGCCAATGGGCGCGCATATCTGGCAAAGAGCGGCAGGTTGGAGATGTAAAGCGCGTCATAATAGGTGACGTCCTCACCCTTCACCTTGATCATAAACACCACCAGACAGATCTCGCCACCGGGCGCCTGAAAGGCGACGGGATGGATGTTCATTCCCGCATGATCTGCAAGGATCCGCCGCAAAGACGCGTCCAGCAAAGCGGTGACCTCGCCAGGGTCACGGACAACCACAATCGCCGCATTGCCTGATGACCCGGCACCGTCCTTGCCGGGAAACCAGACATGGCGATGGCGATCAAGCGCCGTCATCCCGGCGCTCATCACGGCAGCAGACGACGCCCGGTTGGTTGAATAGGCGGTGAACTCGACGCCGGGCGTGGCCAGCGCCTCGACGGCAATTTTCCGGCCAAGCCCGACGCCACGGTGGGATTTGTCGATATACATGCCCGACAGATTGCATGTCCTGACGGCGCGACCATCGATTTCGCGATCGGCATGAACCGTCGTCAGTGCGCCGACGATCCTGCCTTTTTCCTCCGCAATCACGGCGCAGGGCGCCGGCGAAGTGGTCCAGCGCTGGTCGAGCAGATCGTTCCACAACTGCAACGGGACATTCGGGTTCATCAACGCGTGAAAGAATTCCGCGACCGCGGGGCGCTCATCGTCATAAGCATGGCGAATGGTCAGCGACATGCCTCAACCCTCCCAATATTCGCGCAAGGCCACCCAGCGCGCCGCCGGGTGGCCGGACAGCGCGCTCACCAGCGTTTCGACAAAGGCCCAGATGTCCGCATCATGGTCGAGATGATGAGTCAAAAGCCCTGACGGCTCATCCGCGTCACCTGCCCCGGACAGGTGGCATTGGCGGCGATGGCGCAAATGCTCGACGAAATGCCGCATGGTCTTTTCAAAACCGGCAAAATGCGCCCCGCCACGCCAGTTGATCGGGTCGCAACTGACCGATATTTCAAGCAGGTTCGGCGCCAGGTATTTGGCCGGGCGCGGCTTTGTGAGAGAAATACAGCGTAGCCCCAGTTCGGGCAGGCGCTCGGCAATTTCCGGCGCGATCCGGCCCCAGGGCGGCGTGACGACCGGGATAAAC
>CALZIL010000212.1 GCA_945787495.1 uncultured Afifella sp. | reverse complement strand
TCCTCGGCATGAAGAATGCCGTCGTGATGGGAAAAATGATGCACCATTCAGGCCGCCGGATTATCAGATCAGCGCGTCGAGAATAAAGGGCGGATCGGGTTTTTCCTCCGCCGTGGTCGTATCGGCGCCGGTTGCGGCGCCCGGCTGTTGCTCCACGGCGGCAGCGCCGGGCGGCGGTTGAAGCGACCCGCGCCGCCCGCAGGCGGTGAGGGCAAGGCTTGTGGCAAGCAAAACGATTAGAAGTCGCATTTTTTCATCCCGCTCTGCCCGATGGCCTGTCCGGCGGATCCCCTTAAGAAACACCGCGCACTATAGCGAAGCGCCGCCCTTACGCACCCGCTTTCTCACCGGCCAGCTTGTCCAGCCATTGCCGGGCCTGCGCCCTGACATTGTCCGGCGCGGTTCCGCCGAAACTGCTGCGGCTTGCAACAGACGCCTCAACGGAAAGAACATTGAAGATATCCGCCGTGATGGCCGGATGGATGCCTCGCATGTCTTCAAGCGGCAGCGCCTCCAGCGCCAGGCCGCGCTGCTCGGCCGCCGCGACAATCTTGCCGGCAAGGTGATGGGCGTCGCGGAACGGCAGACCGGCCTCGCGCACCAGCCAGTCGGCGAGATCGGTGGCGGTGGCATAGCCATCGCCGGCCGCCGCTTTCAGCCTGTCGCGGTCGGGCTGCATGTCGGCGACCATGCCGGCCATTGCCGCAAGGCACAGGGAGAGAGCCGGCAGGGCGTCGAAAACCTGCTCCTTGTCCTCCTGCATGTCCTTGGAATAGGCCAGCGGCAGGCCTTTCATGACGATCAGCAGCGCATTGAGCGCGCCGATGATCCGCCCCGTCTTGGCGCGGACCAGCTCGGCGGCGTCGGGATTGCGCTTTTGCGGCATGATCGACGAGCCGGTGGTGAAGCGGTCCGAAAGCGTGACAAAACCGAACTGCGCCGATGACCAGATGACGATCTCCTCGGCAAAGCGCGAGAGGTGCATGGCACAGAGCGAAGCCGCCGCCAGCGTCTCCAGCGCAAAGTCGCGGTCGGAGACCGCATCGAGCGAATTGGCCGCCGGCCGGTCGAAGTCGAGCGCCGCCGCGGTGTTGTCCTGGTCGATCGGAAAGGCCGTGCCGGCCAAAGCCGCCGCGCCCAAGGGCGATTCATTCAGCCGCCGCCGGGCGTCGGCAAAGCGGCTGCGGTCGCGGGCGAACATTTCCACATAGGCGAGCAAATGATGGCCGAAGGTGACCGGCTGCGCGCTCTGCAAATGCGTAAAGCCCGGCATGACCGCGTCGTGATGGGCATCGGCCTTTGCCGCCAGTGCCAACAATAGGGCATGCAACCGGCTGTCCAGTTCGTCGATGGCGTCGCGCACCCACAGACGCAGATCGGTGGCCACCTGATCGTTGCGCGAACGGGCGGTATGAAGCCGGCCGGCGGCCTCGCCGATCAATTCCTTGAGCCGCGCCTCGATATTCATGTGAATGTCTTCCAGGGCGCGCGAAAAGCTGAATTTTCCCTCACCAATCTCTGACGCGATCGTGTCTAGACCGGCGATGATCTTTGACGCATCTTCAGATGTGATAATGCCCTGATCGGCGAGCATGCGGGCATGCGCCTTCGACCCGGCGATATCCTGGGCAGCCAGCGCCTTGTCGAAGTCGATGGAGGCGTTGATTTCCTCCATGATTGTGTCGGGCGCTTCGCTGAAACGGCCGCCCCACATGCGGTTGGACATGGCTTTCTAAAGGTCCTATCTGGCAGGCGTGAACGAACGGAGCCGCGAAATCGTGAAAAGAGCAATTGCACTGGCCGCTGCCGCAGCCGCAATCGTGCTTGGCGTTGCTCTTTACGGGATCGGCGGCCCCGATGGCAACGGTGAGGCGCAAGCCTGCACGGCGGGCGTGGAAACGGCCAAAGCCATTGAGCCTCTTGCCGGCGGCGAAATCGCGGCCTTTCAGTTGGCGCGCAAGCCGGTCGATCTGTCGCAAATCGCCTATACGAACGCCGATGGCGCGGCGACGACGATCGGCGCGAATGGCGGTCGCGTGACGCTGGTCAATCTGTGGGCGACCTGGTGTGCGCCGTGTCGCAAGGAGATGCCGGCGCTGGACCGGCTGCAGGCGGAACTCGGCGGCGAGACTTTCGCCGTGCTTCCGATCAATATCGACATCGGCGATGCCGGCAAACCGCGCGCCTTTTTGAAGTCCATCAAGACGGAAAACCTGGCGCTCAACACCGATCCCGACATGGCGAGTTTCGAGGCGATGAAAAAGCGCGGCCTGGCGCTGGGCCTGCCGGTGACGGCGCTGATCGACCGGCAGGGCTGCCTGATCGGCCACATGAACGGCCCGGCGGAATGGGATTCCGACGACGCCAAGGCGCTGATCAAGGCGGCAATTGCGGCGGCCGGCGTCTGAAGCGTTTTAGAATCCGGGAAGTCTATCGCGTCGGGACGGGTTTCTCGCCGCGATAATCGTAAAAGCCCCGCCCGGTCTTGCGGCCAAGCCAGCCGGCCTCGACATATTTCACCAGCAACGGACAAGGCCGGTATTTGGAATCGGCGAGACCGTCATGCAGCACCTGCATGACAGACAAACAGGTGTCGAGGCCGATGAAATCGGCCAGTTGCAGCGGGCCCATCGGGTGATGGGCGCCGAGCTTCATCGCCGTGTCGATCGCTTCGACGGAACCGACGCCCTCATAGAGCGTATAGATCGCCTCGTTGATCATCGGCAGAAGAATGCGGTTGACCATGAAGGCGGGAAAATCCTCCGAAACGGCGACAATCTTGCCGAGGCTGCCGACGAAGTCCTTGGCCAGTTCGAAGGTCTCGTCCTCCGTGGCGATGCCGCGCACCAGTTCGACCAGCTCCATCAGCGGCACCGGATTCATGAAATGGATGCCGATGAAGCGCTCCGGCCGGTCGGTGGCCGCCGCAAGCCGGGTGATGGAGATTGAAGACGTATTGGTTGCCAGAACCGCTTCCGGTTTGAGGCTCGGGCAAAGCTCAGCGTATATCTTGCGTTTGACCGTTTCGTTTTCCGTCGCCGATTCAATCGCCAGGTCAACTTCGGCCAGATCGTTCAGACCGGCGGCGCCGGAAATGCGGGCCATGGCGGCGCTGCGGTCGGCCTCGCTGATCTTTTTGGAGGCGACCTGCCGCGCCATATTGCCTTCGATTGTCGCCAGGCCGGACTCAATTCGTTCCTTCGACACGTCGTGCATGAGAACCTTGTAACCGGCCAGGGCGCAGACATGCGCAATCCCGCTGCCCATCTGACCGGTTCCGATGACGCCAAGCGTTTCGATTTTGCCAACCATGGCAACCCCCAATCGTTCCGGCGCAGAGTATTTCGCAAGCGCAGCAAAAGGGAAAGCCCGACAATGGCGAATATGGCATCTAAAGATGCATAATATGCCGCATCCCATTTCAACCTGCCGGCTCCCATCTTGGGTGCTCGGCTATAAAAGGTGAGGTTATGGACAGGCGTGGATTTCTAAAGGCCGGCGGTGCTGCATCGGCAATGGCGTTGTCGCCCTGGCCGGGCCGGCTGGCCTTTGCCGGCCAAACGGCGGACGGCTTTACCGTTCTCAGGGCGACCGGCGGCTCAGCGCCGCTGCTTGGCAATCAGGGCGGCCCGACGCCGCTCTGGGCCTATAACGGCCAGACGCCGGGGCCGGAAATCCGTGCCCAGCGCGGCGAGACGGTCAAGGTGCGGCTCGTCAACGAACTCGATCAGCCGACGACAATTCACTGGCACGGCATCCGCATCGACAACGCCATGGACGGCGTGCCGGACCTGACCCAGGAAGCGGTGCCGCCGGGCGCCAGTTTTGACTACGAGTTCACCGTGCCGGATGCCGGAACCTTTTGGTATCACACGCATAACCGATCCTGGGAGCAAATGGCGCGCGGCCTTTACGGCCCGCTGATCGTCGACGGCGATGCCGAGGACGTGGAGCACGATCTGACCTTGATCGTCGATGACTGGCGGCTGGGGCCGGACGGCGCCATCGATGCCGCCAGCTTCGGCAACATGATGGACTGGAGCCACGCCGGGCGGCTCGGCAATTGGGTGACGGTCAATGGCCGCGACAGTCCACGCTTTGACCTGGCGGCGGGCACGGTGACGCGGCTCAGGCTGATCAACACCGCCAATGCGCGGATATTCACGCTGGCGATCGACGGCCTGGAGATGCAGCTTGCCGGCCTCGACGGCCAGGTTTTCGATGAGACGGTTGTGCTTGATACACCGCTCACCCTGTCGCCGGCGCAGCGCGCCGATGTCATCGTGACGCCAGCGGTGCCCGGCTCCCATGCGCTTATGGCGGCGGACAGGGGCGAACAGGTGGCGGTGGCGCAATTTGACGTTTCCGGCATGGCCGATGCCCCCTGTGCCTATGCCGTCCTGAAGCCGAACGGATTGCCGGAACCGGATCTCGGTTCGGCGCTCACCGTCGAACTTCTCATGGAAGGCGGCGCGATGGGCATGATGGGTTCGGCCATGATGGGTGGCGGCGGCCCGGGAATGGGTCGCGGAATGGGGCCCGGTTCAGGCGGCGGCATGATGGGCGGCGGCGGTCCGGGAATGGGTCGCGGCCAGGGTGGCGGCCCCGATCTGGGCATGATGGACATGCGCGAGCTTGTCGGCAACGGCATGGCCTGGGCGATGAACGGTGTTGCCGGCATGCCCGATAAGCCGCTGTTCGCCGCCAAACGCGGCCAGAGCGTGCGGCTGACGATGATCAATGAGACGCGCTGGCCGCATGCCATGCACCTGCACGGCCATCATTTCCGCGTCCTGACCCGCGACGGCAAGCCGGAGCCGATGACCCCGTGGCGCGATACGGTGACGCTCGATCCGATGCAGCGCGCCGAGATCGCGCTTCTCGCCGACAATCCGGGCCGGTGGCTGCTGCACTGCCATATGGTCGAGCACATGGCGGCGGGCATGATGACCTGGTTTGAGGTCAACTAGGCGCACCGGTGCGGGAGCGCGAAAATCCTCCACGGCTGCTGCGAGCGGTAACCGGTTAATTTGGAGACATCGCTTGGACGACCGAAAATTGCAATGGATATGAAAATCCGGCCGGCCGGCCCTCAGGATCATGAATCGACGAGGAAGCTGGTCCACGACGCGTTTACACCCGAAGACGTCGTTTCATTTCTCGATGCACTCAGGGCGGACGGTTGTATTCTGGAAGAATGGGTCGCCGAGAATGAAAGCGGGATCCTGGCGCATATCGTCTTTTCCCGTGTTTGCCTGGAGCAGCAAAATGGCGACCGGCAGCCGGCTGCATTTCTGACACCGCTGGCCGTTCGCCCGGACGTGCAACGACTTGGCATCG
>CALZIL010000211.1 GCA_945787495.1 uncultured Afifella sp. | reverse complement strand
AGCCAGAAGCAGCAGCGGAGCCAGAGGGCACACCTGCTCCGGCCCCCGCAAGCCTGTTGTCAGAGCTTCTGTCGATGCCGGCGGATACAGCGCTGTCCGACGGGCCGTCATTCGGCGACGACATGCTGGCCGGAACCGGCGGCGACGATATAGTCCAGGCCCGTGCCGGCAATGATGTGGTACTTGGCGATGCCGGCAATGACATGCTCTCCGGCAGCTGGGGCGATGACCGGATAGCCGGCGATGGCGGTGACGACATGATCCGAACCGGCCATGGCGACGATCTTGCCGATGGTGGCGATGGTGATGACACCATCGCCGGAAGTTTTGGCGATGACATCCTGATCGGCGGTGCCGGCGAAGACGAGGTCAAAGGCGGCCGTGGCGAGGATGTGCTGATCGGTGGCGCCGATGACGACGCGCTGTCGGGCGGCTCCGGCAATGACCTCTTCTATGACAATCAGGGCGAGAACCTGATCCGGGGAGGAAGCGGCAGCGATATCCTTGCGCTTGACGGAGTGCCGGACGACTACGCGGTTAGCTTCGACAATGGCTCACTCTTCATCGAGAATGTCGAAAGCGGCGATGTCGATCAGGTGGACGGTGTGGAATATGTCCACTTCCTTGGCGCTGATATCACTTTCGCGGTGGAGGACGGCGCGCTTGTCGCCTCCGACGAGACCGATGTGATCGACGAGCTTCTGGACGATGATCTGGTCGCCGAACTGATCGGCGGTTCCAGTGCGGCCGGCGCGGATGATGCCGATCTTGTCGAGCTGCAGAGCCTGGGCCTGATTGGCGAAGCGCCGGCGGACGCAGGCTCCGTGGCGCCGGAAGCGGCGCTGCCGGTCATGACCGATGCGCTCGATCCAGCCGCGAACATTCTGGAACAGGACGATGTTCGCATCCTGTAGGCCCTGACAATGCCGTCCGCAGAATGCTGCGGGCGGCACCTGGCCGCGAGCCTCCGGGAGACGGGATCACCCGCTTCCGGATCGGCTCGGGCCTCTGTTTTTGACAGACCAAATAAAAACACAGGATCGAGGGGCGACCATCCATGTTCATGACAACCGAAGTCGTGATCGAATTTTTAAGGCTCTTTCACCTTGTCGGCCTCGCCATTGGGATCGGAGGTATGGTGTTCGGTGATGCGATCGGCCTGGCGATACTGTTTTCTCGTCGCCGGCCAGCCGTTTCTTCCGCTCTTCGGGCCGTGCACGTCTTTGTGCTGTCGGGTATTGTGGTCCTTTGCTTGACCGGAATTGCAATCGCGATAATCCGGTTCGATGCCGGGACGGTGCCGCCGAAGGTCATTGCCAAGGCTTCGCTTGTGATTTTTCTGATCGCTAATGCGATCGCGATCCGGCGCTACCTCATGCCGCTCGCCGAAAACCGAAAGGTTCCACTTCTTGCGGCCTTGTCGCCAAAGGAAATCTTTCAGGTAGCCTTTGTCGGCGGCACCTCCTTTGCGTTCTGGATATCTGCGCTTCTGTTCGCCACCATCGGCGCGTTCAAGACCCAAAGTCTTTTTTTCCTGCTCTCCATAGCCAACGTATTGTGGCTTGCCTGCATTTCCGCTCTTTTCATGCTATTCATCGCCGCCAAATTTTTCCTTTATGACCTTCGGGAAAGAATTAGGGCCCGGAGATCACCCGCGCCGGCCAAGGCGAAGATCATTCCGTTTCGTACGCCGGAAGAAAACCCGCCGAAGCCGAGGCGGACGCTTCTTTCACTGTTTGAAAGGAAAACGTCTGCCGGTGGCAACCGCCTCGTTGACAGCCGGGAACCGTTTTTTGAGGTCGCGGCGCTAGCGCATGCCGGACGAAAGGGAGCTCGTTCGGCAAAACGACAAGCGATCGCGCAGACTTCTTTCCACCCGTTTCGAAGGACGGGACCACCGAAACCGGATGAAAATCCCGGCGGCCGAAGCGCTCGCGTAGAGCAAAAGCCGTGGCCGCTGGCCGTTGAGCCATCCGTTCACCCAATGAGAGTCGCAGCGCCGGAGTCTCGGCCGACACCACGGCTGGCGGTCTCACAATCCGAACCGTCCTTTGCTCCGCATTCCCGTCACGGCGGTCCGCACAGCCCGGCCCGTTCAACGGCCAGAGACCGGTCTGAACCACCGGCGCTGGAAAAGCCGGTCGCGGCGGCACTTCGGGCCTGCCGGAGGCCGGTGCTGGGGACGGCTGGTATCAGCCTGATCACAAATCTCTTGATGCTGACCGGACCGCTCTTCATGTTGCAGGTCTATGACCGGGTGCTCACCAGCAAGAGCGTGCCGACACTTGCTGCGCTGCTTGGGCTGGTCGCATGCCTTTTCACGTTCATGGGCGTTCTGGAACTGATCCGGTCGCGGATTCTCGTTCGGATCGCGCTTCGTCTCGACCGTTATTTGAGTGAGCATGTTTTTGACAGCGTCACGCGGATCGTTCCGACAGCAGCCGGCGCCGGGCGGACGCGGTTTCTGCACGATTTGGACCATATCCGGAATTTCGCGGCGGGGCCGGCCCCCGCTGCTCTTTTCGATCTGCCGTGGACGCCGGTCTATTTCCTCGTCATTTTCCTGTTTCACTGGGTCCTCGGCCTGATGGCCGTCATCGGCGCCGCGGTGCTGATTTTGTTTTCCATTATCAACGAAATACTGTCGCGGAGGCCGGCGGCAGAGGCGGCGAAACATCTGGCTGGAAGCGTTTCCATGGCGGAAGCCGGTCGGCGCAACGCGGAATCGCTACACGCCATGGGCATGACGAATGTCTACCGCCAGCGCTGGCTGAAGGAGCACCGCAAGGCGCTTTCCATCCATATGCGGGCCAGCGACATTGCTGGAACACTAACGATCGCCACGCGCGTTCTAAGGCTCTTCCTGCAATCCCTCATGCTCGGCGCCGGGGCCTATTTTGCCATCCGCCAAGAGATCAGTCCGGGCGTCATCATTGCCGTTTCGATCATTCTCGCGCGGGCCCTGGCGCCGATCGAGCAGGTGATCGGCCAATGGAGGGGCTTCCTTGCGGCCCGGCAGGGGTTTCAGCGGATCAAGGCGGAGCTTGCCGGGGTGCCGGATCAGCGGGGCCGTCTGCCTCTGCCGGACCCAGTCGGACATGTCGTCGCCGAAGCCCTCTACGCCGCCGCGCCAGGTTCGGCCGAGCCAATCCTGAAGGGTTTGAATTTCTGCCTCGAGCCTGGCGACATGCTGGCCGTGATTGGCGCCAATGCGGCCGGAAAATCCACGCTGGCGCGCAACCTTGTCGGGGTCTGGACGCCACTTCGCGGCAACGTTCGGCTCGACGGAGCCGCGCTTGATCAGTGGGACCGGGAGCAGCTTGGCCAGTATATCGGCTATCTGCCCCAGGCGGTCGAAATGTTCGACGGCACGGTGGCAGAGAATATTTCGCGTTTCGATCCGCACAGCGACTGGCGCGACGTCGTGGCGGCGGCGGAAGAGGCGCATGTGCACGATCTTATTCTACACCTGCCGCATGGCTACAGCACCAAGGTCGGTGAATCCGGCGCGGCCTTGTCCGGAGGCCAGCGCCAGCGGATCGGACTGGCCCGGGCGCTTTACATGGATCCGGCGCTGATCGTCCTGGACGAACCCAGCGCCAATCTGGACCAGGATGGCGAACAGGCGCTACTCGGCGCGATCCAGTCCGCGCGGCGCGCCGGGCAGACCGTTGTGGTCATGACCCACGAGGCCAACATCATCAAGGCGGCCACCATGATCCTGGTGTTGAACGAGGGTCGGCAGGTCGCCTTCGGCAGCAAGGAAGAGGTTTTGAGATCCCGGCGGAAACCCATGGTTCCGGCCGCAGATCCGATGGTTTCAGCGAGGGAACAAAATGTCCAACCCATCCGACGTCACATACGCCTCGAAACCGCCTGACGCAGCCCATGTGGCGGAAGACGAAATCGCCCGCTATCTCAGGCGGGCGGTTCATGTCGTGCTAGTTCTCGTTGTCGGCCTGGGAGGGTGGGCGGCGGTCACGTCTGTCGGCGGGGCGGTGATTGCGCCCGGTGCGATCGCTGTCGAGTCGGACGTCAAGTCCATCCAGCATCCGGAAGGCGGCATTATCGCCGAAATCCTGGTCCGGGACGGCGATCAGGTCGAAGCCGGAGCGATCCTTCTCAAATTCGATGCCATTGATTTGCAGGATGAGATCAGCGGGCTGGAACGGCAGCTTGCGGCACGCGACAGCGAAGCGGCTCTGCTCACGGAAGAACTCGCGGTTCTTGAACCGCTGGAGAGCAAAGGCCTTGTAACCAAGGGCAGAATCACGGCTTTGCGCCGCGAGAGTGCGCTGGCCGACGGCGAGCACGGACGGCTTGCCGCGCAACTGGCTCGGGCCAAGGGCCGGCTCGGCCGGGCGGAAGTTCGCGCGCCGATCGCCGGAACCATTCACAATCTGGCCTTTGCAACGATTGGCGGCGTGGTCAATGCCAGTGAGGAAATCCTGCGCGTCATTCCCTCTGACGATCAGCTGATCATCGATGCCAGGCTCAATCCATCCGATGTGGATCAGGTGTCGGTGGGACAGCAAGTCTTTGTCCGGTTTTCCGGGCTCAACCAGAGAACCACGCCGGAACTGCCTGGCGTGGTGGCCTTTATCTCGGCGGATCTGACCCTCGACGAGACCCGGAAAATCTCGTTCTACGAGGTGCGAATCAGGCTGGACGCCGACGCGCCGCGCCGAATCGGTGGTGTGAAACTGGTTCCCGGCATGCCGGCGGATGCGTTCATCCAGATGCAAAGCCGCACGGTCTTGAGCTACCTGCTGCAACCACTGACCGACCAGTTCAGCCGCGCCTTCCGGGAGGAATGATTGCGGTTCTATCCCGTGCGGAAGCCGCCACAGGGTGTTGTCATTAAGATCTCGGCGGATTTGCGGTTTGCGCGGCTCGGAACCAAGGGTCGAGCCGCCATGCCGCGCATTGCCCGGGCCGTGCTCGGACGGGGCGGAACGTATCAAAAGCCTGCAGCCACTCCGGCAGCTTGAGGCACCAAAGACAGGGGCGTTAAAGAGTTTGGCGGTGTAAAACGTGAAGTAATGCAAAACCGGTCTGACACGAGCCCTGACCTAGCGGCCGTCCGGCGTTCTCAAGCCAAACCATTTGTCCTTGACCGCCTCATAATGGGCGACCGGGTCATGGCGCTCAACCGGCAGGTTGAGATTTTCTGCGCTCAAAAGGCCGGCCGATGACAGCAGCAGGAACGAGGCGACGATGCGGTCGCGTTGCGCCACGACCAGATTGGCACGGGCATCGACCAGTTCTTCCTGCGCGTCCAGCACATCGAGCGTCGTGCGCTGCCCGACCCGCTGCTCTTCCTGCACGCCGCTGAGCGCGATCCGCGACGCTTCCACTTGC
>CALZIL010000210.1 GCA_945787495.1 uncultured Afifella sp. | reverse complement strand
CGGATCGTGGAGGCGGGCACGCATGAGGCGCTGCTGGCCGCGGACGGCCTTTATGCCCGGCTGTGGCAGCGCCAGTCCGGCGGCTTCCTCGACCTGGGCGCCGCCGCGGCAAGCCGACAGGCGGCCGAGTGAGGCGAAAACACCCAAGTAGAGGCTAATTCGCGCTGTCGGATTCGAGACTGATGGCGAATTGTGCGTTGCCATTCAGATTGAGCATCACCGGATTGTTGCCGGACTGGTGCTGCACATTCGTCGAAACGTTGAGATTGGTGAGGCGGCAGGTTTCGGCGATCGTCTCCTTCAGCATGGCGCATTCCTTGACCGCCATCCTGTAGATAAACCGCCGACTTGTCTTCTGGGTTCTGGCGATGGCCTCATCGCTGGTATCGGCCAGCGGCACCTGCGAGTTAAAGCTGACATTGACGTGGACGATCTCGGTACCCTGCATCAGGGATGACCTCATGGAGGCCGATGCCGTTGACGTCATTGTGGGCATCATTGTCGCTGACGAGGCGATGATGGCGGCGCCGGCCAGGACCGGGACCATCAGTGAACGGAATTTACTCATTGTCGTCTCCCTTTACGCTGGCCGCCTCTCGCCCTGAGAGACGCACCTGAGCATTAGACGACAGCCAGCCGCGAATCCTTGGCGAGACGGAAAAAACGAAAAAAGCGGCCTTAATTGGCGCTGGGACAAATCCCCCTTCAAAACTGGCTGAGCGTTAGTCGGCAAATCCGGAAAACTCACAAAGAGGTTGCATAACGGACTTCCGCTTTCGGGCGCATAGCCGACATCAGAATCGTGGTTTGTGACTTCCGTTCATGACCCGGAACGGACATATGCGCTGCACGAATTATCCGGTTTGATGCCGAGGACAATAATTTTCGGCCCGGCCTCATTGAAAGATGGGCAATTCAAAAAACCGGAATGCGGGCCAACAATTTTCAGTTGAAAAACGCAATTTCCTCATTCTCGCCAAATTTCGGCTTCGGACGCGTCATCATCCATTCCAACATTCGTATCGTTGCCTCCACGATCCGGCGGCTTACGAACTGCGGGTATCGGCCCCCCAGCCCCTCCGCGGTCCGAAATCACCGGATCAATAGTTTCTGAGTAAAATTCAATCTCCAGAAGTATCACTTACAGGTCGGCTTTCGAGCCGGCCTTTTCTTTGCCTGCGCGGTTCGTTGGACCGATCTGTCGGATGCACGGCGCAAGGGGCGGAGATCACCGAAAGGCAAGCGCAACGGCGCCCACTGACATGGCGGCTATACGAGGGGGCCATACAGTCGGACGTTTGGCTGAAGGCTTTTGTGAGGGCGGTCAAGCCGATGGGTGACGAGCTTTAAGAAAATAAATTTATGCAACCTGAGATAGATTTATTAATCCGCCTTGGATATGGCTTACAGATATCCGGTAATGAGCAAGGCACGGTTAATGTCGGAAAACCGTGGTGGTGCGATGTTCAAAGCCTTTCCCTTTCGTATCATTCGGCCGCGACTTCAGCGGCTGGATACGTTCGAGCCGGTCGGGATAAAATGCGGAAATGGTTTCTCGTCAACGGCTGGTATTCTCAAAGACATTTCACGCAATGGCGCCCGAATATCGCTTATAGAAGAAGCTGAATTGCCAAAATTAGTCGAGATCGAATTTCAACTTCTAGGCCTCATCGTCCAAGCCCACGTTCGCTGGCGCCGCAAAAATGACATGGGTGTTCAATTTGAAAAACCAATCGACTTAGATCAAATGCCTTTACGACTCCGACGAAACAGGGCGCATGTTGTGGTGTCGTATTTTGAGTCGGATCGCGCCAAATCGAAAAAAGTCGCATAGGCATTTCAACTGGGTGAGCGGACCCAATCATCCAATCCGTGACCTGACGTTAAGGTGCACGGGTAAGAACACTCCTATAAACCACTCGCAGCCTGCCGTTTCTATCTCGCATCGCAACGCGGATGACCGCTATTGGCACAAAACGGAAGTGCCACCGGCGTCTCGCGACTTCCGCTTTCGGGGGCTTAACGGACATCAGAATCGTGGTTCGCGACTTCCGTTCATGACCCAGGTCGGACATCACTGATGCATCATACGAACTTGGTGGGGTCACTCATGCTTCGCCAGCCATTCGCGGGCCATGCGCTGGGCCTCGGCGACCTGGTCGAGTGTCATGCATTTGGCCAGCAGGTCGCAGCTGTCTCGTGCGCAATCGTGGCCTAACGCGGCAGCAAGGTTGTACCACATGTGGGCGCAAACGTAATCCTGCGGCACGCCCCGGCCTTCGCGGTACATGTGGCCGAGGTTGTACTGCGCATCGACATCGCCCTGCTCGACCGCCATGCGCCACCACTTCACCGCTTCGGCAATATCCTGCGGCACGCCCTCGCCGTCGTGATACATGAAGCCAAGGAGCGTTTGCGCTTCGACAAGGCCTTGCTTGGCGGCCTTTCGCAACCATTTCACCGCCTCGGCATAGTCCTGCGGCACGCCCTCGCCCTCGGCGTGCATGAGGCCAAGGGTGACCTGCGCGATGGCAACACCCTGATCAGCGGCCTTGCGGAACCACGTCACCGCCGTCGCGTAATCGCCGCGTTGATATGCGGTCAAGCCATCTTCATACGGCCCCGCATGTGCCGGAAAGGCGAGCGCAAGGAACGAGCGGCCGACAATCCGAAACAAGCGCTGAGAGAACACTGCTACCGACACAACCACCTTCGCTTTCCCCAGCAGTGCGATTTGGTGGTGATTCCGTTACCAGGACCTTAACAAATCGTGACCATTCCAAAGCGCAAACCGGGCAATATCAAGATGTTGATCTTGAGCCCAGGCAGGTGGTGGTGGCGGACATCGTAAAACGGGCGCTGGTGACGAAATGTCTCGGCGGAAAACGCCATCCGGAAAATCCGGGTTAAGGATTTGTTAACCATACTGCCGCAGCTTTCGCGGGAATCTGCGCATGAAGCAATGCGCTATGGCTTTTGACGAGCGGGCGGGGGCTTGGTGAAACGACGGGCAGGTTAGTTATGGTTAGCTGTCATCAATTGCATCCCGATTTGATCAATCGCATTGTCCGGCGGCGGCATATAGAGGAACAGCTTCAAGCTCACCGTGGTGAGGCACAGGATAACCCGCAGCCAATTCAGGTGCAGCGAAGCGAGGCGCTTGTGCATCGAGAACGGTCGTGGTGGAAACGTCTGGGCTTGGGATTACAAAAGATAGCATCTTAGTCCACGCTCCATTTGTTGAGCGGAACGGCACTTACCGACATGGCGGATGTGGACGTATTAACACCGCGAATTGCCGTGTTCTCCAATGTCGCCTATTGGCACTTTTCGGACATCCCGCATTGTAGGAGCGTCGTCCGCTTTCGGGCGCTTAACGGACATCAAAATCGTGGTTCACGACTTCCGGTTTTGACCCCTACCGGAAGTGTGTCGGCTTGATCGATCGAAAGGACCTACAACATCCCATCACCCGGTTAGCAGCAAGTATCGGTCGCGCAGGCTCCGCTGAAACAGCAATTCCCGACTTCTCGACCACGCCCCAGATAGGTCTGATCCGACAAGTAGAATTTGCTGAATGCTTCTTTGAAATCGGGCGCAACCGACTTTTCCGCAAGCCCGGTTCCCAAGAGGTGCTTCTGCCATTTCTTCAGCTTCGGACGCTCGCCGACGAAATCATAACCGGAATGTTGTTCGACGATGTTGGCGCGGTGCAGGAGGGGCAGCCACGCAATATCAACCATGCCGATGGTGTTGCCGCCGAAATATGGCGTATCACCAAGCTGTTTTTCGATCCGATCAAATGCCTTGCCAAGCTTTTCACTGCGCTCTTTCAGTACGTTCTGATCGGGGCTGCGCTGCGCGCTGCACTGAGCCAGATAGTTCTTTGAGGCGAGATAGCTCCACGCGCGGTTTGTCGCCTTCTTTTCAAGCGAGATGTCGGGCTGAAGTGCGGGGAATACTTCCTCGATATATTCGACAATCGCGTCACTCTCAAACAGAGCCTGTCCATCATCTGTTATCAGCACGGGAACTTGCCCGTTGGGCGAAATATCCAGAAACCATTGCGGCTTGTCGCTCAGGCTAATGTACTCGACTTCATAAGGGATGTTTTTTGCCTCAAGCAAAGCCGTCACGCGCTGTACGAAGGGGCAGATTTTGAAACTGACGATTTTCATAGTTGTGTTTCCCTGAGCATTTCAGAGTGCGGCAAAGGCTCGGTTGACCGCCGCTACGGGAACAATATATATCATATCTCAACATTTCAAGAGATATTGAGATATGAAAGAAAAACAGGCACTATCCATGTTCGGGGCGTTGTCTCAGGAAACCCGGCTTAAGGTGGTCAGATATCTGGTTCAATGCGGTGAAGAAGGCGCTTCAGCAGGCGATGTCGGCGCACAGGTTCATGCATCATCATCTCGCGCCTCATTTCACCTGACGGCGCTGGAACGGGCGGGTGTGATCTCATCTGAGCGGCAATCACGTAGAATCATTTACCGCGCCAACTTTGACAATATTGGCGGCCTGGTTTCCTTCCTGCTCAACGATTGCTGCGGAAATCACCCCGAAATACTGGCGTGTTGCAAGGCGGATATCGAATCCTGCTGAGGCTTCCGGTTATGGCACATTTCAGACATCCCACATTGCAGGAGCGTCGTCCGCTTTCGGGCGCTTAACGGACGTCGACCGGTCTGTCAGAGTATGTGGATTGCACGTCAGAGTAGGCGGCCAAAAACCGCAGTAATTGGCGCTGCCTGGCGGGACCGGCGTCCACATCGCCATAAATCGTGAATTGCCCCGGCGGCGTGAGGGCGATAAACACCGCGTTTCAGGTCCGCCAATGTCGCGAACAGAGTCGCGCGGGCCCTGTTGGAGGTGTCGATGACCATGTTTGTTTCAAGCCCCATCTGACACCCGGCCGCCAGCGCGCTTGCTTCGTCTGGCCGGGATGATTGTTCCTCTTCCCGCAGGACCGAAGCCATGTTCGCCTTTTTTGAAAAACTGATCGATCCGTTTCCCGCCACCGTGCCAGCGCGGCCACCGGCGACGCTACTCGCCTTCGTCTGGCATTATGCCCGGCCGACATGGCCGCTGCTGGTCTTCATCGCCGTGACCGGGGCGCTGTTCGCCATATTGGAGGTGGCGCTGTTCGGCGTTCTCGGCCGTGTTGTCGACTGGCTGACGGCCGCCGACCGCACCAGTTTCTGGGCCGATCACGGTCTGTGGCTGGCCGGCGTCGGCGTCCTGGTGCTCGTCATCATGCCGCTGGTCGAGCTCGGTCACGATTTGGCGACCGACCAGTCGATCATGGGCAATTTCCCGATGCGCGTGCGCTGGCTGGCGCACCGCTATCTGCTGCGCCAGAGCATGGGCTTCTTCCAGGA
>CALZIL010000209.1 GCA_945787495.1 uncultured Afifella sp. | reverse complement strand
GCGCCGATGGCGGAGAACTCGCGCTGCAAACGTTCAGCCGGCGACCACGGTTCAGCCGCTTCGAAGGTCAGTTGCGGCGCGCTCGCCGCATCGAAAAAGAAATCACGAACACCCGCCTCGGTGCGCTGCTGACGTTCTGAAGCCGCCGCCAGAATGCGGCCGATACCGGCAAAGACGCGAGCCCGGTCCGGCTGCAGCATGTCGAAGGCGCCGGCCTGGACGAGGCACTCCATCGCCTTCTTGTTGACGATGCGTGGATCGATGCGGGTGGCGAAATCCGACAAATCGGCGATAGGCCGCTCGCCGCGAATGCCGGCGATGTGGCGGACCACCTGCGTGCCGACGCCCTTCAGCGCCGATAAGGCGTAAACAATCTCGCCCTCACAGGTCTCAAAATCGACGCCGGAACGATTGACGTCGGGCGGCACAACGGTGATGCCGAGCCGCCGCGCCTCCAGGCGAAATTCGTTGAGCTTGTCGGTATTGCCCATGTCCAGCGTCATGGAGGCCGCGAGGAATTCGACCGGATGCCTGGCTTTCAAATAAGCGGTCTGGTAGGCGACCAGCGCATAGGCCGCGGCATGCGACTTGTTGAAGCCGTAGCTGGCGAATTTGGCGACCAGATCGAAAACCATGACGGCATCAGGGCGGGCGATGCCGCGCTCAACGGCGCCATCGACGAAACGTTCGCGCTGGGCGTCCATCTCCGCCCTGATCTTCTTGCCCATGGCGCGGCGCAGGAGATCGGCCTCGCCGAGCGAATAACCGGACAGGGTCTGGGCGATCTGCATGACCTGTTCCTGGTAGATGATGACGCCGTAGGTCTCCTTCAGGATCGGTTCCAAAATCGGATGCAGATAATCAGGCGTCTCCTCACCGTGCTTGCGGCGGTTATAGGTCGGGATGTTGTCCATCGGCCCCGGCCGGTACAGCGCGACAAGGGCGATGATGTCCTCAAATCGGTCGGCCCTCATGCCGACCAAGGCGCGGCGCATGCCCTGGCTTTCCAACTGGAAGACACCGACGGTCTCGCCGCGTGACAGCATGTCGAAGGTCGCCACATCGTCAAATGGCAGCGCCGCCAGATCGACCTCGATGCCGCGGCGCTTCAACAGTTCGACGGTTTTTTCCAGAACCGTCAGGGTCTTCAGGCCAAGAAAGTCGAACTTCACCAGTCCGGCCTGTTCGACCCATTTCATGTTGTACTGGGTGACCGGCAGATCGGAGCGCGGATCGCGGTAGAGCGGGACGAGTTCGGTCAGCGGCCGGTCGCCGATAACGATGCCGGCGGCATGGGTGGAGGCGTGCCGGTAGAGCCCTTCCAGCTTCATGGCGATGTCGAGAAGCCGGCCGACGACGCTTTCCTCCTTGCGTGCCTCGGCAAAACGCGGCTCGCCGGCGATCGCCTCGGCCAGGGTCACCGGATTGGCCGGATCGGCCGGCACCATCTTGCACAGCCGGTCGACCTGGCCGTAGGGCATTTCCAGAACCCGGCCGACATCGCGCAAGGCGGCACGCGCCTGCAGGGTTCCGAAGGTGATGATCTGGGCGACCTTGTCGGCGCCGTAGCGCTCCTGGACGTAGTCGATCACCTCGTCGCGCCGCTCCTGGCAAAAGTCGATGTCGAAATCGGGCATCGACACACGCTCGGGATTGAGAAAACGCTCAAACAGCAGCCCGAAGCGCAACGGATCGAGATCAGTGATCGTCAGTGCCCAGGCGACAACCGAACCGGCGCCGGAGCCGCGGCCGGGACCGACGGGAATGCCGCGCGCCTTGGCCCATTTGATGAAGTCGGCGACGATCAGGAAATAACCCGGATATTTCATGCCCTCAATGACGCCGAGTTCCATGTCGAGACGCTCGCGATAATCGGTCTCGACAGCGCCGGGTGCGCAACCTTGCGTCTTCAAACGCTCGGCCAGTCCGGCTTCGGATTGACGGCGCAGTTCGCCGGCCTCCAATGTCACGACGTCTGCGCCGCTCACCCCCTCGCCGGTCTTCGCACTGGCAAAGCGTGGCAGGATCGGCTCGATCGTCATCGGTCGGTTATGGCATCTCTTTGCAATTTCAACCGTGTTTTCAATTGCTTCTGGTATATCTTTAAATGTCTGCTTCATTTCCGCTTGCGGCCGGAAATGATGATCCGGCGTCAGCCGCCGGCGATCATCCTCCGACAGCATTCGGCCATCGGAGATCGCCAGCAATGCGTCATGGGCCTCAAAATCGTCCGGCCCGGGAAACATCGGCTCGTTGGTCGCAACCAGCGGCAATTCATGGCTATAGGCAAGAGCCAGAAGCTTTGCCTCGGCGGCCTGTTCCACCGCCATGCCGTGGCGTTCGAGGCTGACATAAAGGCGGTCGCCGAACAGTGATTTCAGCGCTACCAGGCGGGCTTCGGCGCGCTCGTCCTCACCGGCGCCAAGCAGCGGATAAAGCAGCCCGTCATGGCCGCCGGTCAGGGCGATCAGACCGTCCGCCGCGGCGCCCAGGCGATCAAGGGCAAGTGGTTCGGCCCGGTCATTGCCGCTTTCGGGGCCGCTTTCCGGGCCGCTTTCCGAGCCAAGATAGAAATGGGTTACGAGCCGCACCAGGCCGGCAAATCCGACATCACCCGTCGCCAGCAGGAAGATTGGTGCCTCGCTCCTTGCTGCCGCGCTGCGGTTCATCTCACTGCGGCCACCGCGGCCGCCGCGAAGATGAGCGCCAGCGCCTGTCGCATCGCCGTCTTCGGGCTCAAAACGGACCGGCAGCTTGCAGCCAATGATCGGCTGAATACCGGCCTTGGCCGCCTTTTGCGAAAACTCCAGCGCGCCGAACAAATTGGCGGTGTCGGTGACACCGACCGCCGGCATGGCATCGGCGGCGGCGAGAGAGATGAGGGTGTCGACAGGCAGCGCGCCTTCCAGCAGCGAATAGGCCGAATGACAATTGAGATGGATGAAGTCCGGACCGCTCGCCATCGCCTCGCCTGCACCTGCCTTTTCGCGCCGCCAGATCGGATCCCAGATTGATCCGGCAAAACGCCCGCCGTCCAGAGCGTTTCGGCATTATCCCCGATCTTCGCAATCGTCGTCCGGTCCAAAGGAGAGCCGGAATTGCGTTTTCACAGCGGCCGCGGGACGTCCATTTCAACCGGCAAGACCGCAGGCCCACAGCGCCAGCGAGGCGATGAAAACGCTGACCGAAGCGAAGGAAACCATTTCACGCATCAACCATGTCATTGCTTTGCTCCCGTTATGTTCTTTATTTGTTCCCTATAATTTGACGGGAGTCAAGTGCCATGGTCGGGCTCTGGATGAACAGGTCAGGCGATTTCGGCCGGGACGACCTTGCCGTCCTTGAGCGTGATGGCCCGGTCCATGCGGGCTGCGAGCGCCATATTGTGGGTGGCGATCAGCGCCGACAGGCCGGATTGGCGAACCAGCGCGTCAAGAGCGGCAAAGACATGGTCGGAGGTCTTGGGGTCAAGATTGCCGGTCGGCTCGTCGGCCATCAGGATGCGCGGCCCGTTGGCGACGGCACGGGCGATGGCGACGCGTTGCTGCTCACCGCCGGAGAGTTCAGCCGGACGGTGGTCGGCGCGGGCCTCGATGCGCATATAGCCAAGCAGTTGGCGGGCGCGCGCCTCGGCCTCGCTCTTACCCAGGCCGGCGATCATTTGCGGCATGACGATGTTTTCCAGCGCCGTGAATTCCGGCAGCAAATGGTGGAACTGATAGACGAAGCCGATGTCGCGGCGGCGCATGGCGGTACGCGCCAGATCGTTCAGTCCGGATGCGGTGCGGCCATTGATACGCACTTCGCCGGCTTCGGGCTTTTCCAGCAGGCCCGCGACATGCAGCAGCGTCGACTTGCCAACACCGGATGGCGCAACCAGGGCGACGAGTTCGCCGGGTTTTACCGTCAGCTCGACGCCGTTCAGCACCGTCAGCGTGCCGGCGGCCGTCACATAGGCGCGCACGACGCCCTCAAGCGCCAGCACCGGCGGCGCGACAACGCCCGGCTCATCAGGCAATCTGGGGCTGGCGGGCTGGTTCATTCGTAGCGAAGCGCCTCGACCGGATCGAGCCTGGCGGCGCGCCAGGCCGGGAAGATCGTCGCCAGGTAAGACAGGACAAGCGCCATGATCACGACGCTGATGGTCTCGCTGACATCCATATCGGCCGGCAGCCGGCTGAGATAGTAGAGCTCGGGAGAAAAGACATTGGTCTGGAATATCCATGAGGTGAACTGGCGGATATTTTCCACGTTCAATGTAATGACGGTGCCGAGCGCCAGTCCGGCAAAAGTGCCGACGGTGCCGATCGAGGCGCCGGTTATGAAAAATACCCGCAGAATGGCGCCACGCGTTGCGCCCATGGTCCGCAATATTGCGATGTCGCGGGCCTTGTCCTTAACCAGCATGGTCAGGCCGGAAATGATGTTGAGCGCGGCGACGAGGACGATCATCGTTAAAATCAGGAACATGACGTTGCGTTCAATTTCCAGGGCGGAAAAGAACGTCACGTTGCGCTGGCGCCAGTCGGTGGAAAAAACCGGCCGGCCGGCGGCGGCTTCGACCGCTTCGCGGATATCGGCGACAGCGTCGGGATCGTCCAGATACACCTCCACGGCGCCGGCCTGATCGGGTTGATTGAAATAGGCCTGCGCCTCGGTCAGCGGCAAGAAGACAAAGGTGGCGTCGTATTCCGACATGCCGATCTCGAAAATCGCGACGACGGGATAGCCCTTGACCCGTGGCGAGACGCCCATCGGCGTGACGGCGCCGCGCGGCGAGACCAGTACCAGCTTGTCGCCGACCAGCAGGCCGAGATTTTGCGCCAACCGGGCGCCAACCGCGACACCGCCGGCGGTGTCGAATTCGGCCAGGCTGCCCTTTCTGACAGTGTCGGCGATACCACGGATCTTGCCAAGATCAACGGACCGGACACCGCGCACCAGCACACCGGACCCGGTGCCGGCCGGACCGGAGGCGAGCGCCTGACCTTCCACCAGCGGGATCGCTGCGACGACGCCGTCGAGCGCCGAGACGCGGTCGGCAATATCGCGGTAATCGGTCAGCGGGCTTTCCACCGCCTGCAGGATGAGATGGCCGTTAATGCCCAGGATCTTGTCAAGAAGCTCGCTGCGGAAGCCGTTCATCACCGCCATGACGATGACCAGGGTCGCAACGCCGAGCATGATGCCAAGGAATGAAAAGCCGGCAATGACGGAAATGAAAGCTTCCTTGCGGCGGGCGCGCAGATAGCGCCCGGCCAGCATCCATTCAAAGGCGGCGAAGGGACGCGTGGCGTTCAGTTCCGGCTTTTTTGCGCCCGGTCCGGCCGTGTCATGTTCGGCGATCGTTGCCATGGCCTGTCCGTCACGCTTTCCGCGGCGCCAGCCGGTTAAGGTCG